>MNDG01000149.1:0-20267 GCA_001914815.1 Acidobacteriales bacterium 13_2_20CM_55_8
CGCACGAAAAGTCATCGGCGCCAATGACCAGCATCGATTTGTAATTCTCGGTACGTAGCTTCATCGTCTTTGTTCCTACCGCGACTGTTAGGACTGCTGCGGGCGCGGAGGCGCAATTCACGTTCACCAGCTTGCCTTTCACAAATTTGATAGGACGCTTGTCCGGGGCAAGCGGTTGGGCCGGTGCTACTGGCTGTCGATCTGTGCCAGCTTCATCTTCCTCCTCTGGGCTGCCTTCTTTGGTCGTACCGGATTTTGGGAGTGCGCCTGCTTTGGCAACGACAGGCGGAGAGTTCTCGGCTTTGGCGGCTGCAACCGTTTGCTGTGGCATCAGGCCATATTTCTTCAGAGTAGGAAGATCCTCCAGGTTCTTCGCGGCAGCACGTGCAATTTGCGGATCTTGACTGACTTTTAAGTGCTCGAGAAGCGCCGTGGCAGCGTCCCACTTCTTGCCCGCCATGTAAATCTGCGCCATATTCAGCAAATAACCATCGTTGCGGGGACTGAGTTGAATCGCCAACCGCATGGCCTCGATGGCGGAGTTCACGCCTCCGCCTTCCACACGGGCCATGGCCAGCATGCTGTAGGCCTCAGCCATTTCTGAATTCCAATCGAGCACCGCCCGCAGATCTTGCATCATGTTCGAAAGACCTTGAAATGGATGTCCGCTGGATTCGGCTGCGTGATACTTCACCAGCGCCAAATAGTAGCGCACCCAGGGATCCTGGCCGTCGAGGTCCAGCGCGCTTGAAAGCTCTTCCGTAGCTGCATCGTATTCTTTGCGTTGCAGGTGCATCCAGGCCAGAGCGCGATGTGCGATCGCATTTTCCGCCTTCGGCTGACCGATCATGGTATTCAATTCCTGCAAGGCTTGCTGTCGGTGTTCGGGCAAGCGAACCATCATTTCCGCAATCAAGGCTCGTGCGTCAGTGTCCGCTACGTGCCCAGTGCTGGTACCGATGTTGTCTACTGGAAGCGGGAATTGCGACACGGTTGAAGTGAGTGTGCCGGCCGATGGCGGGATGGCCTGAGTTTGGATGGATAGTCCGAGAAAATGGAAATAGTCTTTCAACGACTGGTCAAATTGCGCTGCCGTCATGCCGTAAGCCTGCTGAATCGCTTGTTCGACTGAGAGCTTATGGTTTTCCACCAAATCAAAATAAGTTCCGGTTTCGGTGAGTTTGTTCTTGTTTAGCAAGTAGTGCATCGCAATCCACGATTGCGCGTAAAACAACGTATGATGCGATCCTTCCTGATAGTTCGACCTGTTGTGTCTCGCGGTTAAAAGGTCAGGAATCGCAAGCCACACCGGCGAGCTCAGTAGTTCGCTGAGCGATTTCGGCGCGTTGCGACTCTCAGCCTCCGTCCCCAAAAGGTCTTGCTTACGTGCCGGGATTGCTTCGGGATCACTGCCGATTTGGGCGTGCTTGTTGTCCAGTCGAAGACTGGCAAAATATTCCGCAAAACCTTCGTCGAACCAAGGTTGGGTTGGTGGATAGTTGTGGTCCAACAACAAATGAGCGAATTCATGAGTAACAGCGCGCCAGGGGTCGTCCTCGAACAAGTTAAGAACTATATAGTTGCGATCAGCCCCCGGAAGAAAGAATCCAGGCGCAGGTATCGGCTGTCCGTCGTGGAGGGGAGCGCTCTGGGCGTACTCTTTGTCGGTCTTGAAAGCGATAACGTCCAGAGGTTCGGGCAGGTTTACTCGCGTTTTCATTAACAGTTGCGCGAAGACAGTGCGCATCTGCTCCAGGCGCACGGCGACCTCGCGCCCTTTATTTTCGCCGCCATCGGTGAGAACGGAAAAATGTGACGAGCTTACCCGAATCCAATGCGGCTCCGCTTCACGAGAGGCTGCAAGGCACCACAAAGCACAACCGCATACAAAAACAGGGAGAACTCCGCGCAGAAGCCAAAATACTCGAGACATGGCGAATGATGGTTTCAAACCCATGAAATGCTACCACGCACTTACTTCAATCGCAGGCATGAAGCTCGCATGTGTTTGGAGAAAGAAAGGCCTCCAGGCTCGACTCCTGGAGGCCACTTCGCCTTCTACCGCCACCAAACTATGGCGAGGCAATCACCGAGCACACCCAACGCAGAATTCCTGATGCATGACCTACCCAAGTTAGAACTGGGACAAGGCGAGTTGGTTGCCTGACCTAACCCCGTGAAAGTTTCTGCTGCGACCAGTGGGCATTCTCCGCGACAATAGGATCCTCGTCTTTAGTCAGATGATCGAGAACAGGCTTGAAATGTGGCTCTCCGCTGTTTCCCATTGCGATCACAGCATTGCGCCGTAGCCCGCTTCTTTTTGCCCTACGCACTGCGGATCCGTGGAATGTCTGCTGAAATTCGTCGCCCGTCATTTCCGCCAACCAGTCGAGCGCAGGATTCACCAATCCCTCTCGCGGCTGAAATTCTGCTGCCGTCGTCGCCGGCGCCTTGCGATTCCAGGGACACACGTCCTGACAAATATCGCACCCAAAGGCGTGCCGGCCCATTGCGCCACGTATTTCTTCAGGAATCGCGCCGCGCTTTTCAATTGTCAGGTAAGAGATGCACTTATTGGAATCGAGTTGATACGGCGCAATCAGAGCATCCGTGGGGCAAGCATCAATGCAACGCGTGCAACTTCCGCAGCGATCTGGAGCCGGCAGATCAGCCTCCAGTTCGAGCGAAGTCAGGATGACGCCGAGGAACAACCACGATCCGATCTTCTGATTCAGGATGCATGTGTTCTTGCCGATCCAGCCAACCCCCGCATATTTCGCATATACGCGTTCCACAAGCGGACCTGTGTCTACATAGTAGCGGGTTTGAAGTTCGTCGGCCGGTAATGGGTGTTTATCCGGAGATTCGCTTTCGGCATTCATGAGCCGAACATCGTTGCAATATTGTTTGAGGGCAGCATCAACCCGACGCAGTTTCTTCAGTACCGTCTGGTGATAGTCGTCTCGGCCCCAAGCGTATCTTGAAATCCATCCTCGCTTCGGATCGGTTACCTGAGTAGAAAGCGGCTGTGCTGTGTTGTAGTTGATCGCACACACGATCACGCTGCGAGCCCAGGGAATCGTGGATCGAAGAGAAGCGCGTTTCAGTTGTCCAATTTCGTTGCGCGCTTCCATGTATTTCATCTCGCCAGCATGGCCGGCGCCAATCCAGTCCGTAAAACGATCCAGTTCAGGGAAGTCCCGGCCCGGAGCAATCCCTGCAAGCTCAAATCCCGCATCGTAAGCGGCATGTTTGACGAAAGTGGTGATGTCGGAGAGAGGAGGCATGATTAAAAGACGGTAGGAAAGTCTCAGATGTTAGATTACGACCAGAAACCAGAAACCTGAAACTTGACACCAAACGCTACACACCAAGTTTCTTCACTTCCTCGTTGTAATACTTACGGTAGAGAATGTCCCATTCCTGGCTGCCTTCCAGGATAGTACGCTTCTGGTTGTCGATCTTGTGACGCGCTGCCTGGTCGATTTTTTCTTCCTGATTGAGCAGGTCTTCCAAAATCTTGCGCACTTCCAGCCGGAGAGTGTTTCGGTCCTCGAGAAACTCAACTTCACTCATCTCCGCGAGGGCATCCGTGACCACGTGCGCCACTTTATTCACTTTGTCGCGGCTTACTCTCACAGCACTGCCTTGTATTTGCGTACCAGCTCATTCTTCACTTTGCGAAACATCTCCTGATAATTTGCGCCGCTTTTGCGCATTTCGTCCGAATAGGCTTCCAGGATCACGCGCACCTCGTCGTTGATCCGGTCCTCCAATGTTAATTCCTCGAGCATGGAAGCGTGCACCTTCTGCGTTAACGCAGAAGCGTCCTTGGTCTCAATGAACTCGCCGGCAAGCAATTTTTTGGTGAGTTCGCGGGCCAGATAGCCCACATATTCTTTCGAAAGAAGCATGATGCGGATCGAAGGTGTGTTGTGAAGCAGGTAGTGTAGCACAAGGAGGAGTCAGCACTCGGTAGCAGCATTCAGCAGTCAGCACTCAGCAGTCAGCACTCAGCATTCAGCCGTTAGGCTCAGCTGATGCATACAAAGGCCAAATCTAAAGGGCGGAGTGCTGAGTGCTGACTGCTCGCTGCTGACTGCCTAAACAACTGTCTCCCCTAGTACCCATCCGCCAAAAGTCATACAATGCTGACTTACCCAGAATCTTCTTATGTCTCCCGCGCCTGACGATCTGTCCAGCCTCAAAGACGATATGATCGCCTTCATCGAAGGGCATGGCATGCGTCGCTTTCACGGCTATGTGGATTATGAAGAAGTGCCCAGCGTTATGTGGAAGTCGGAAGACAATCCCGACAGTTGGAAAGATTTCGTGGAACTCGCCAAGGCGGCGAGCGCCCCTTTCCTCATCACCGATTCCTGGACATTGCGAAAGGAAGAACTCGAACAGATTCTTCAGCGCCTGGCGAACACCGAATTTACTAATGACGAAGACATGGAAGATGCGCGCTGGTTGCGCACCTATGTGGGCAAGACTGGATTTGTGCAGCTCGGGTTTGCTCATGAAGGCATCATGCTGGTCTATGAGGCGTCCACTCCCTGGTATGACCACTATCAGCGCTTGCTCGAGGTCGCCGAAGACTTCGGTGGGATTCCCATCGACGAACCCGACCAGGATGACGAAAGCTAGCCGTGCACTGGGTGCTTCGAACCGCCGAGTTGGCGCCGGTCCAGGATCTCGCTGAAAATCTAGGTTCAGATTCCGCACTTCACCTGAACAATTCCCACTTAGCGTCAACCTTGGCTCGGCTGCTCGTGCTGCGTGGCATCACAGATATTGAATCCGCCCGTCACTATCTCGCTCCCTCGCTTGCACATTTGCACTCTCCTTACCTGATGACCGGCATGAAGGCGGCAATCGATCGATTGGAAGCGGCCATTGAGCGCAAGGAAGGCATTTTGATTTACGGCGACTACGACGTTGACGGCACTACCGCGATTGTCATCCTCAAGACCGCCATCGAACTCTGCGGCGGTGCAGCCGACTTCCATGTTCCGCATCGTATTAGTGAAGGCTACGGCATGAAAGATGACGTCATCGAGCGCGCGGCCGCTGCCGATATTCGCCTCATTATCAGTGTCGATACCGGGATCCGGGCTCTTGATGCGGCGCTGACGGCGCACCGGCTGGGCGTTGATCTGATCGTCACCGACCACCACTTGCCAGGAAAAGATGGCGTGCCCAATGCCCTTGCGGTGCTCAATCCTAATCAACCTGGCTGTGATTACCCCTGCAAAGACCTCTGCGGCGCAGGGGTCGCCTTCAAGTTAGTGCAAGGATTGATGGAACGCCGGCTGACAAGATGAAGATGGTGGCGATCGCGACCATCGCCGATGCTGTGCCGCTCACGGGCGAAAACCGCGTGTTCGCTAAGCTTGGACTTGAAGCGTTACGCTCTCCAGCGAACCTCGGCCTGCGCGCGTTATTCGAAGTCGCACAAGTCGGCGGACGGGTGGTTACCTCAGGAGAGGTGGCATTTCGCATAGCGCCGCGTCTGAACGCGGCAGGACGCATGGACGTGGCTCGCGACGTGATCGAACTCTTCAGTGTGAAAGATCCGGCGCGGGCGAAAGAAATCGCCAGCCGGCTGGACCAGCTCAATGCTGAGCGTCAGGAAGAAGAGCGCCGCATTCTGGATGCGATTGACTCCCGTTTCGCCGAAGAACCGGCCCTGCACGATGCTTTCTGTATCGTAATTGATGGAGATGGCTGGCACCGCGGAGTGATTGGCATCACCGCCACGCGGATCGTCGAGCGTTATGGCCGGCCGGCGCTGGTAATTTCGCGCGATGGTGATGAAGCCCACGGTTCTGGACGTTCCATCCCGGCGTTCCATCTGCTCAACGCACTCGAATCGTGCGCCAGTATTTTTACCCGGTACGGAGGACATGCTCACGCAGTCGGTTTTTCTCTGCCTGCGTCTCGATTGGGCGAGCTGCGTTCACACTTAGACGAATATGCCCATGCGCGCTTGACTGTGGCCGACTTCGATCCGATTCTTAATCTCGATGCTGCTCTTCCACTCGAGCACGTGACGCCCGAGTTGTTCCAAGCGCTCTGCCGTCTTGAACCATTCGGCATGGGAAATCCGGAACCGGTTTTCAGTGCATGTGCCGTTCGCATGATGGCTCCGCCGCGACTCATTAAAGATAAGCACGTGAAGCTGAAGCTGGCGCCATCATTGGACCGTGAAGAAGCAGACTCTTCCAAGCCGAACTGGAGACGCTCGCTTCACTTCGACGCACTAGGATGGCGCATGGCCGAGTCCGTGCAGAAAGCCGAGCTTCTCCCTGGGGACTCTTTAGACATCGCCTTCAGCATCGATCAAAATGACCATCCCGAATTCGGCGGCTTGGAACTCTCGCTGCGGGACATCAAGACCAAGACCGCACAAGGAGTGGAGACCAAGTTTTTGCGCGCCATCGGTAACTGACCGTTTCAACGTTTCTCACGTTTCTCAACTCCTACTTGCCTCAAAACCGTTGCGCAGCTAATATGCACCCCGCATGACAGACACAATCGTATTCTGCAACCGGTGTGGGGGGCAGAACTCGGCAGAAGCAACCTTCTGCTCAAAATGCGGTGGTTCCTTGAGCGGCGTTCCTCAATCACTCGCGGCTACTCCACGGCTACCCGTTGCTACTCCCACCCGCTACGGCGGTTTTTGGATTCGATTCCTGGCGGCCTTGATTGACACCATTCTGGTGCAGGTAGTCGTCGTGCCTTTCGGCGCGCTCCTGGGTGGAGTGATGGGTGTGGCTGGTGTCGCTGCACGCATGCCTGGAGAGGGAACGCGACTAGTTTCTGTCATTGTCGGCACTGCACTGGGTCTACTTGGTTCGTGGATCTACGAGGCCGCCATGGAAAGTTCTTCTCTTCAGGCGACGTTAGGCAAGATGATTTTCGGGATGAAAGTAACCGACCTGAACGGCAATCGCATATCCTTCGCGCGCGCTACCGGACGTCATTTTGCAAAATACCTTTCCAGCATGATTCTGTTCATCGGTTACATCATGGCTGGCTTTACCGAGCGCAAGCAGGCGCTGCACGACATGATCGCCGGCACGCTGGTGATCCGCCGCTAATACCGCGTTTAAAGGGCCGGCGCGACGCCGGCGCCACTGACACCCCGCACCTGCAATCACGGTGAATTACACTATTTCCACATGCCCCTTCGCATTCCTCGTATTCGCCGCTGGTTTGCCGGAGGTGCCATCTTGGTGCTCGTACTCGTCGCTGGCGCCTATTTTTATGCTTCTTGGCGAGTGCAAAATGCGCTCAAAGAGGTACCTGGCAAAATCGGCCTCAATGTCCAGCAAAGCGCGCAAGGCTTTACCGTCTCTCGCTCCGAGGCAGGCCGCACGATTTTCAAAATTCAAGCCAGCAAAGCGGTGCAGTTCAAGGAAGGCGCCCGGGCAGAGTTGCACGATGTGATGATTACGCTTTACGGACGTGACTCTAGCCGCTTCGATCAGATTTATGGCACCGATTTTGAATACGACCCACAATCCGGTGATGTCAGCGCTAAGGGTGAAGTAAATATCGATCTCGAAGCGAATCCGGAAGGTTTGCTCAAACCCGACCAAGCGCCCCCCAAGGAATTGAAGAATCCCATTCACCTGAAGACCAGCGGCCTGATCTTCAATCAGAAAACCGGGAACGCGTATACAAAGGAGCGGGTGGAGTTCAGCATTCCGCAGGCCAATGGGTCCGCCGTAGGGGTGCACTATTCCGGCAAGGACAACCTGCTCACGCTGCAGTCGCAGGTGAATGTGATTTTCAATGGCCCAAACCCTGCAAGGTTGACGGCTGTCCACGGAACCATCACGAAGGATCCGAGGCAGGTTGTGCTCGAACGTCCGCATGCGCAAAGCGCCGCGAGAGAATTGGATGCAGACAGGGGGGCACTCTTTCTTCGTCCCGATAACACGCTTGACCGTGTTCTTGCCACTGGCAATGTCCGCATGGAATCGGAGACCGCGCCATTAACCCACGTTCGTGCCGCACAACTAGACATAAAGATGGCTGCGCAACGCGATAGCCTACAGATGGCTGTACTTTCCGGCGACGTTCAACTGGAGAGGGCAGGAGTGCAGCCTATGCAGGGGACTGCCGGGCGCGTAGTCATGAATTTCTTGGGCAAGAATCTGTTAAAAACCGTGCATACAGAAGGAAATGTAAAGCTGGTGCAGCATCAAGAATCAAACAAGCCGTCCTCGCCCGCGCAAGATCTCGAAGTCGCCGCAGGGGCCATCGATTTTTTTCTGGCAAGCGGGCGTTACTTGCGCGACGCTCAGACTTCCGGCCCGGCGCAGATAGCCTTGCGACCCACCGGGGGCGGGACGAATCCACAGACCATCGTTACCGCGGGCAGCTTTCAGGCACGATTCAGGAATCGTGGCCGGCTCGCATCCGTGCACGGTGCGCCCGATGCGCGCATTACGACCAGCAATCCGGGGCAGCCAGACAGGGTCAGCAGCAGTAATACGGTGGACGTGAGCTTGGGCGCCAATGGCAGTGTTGATTCGATCGTGCAGCAGGGAGCCGTTGCTTACGTAGACGGCGAGCGCAAGGCTTGGGCTGATCGTGCCCGTTACACGCCTGCCGATCAGATGCTCACACTTACCGCATCGCCGCGCGTCGTGGAAGGCGGAATGACCATTACGGCCAACACCATGCGGCTGAACCGTTCCACGGGTGATGCCTTTGCTGAGGGCAACGTCAAGAGCACTTATAGCGAACTCAAGGCACAACCGAACGGTGCGCTCCTGGCGTCTTCATCTCCGATTCACGTGACTTCGCAATCGATGACAGCACATCGCTCTCCGGCAGTCGCCGTGTACATTGGCAATGCGCGTCTCTGGCAGGAGGCCAACGTGGTTCAAGCGCCGACCATTGAGTTTGATCGCGATAGCCGATCGGTTATTGCTCGCGGACCTAATGCTCAAAAAGTTTCCACTGTGCTCGTTCAAACCGACAGAAGTGGGAAGTCGACTCCCTTGACGATCACTTCAGCCCACCTTGTTTATGCCGATAGTGATCGTAAGGCTCATTTCGACGGAGGCGTGCTTGCCAAGGGCGCAGACCTAACGCTTAGCGCGAGCCAGATGGATGTCTTTTTACAAGCCCGTGGACAGGCGGCAGCCACTCAATCAGCGCCTTCAGCGGGGAAAGTAGAAAAGGTTGTGGCTCAAGGCCAGGTTGTGGTCACCCAGCCTACTCGTCGGGCCACAGGGCAGCAGCTCGTCTACACTTCGGCTGAGGACAAGTTTGTGCTGACAGGCGGACCGCCTAGCATTTTTGATGCCGAACATGGCAAGATTACCGGGGTTTCGTTGACTTTCTTCATACGCGATGATAGGGTTCTGGTGGAAGGAAGCAATTCATCCCCCACCGTCACCCAGACGCGAGTGGCACGATAAATGCGTACTCTGGCCACGGACGAAATCGGCAAGTCGTATCGTGGTCGCCGGGTTGTAAATGGAGTTAGCCTTCGCGTAGAACAGGGCGAAGTTGTTGGTTTGCTTGGACCTAACGGCGCCGGCAAGACCACTACCTTCTACACCATTGTGGGCCTGATACCCCCTGACACAGGCCGGGTGTTAATCGACGACGAAGATATCACTGACGTGCCCATGTACTTGCGGGCGCGCCAATATGGGATCAGTTACCTCCCACAGGAAGCTTCTGTTTTTCGCAAGCTGACCGTTGAGGAAAATATTCTCGCGGTACTGGAAGCGCAGCCTATCTCCTGGCATGAACGCCGGGAGAGGATGGAGAAGCTGATCGATCAGTTAGGACTGGAGCATATCCGGCTGAATCGCGGGTACGCTCTGTCCGGAGGCGAGCGGCGAAGGGTGGAAATCGCGCGCGCCTTATGCATCAATCCGACATTTATTTTGCTGGATGAGCCGTTTTCCGGGATCGACCCGATTGCTGTGCTGGACTTGCAGAAGATTATCAGCGATTTGAAGGCGGCCGGAATTGGGGTACTCATCACCGATCACAATGTTCGGGAGACACTTTCGGTCACGGATCGCGCCTACATCATTAATGTAGGAAGAATCTTCCGCCAGGGAACGCCAGAGCAGTTGGGAAGCGATCCCGAAGTGCGGCGCGTATATCTGGGCCAGAGTTTCTCGCTAGTGTGAAATCAGTCGGCGGTCCTTGGTCGTTGGTCGTGGCAACATCAAAAACGACTAACTCAATAGATGCCAAGGACCAACGACTAAGGACGAACGACTAAGCATGGTCTTATTGCAACCCAAGTTGCATCTGAAAGTCTCGCAGAGACAGATCCTGACCCCTGGTCTGGTACAGATGGTCAGTGTTCTCGCCCTCAACAAATTAGAGCTGCGAGACATGATCACCGCCGAGATGGTGGAGAACCCGGTGTTAGAGGAACTGGAAGATTCCGTTCCTCTGATTGATGAACTGGGGCGTCGCCAGGAAGATCGCGACCGTCCAGCCCCCGAGGAAAACACGGTAACCGCCGTCGAGAAGAAAGATCCTTTCGAAGAAATCGATTTCGGTTCGTTTTTCCAGGAATACCTCGATCCGGGCTACCGCAGTCCAGGCGAGATGGAAGAAATCGAGCGGCCGTCGTTCGAGAACTTTCTATCCAAGCCAGGGAATCTCACCGACCATCTCACGTGGCAACTGGGCGCGATACCGACGCGTCCCGCCGTCCGCGAGGCTGCCGAGCTGATAATCGGCAATCTCAGCGAAGACGGATACCTCATTGCCAGCGACGACGAGTTGATGGGCGTTGCACCGCCCTCTGCGCCCGAAGTGGACGCGACTATTGCTGAGAAGGTAGTTAAAGAAGCTGCAGCTTTGGGACTGGCTGCGGCAATCGAGGAACCGGATAGTTATACGCAGACCCCTTCCGGCTGGAATGGAAACGAGGTCCCGAGTTTAGAAACGCAGGATTCAGAAACTCAGGATTCAGAAAACTCGGACTTAGAATCTCGGGAGTCAGAAAATCAGGCTCTAAACAACCACACTCTTGAAAATGCCGCTAGCGCGGCAGCAACTGCCTTTGCGCCCGCTTTGGAAGCCGGCAACCCTTTTGTTGCGCCGGCGCCCGAATCGAATCCGGTTTCGCGGCCGCTCTACCGTTCCAACTTCAGCCTCGACGATCTTCATGAGGCGCTGGAACTGGTGCGCCAGATGGATCCTCCCGGAGTGGCTTGCCGCGGTTTACGCGAGTGCCTGCTTTGTCAACTGCGTTATCACCAGCAACAACTTGCGGTGAGCAAGAACGGCAACGGGGAAGCCACTACCCAGGTGCTCTCGGACGCGATTCCGATTGTGGACCAACATCTTCGTGCCTTGCAGAATAAGCAGTACAAGGAAATAGCTAAGGCAATCTCCCGTCCGATCGAAGCAGTACAGCAGGCGCTCGAGTACATCAGGACGCTCGATCCCCGGCCCGGCCTGCGCTACAACAAGGTTCAGCCTCGACTGATCGAGCCTGACGTAGCTTTCGTGAAACATGGGGACGAATGGCTGGTCATGATGAACGAGGATGACGTTCCCCAACTACGTCTGAATCCAGCTTACAAACGGCTGCTCAGCCGCGACACTCAGGACAAAGACACGCGCAACTATGTGAAAGAGCGCTACAAGAGTGCCATCCAGCTCATCAAGAACATTGAGCAGCGCAAGCAGACGATTTTGAAAGTGTGCTATGCCATCGTAAACCGCCAACCTGACTTCCTGGAAAAAGGCATCGATCAGTTAAAACCCATGATGATTAAGGAGGTCGCCGAAGAAATCGGCGTCCACCCGTCCACCGTCAGCCGAGCGGTAGCCAACAAATACGCCCACACTCCTCAGGGGGTATTTGAATTGCGATACTTCTTCAGTGAAAGCGTGAACGGCCCCCAGGGTGGCAACACTTCTTTGCTTATCCTGAAGCGCCGGGTCAAAAAGCTCATCGAGGAGGAAGATCCCGCCCGCCCGTTGACCGACGAGCAGATCACCCGCATCCTTCAGTCGCAGGGTATCCAGGTCACTCGCCGGACGGTTGCGAAGTACCGGGAAGACATGCGCATCCCGAGCACTCACCAGCGCAGAGTGAAGAAATAAAGGGAATGCGAAAGTTAGAAATCAGAAATAATAACTTCTATATTCTAACCTCATTGTGACCTTGTTCCAAATGTGGTGCCCAGGCATACGAGGCAAGATTCCAGGAGGGCGCTCATGAACGTGGAATACACGGGCAGGCACTATGAAATTACTCCCGTCATCCGCAAGTCAGTCGAAACCGGCCTGGCAAAACTCCGCAAGATTCTAGGCGACAAATTCGAGACCAAGGTGGTTCTCGCCGTGGAGAAGCATCGGCACAAGGCTGAGATCACGATCAGCCCGCGCAACGGGCCGCTGGTCGGATTGGCCCAAGCCGGGGATATGATTGCCGCGGTGAATGAAGCGCTCGAGCACCTGGAAAAACAAGCAGTTAAATACAAGACGCGCTGGCGTACTCGGAAACGTCATAACCACAAGAACAGTCAGCAAAAATGGAACGGCGGATCCCCGCAAGAGAATGTGCAAGTCGCGGTCGGACTTTCCGAAACCACAGCGCTGCCCATGATAGTGCACAAGTTTCCGTCGGTGGCGAAAAGCACAGAAGTTCACCTGGTTCGCTCTAATGATGCCGTGGCCATGCATCCCATGACCCTGGAGGAAGCTATTAAGGAAGCGCACTTCCGCGACCGTGATGTCTTTGTGTTTCGCGATCCTAAGGGCAAGCTGATGATCTTGCACCGTACCAGGGACGGGAAAATGGAGTTGATTGAAGCGCCCTAACCCCTCTGATGTCTCTCAGATATATCTAAATTGACATCACCCGGGCCTTTTCCGCGCGTGCCGAGGCCAGTGCCTCAAGTGACGGAAAAGATACCGGAACGGTTAACGTGCGCTCTGGCGGCATGGTTCCAGTGTTCACTGCATGCACCAGCATCTCCATGGCGCGTCCGACGTTCGGGGGCACGAAAACACTGGCGGCGAGCAAACCTCTTTTAACCCAGGCTTGCCCGGTCTTGGGCAGACCGTCGCACCCGGTATAAGGAATGCTTAACCAGCGATCCCGGGCCGCGGTATCGGGCAGATCCTGGAATGCTTTTCGCGCGCCCAGCGCCATGGCGTCGTCCTGGGCCGCAATCAGGTCAATATGAGCTTGCTGTGACGTGGACAGGCGCAGCCAGGAACTGACAGCACGATAGGAACTGTCCTCGGTCCATTGTCCCTTCATAATTTTGACTTGCACGTCGGCGGGCTTGGTTTCGTACATGCCCGTGGTTCGTTGTTTGGCAGCGAGGCTTTCTGAGGGGCCTTGAATGTATAAGACAGATCCACCCTTAGGCAGTAATGCTGCAAATTGACGGCCTTGAATGCGGCCGATTTCCTCGTGATCTGAGGTGACACCAAAGATGGGAACGCGATGTGTACGGCGTAGTTCCGACATATATTCGACATCGCGGTTCAATATTACCCATCCGATACCCCCGGCGGCAGCAGCGCGGGCTACCTGAGGCAGAGCGGTCCCGCCTACAGGTTCAAAAATGATGGCATCGGGGTGTGAATCCGAACGAGACTGAATGACCTTCAGCAATTGCTGACTTTGCGTGATGGCGTCGTTGTCGGCATAGATGATTTGCGCGTCCACACCCAGCCGGCGAGCGGCAGCTTCAGTGTCGGCTGCCTGTTCCATCTGGTAGTCGTTGTCGTTGGTGGTGAGCGAAACCAGGAAATTGAGCTTTTTCATATCTGCCCCGATTGCGCGATCATATCCTTACATTGGTGATCGTGCATGATGACGGGAGTAACTTGCTGGTTTCCGTTTTTTATTGCTCTGGCAGGTTTCTAGGGCGGCAGGGGGTGCTAAAATGCGCGCCTTCGGGGAACTTTCATGCGCAAAGTGTTGATCCTACCTCTAATGTTGCTCTTATCTTTGGTTTGCTGGCCCCAGGCAAAGCTGTCCGTGCACTGGGAGGAATTGACCGCGAGTGACTTCCGCAATGCCATCCAGCAATCGCAAGGCACCTGCCTCTTGCCCTTTGGCATTCTGGAAAAGCACGGACCACACCTGCCGCTCGGCACCGATCTCCTAAATGTGCGTTATGTGTCACTGCAAGCTGCCCAGCAGGAATATGCCGTAGTCTTTCCTGAATATTTCTTTGGGCAGATCTTTGAGGCGCAGCACGAACCGGGAACCGTGGCCTACAGCTCGCAATTGCAGTTGGCGCTGTTGCAGGAAACCACTGACGAGATGGCGCGCAATGGTTGCAAGAAGGTCATCATTGTCAACGGCCATGGCGGCAACGAGCACCTGCTGCCTTTTTTTGCCCAGAGTCAATTACAGAAACCCCATGACTATGTGGTCTATGTTTTAGGATTCGTGGAATCGCCCCCGGGAGGACCGGCCAAGAAGACCTCCATCGACATGCACGCGGGTGAGCAAGAAACAGCCAATACCATGGTGTCCCATCCCGACCTCGTACACCTGGATCGTGCCAAGAGTGAGTCCGGAGCCGACCAGGCGCGGCTGAAGCTTCCTCCTTACCTCTACACTGGAATCTGGTGGTATGCGCGCTTTCCCAATCACTATGCCGGTGAAGGGTCCGCGGCAACGCGTGAGTTAGGCGATTTCAAAATGAAGGTGTGGCAGGAAGCAATTGTGAACTCCATACGTGCGGTCAAGGCTGATCAGGAAAGTTTGAAGATTCAAAACGAGTTTTTCGAGAAGGTTAAGCACCCGTTGGATACCCGACCCTGACTATGTATTTGTGCCTTCTCGCGAATCCGCGGGATGCCTCTCTGATTTACGCCCTTGTATTCATGGGTACCGCGAGCGCATTTTCTAGAATCTCACCGCCGATCTCTTTTTCAGCTCGCTCCTTTGCATAAGCTCCACACATTCAAGCATTTACAGCGTAACTTGCGTAATGTTGGCGAGTCGCATACCCCGTGATAGGCTGCGAACAACTAGGGGAATCAGCGTTTTCCAAGGAGCAGATGGCAGCCTTCACGAATTTGAGGTTTGTGATCGCGGATCGGTGTGACGAGCTTCAATCCTGATTTCCGTGCGATTCAGACCCTGGCAGCCGTAACGCGGAGAGACGCCCCACAATGCCACGCATCCCCGTCTTCAAGCTCGGACAAACCTCCCAGGAAGCGGAGCCTCCCCAGTTAGCCCGCTACACACCCTCGCTGTCGCTCGAAGGACTTCAACTCGGCATCGATAATCTGCGGCACGATGTTCACTTGAGTCCACGCTTCGTGGAGCAGGCCAGACTACACATTGCGCGTCTCATCGTACGTTTTGGCAACGTGGACGGATTGCTTGGGGTGGATACGCCAGATGTCGCACAGCCGAATCTCTTTACAGGAACCCTGCGAGCTCAGAAGGCACGAGTGAGGACCGGCCACTCAGAACTGAAACCGCTGTTGGCCGAAATTCACGTGGCAGCTCTAAACCGGGCTAAGGCAGCCGAGAACCTCGCAGTTGACATGCTGGCCCGAGTGGCCTTAATCAAGTTCCTGCGAATCGAACTGAACGGGCAGTTTGCACAGGTGCTCGAGCGCTGTCGCATGATGCTTAAGAACTATGAAGGGGTGCGCCAGGGCAAAGCAATGGAGCATCGGGACCGGGTTGCCACCTTCCAAGTGGCAAAAAGAATTGTGTTGCGCAAGACCGGCCAGGAATTATTCCGCACCATGCGGGAAATGGATAAAGAAACGCTGGCGAAAATGAGGCGTTCGCTTTTTGGAAATCGTGGCGAAGCAGCCTATAAGCTGTTGCTGAATCCGTTGATGTTCACAGAAGACGGCCGCGATACCTACCTCAATGCCGAGCATTACGTTCTACTGGGGAACTTCGATCGCGATCCTGATCGCTTTTCCAATGTGCGACAGGTCGCCTGCAAGTTCCTGCAGTCTTTTGCCACCGGGCCTGGTATCGACCAGGAAACCGTACTGGACAGTTGGCTTAACGTTCCGGAAAACGCTGAGGAACTGGTTGGGGCAGGCGGTCCCGACGATTCCACGCAAAATGTGCGTGCCCAGAAAACGCGACTGGGATTGTGGGTGGAACTGCTGCAACACGAGAATTTAATGGATTATGTCGTGGCCTCGTACGAAGTAGTGCCGCTGCTTGCCGAATATTCACCGCGCATTAATGCACAACAACTGAAACATAGCCTGATCTCGCGGGAGGAACGTGTGCGCGTTGAGAAGCTGATTCAGGAACACGGCAAACTTTCAACCGACAGCCTGAATGCCGCGACAGCTCGGGTATCAAATTGTCGCGGAGGTGAACGGGCCAAGATAGCGGGACGCTTTCTGCGGGATTTTATGCGCTACCACCGCGACTTGAGGCGGCTGGAAGCATTGAATGGAAGTTTGGACAGCGTCAACCTGATTGGCAATGACAAATTGCGGGAACTCTCCGCCATGAACGGCACGTTATATGAATTTTTCTTGCCGCAGGAACAGAAACAAGCTGAAGAAAAAGTCCTGCGTCACGTCGTGCTCAAAGCCGACGTGCGTGACTCGTCACGGCTGACGCGGTCGCTGCTGGAGCGTGGAATGAATCCGGCTTCTTATTTCAGCCTCAATTTCTACGACCCGGTAAACAAATTGTGGGCCAAGTATGGCGCCCGCAAAGTTTTCCTGGAAGGCGATGCCATCATCCTCGCCTTGCTGGAGCGCGAAGGTGAAGCGGGTCTGAGTGTGAGCCGAGCCTGCGTGTTGGCACGAGAAATTATTGAAATCGTGCGCGGCTACAACCAGTTGTTGGGACGAGCCGGTCTTCCAACGCTGGAGTTGGGAATAGGAATTTCATTCCAGGATTCCGCGCCTATGTATCTGATGGACGGCGAGCAGCGCATCATGATCTCTGATGCGCTGAATGAGAGTGACCGCCTCTCTTCCTGCAAGAAGCGCGTTCGGACCCCGATCGAGCGCATGGAGAGCCCGTTCAACGTTTATGCGTTTCAAACGGTCAGCGATGCAGAGGCCGCGGAGAACGTGGATGACTTTATTCTGCCCTACAACGTAAATGGCATTCGCATCAGTGAAGCCGCATTCCGCAGGCTTCAGCAGGAGATTTCGATCGAACCCTGTCGGCTCGATTTGCCGCAATTGTGGGGTACTGAAGATTATCTTCTCTACAGCGCCCTGGTGCCGGTGGGCAATGATATTTTTCGCAAGATTGTGGTGCGTGGAAGCCGGATCGCGGAGATAGATCTGACCAACTTCTCTCTGCAGCGATGGACTGATCGCCGGTATTACGAAGTCTGTGCCAATCCCGCCATTTATGCGGCCATCGAAGGCAAAGCCGCAGCGGGCAAGTAGCCTCATCTTTTATTGGCGAATGGCGCGGAATGGAATCAGGACCAGTGCTTCCAGGTCCACTGCATAACCATTCTTCATCGCAGGACTGAAGTGCCAGTGGGAAAGTGCGGCTCGGGCGTATTCGTCCAGACGCTCGTCGATCCCGCGCAGCACACGTACCTCACCCACAGATCCGTCGCTGCGGATCACAGCGTAAAGAGTCACCGTGCCCTGCACGTTGCGCCGCATCAGTTCCGCCGGGTATCCAGGATCGACTTTCCGGGTCGCCAGTGGTGCAACCAGATCGCCGTGCGCGCTATCCTCTTTCAGTTCGGCAAAACGAATGACCCAGCTTCCCCCCGCCGAATTTAGGTTGGGCATATTCAGCGTCATGGAATAGAACTTGCGATCCCCAAAAACTTTTTTTTCCAGTTCGGTGGGATAGTGAGCAGAAGACCCCGAAGTCAAAGGCTGCGGGACCGCGGTGACTCTCGGAGGTGTAGCCTTCGCCATTAACCGAGAGTCGTCAGACAATGCATGCGAGGCAGTGCCGTTCGTTGTGCCACTCTGAGCACCAGGCGCGGGGGAGCTGTTCGCTGACTTTGGAGAAGAGCCGACGAATAGTCCCGGAGGAATATTGTTGGAGTCAATGCCGGCAGCCTTTCCAGTTCCATTGCCGGAGGCATGGTCATCGCTCGCAGGGATGTCTGGGGTTCCAGGTGCGCCGCTCTTACCCAGAGGGGACGCAGCGAAAATGCCAGATCGATTGCCGGGCGGCGTGTCTAACGGCGCCGTGGGCGTGACTGGATGAATGCCAAGCGAGATGAGCCGTCCACCGCTAGTTGTCCCGGTTGCTTCAAGAGAAGGTGGGGGTGGCACGACCGCTGGTCCAGATGCGGCTGGATCCCTTGCCAACGTGCGTTGCTCCGTCACCCGCAGTTCCGGGGCGGGCGAGACTACCTGCGCGCGCCCTATATTGATATCACCCAATCTCTGGATTAACGCTGCTTGCACGACGGGAGGAGGTGCGATCACGGCCTGCGTCAATGAAGGGGACTGCGTCACTGTTGCGGTCAGACGCGGTGCAGGCGCAACGACAGATGTTGGCAGAGCGGGCAGCGTCACATCAGACGCGGGACGTGCCGTCGCAGCCATGGGTATTGTCAGTTGATTCTGTGGCCACGCCACGATGTTGGGCATAGCTACTTCGCGGTCTAACTTGAGCTTGGGAGGAACGACAATGGTCTGAGTACGATTGTCCGGCTCCGATGGGACAGAAATAATTGTTTGCGGCGCATGTTCGGGCGCCCCTCGTTTAGGAAGTGAAATATGAATTCGGCGAGTGTCCAGCGACGGCAGATATTCGGAGGCCGAGTAGTAGATGACATCTTTGCTGCTGAAGGTCGCGCGATCGTTAATGTGCGATTGAGGCCAGAATTGGGCTGCTCCCGACAAAGCAGCAATGATCGCGGCGTGATAGATAGCAGATTCCAGGAACCGGCGCCAGGGCAGATGCGGCGCAACGAAGACATCTTCCCAGAAAGCCGCGGGTGGCGACGAGAGTTCTAATCCGGGTTGCGGCGCGCGAAACAAATCCCTGAGATTGCGAAGAAATACTCCCATCCAAGGCTCCAAATCGACCACAAACCTGGGTTCAGGCGGAACATTTCCTGTCCTATCCAGCACGGGTTCCACCGGCCCTGAGTCCTGTTTCATGCAATACGCCACAACCAGCAACAAAGAATTCATTATAGCTGCGTCTCGTCCGCGACAGGTTCATGAGTTCAAAGTTAGCGACCTTCCATGCTTTAATAGAGTTTCGAGAGTTCACCAGTGTGATTCAGAGGCGGGGGAAATCCATGCGGCGGGAATGCATGACGAATCTAGTGAAAGCGTCCGCAATATTTTTGCTGCTGAGTTCGTTTTTGTCTGGCCAAAACACCGCTCAACAGTCACCAGTTCCCAAGAAGCCCGCCGAAGATTACTCCGGGATGTATGCCTTTTTACGGGATGGTGAATTCGTCCAGGTGACGGTCGAAGACGCCGGACGGTTGACCGGATTCGTGTCTCGTTATGGCGACCTGGAGAGCGATCGCGGAGCTTTCCTGGATCAGTTCTTCAAAAAGGCTAAGCTCGATGGTAAGAAACTCAGCTTCACAACCGACACCGTGCACGGCGTTTGGTATGAGTTCAAAGGTACGGTCGAGCGTGGGGAAGGAAAGAACTTGGGCGATGAGGCTTACTACGTCCTGAAAGGAACCCTCGTGCAATACACCACCGATGCGAACAAAAAAACTTTGGCCAAGTCCCGTGAGGTGTCATTCAAGTCTTTTCCGCAAGATATGGGGACTGCTCCAGAGAAGCGAGATTAGAAGCTATCTCATAGTGCGCCCCAACGGCGCAGATCACCAGCCGGGGGAAGGACCCGCCCAGACAGATGTTGGTTAGGTCTGGTAGCTAACGAGCATTGAAGCTGGGAAACCGGCTGCAATGAAGCCTCGTGACAAAGCCCACGGATGGTGGGCGAGCAACTTTGCAGGCCGTAACGCGAGTGAAGCTTGAGCAGGCCTCGAAAGTATAGTCGTGGACGCCGACCCGCCTATGAGACGGGGAAGGCTGCGCATGGACAGGGAAGAAACCAACACTTGCACCTGATCCAGTCCACCGGGGTATTGAGCACGGCATGCAGAGAAGGCGGTCTGGGTAATTGGGGGAAGCCCGGGACGAGTGGAGGTCGCGCCTCCAACATCGTCGGAAAGGACGATGGCTCGTCTGGGTGTCGGAAAGGGTCAGAGGTACCGAAGAAGCCGGGTAATGCCGGTGGAGGGAAGGGCCCTTACTTTGGATGTGCTTTTGAAGAAGAGAAGGACGGGTGATTGGCGATGAGCCTGGAAACACCGATTTCA
>MNDG01000149.1:20274-27990 GCA_001914815.1 Acidobacteriales bacterium 13_2_20CM_55_8
GTGCGTGAGCAGTTCTACCTAGCTGCTGTGGCACAGAACCTGAAACGACTGGTGCGGTTCCTCAACATGAGAGCGCAACCAGCGATGGCAAGCGCGTAACCAATCACTACCAAAAGAAAACACACGAATCGGAAGAAACTCCCCTGAGGGAAAACGCGTCTTCGAACCGAGTTTTTCAACACCAACTCGCCATTTCACCAACTGCTGCACAGGCCATCTATGAGATAGGTAGACAGATTTTATGGTACGCACAAAGTGCGAACACAGACGGCACTGCTATATTTCGCGGAATCGCCCCTTCAGGCCAGTTTGGTACCGCCGGAGGTTCGCCGAGTCTCGGCGAGTTTCTTCTCCAGCCCGTCGCTGTGGCTGGCTTCGAAGGTCATCAACTCGCGGTACAGTTCACGTAGTTCCGCTTCTTTCGTGATCTCACTGAGTCGAGTGTAGTAGCGGGCGGCGTTTTGCTCGGCCGCAATTGCAATTTCGAGTGCCATTTCCCGTGGCGAACGTCCGACCTTCAGGCGGCTGAAGGTAAAGAGCTCTCCATTTTCCAATCGCGGCAGTTCGATGAAATCGTTGACGTCGTCTTCCGTCACAGCACACGGACGTGTGCCGTAGCGGTCGAAATATCGCTTTTGAAGCAGCGTGCCATGCTGGCGCTCCTCGGCGGCCATATCCCAAAAAGTGGCAGCGATCTCAAGCGATTCGGCTTCGCGGAATCCTGCGAACATTTCCGCAAATTGATAATAGATTTCCGCGTTGCGTTCCTCAATGAAAATCGCGACGTGCAAAGCCTCTTGGCACGTCAGCGAGGAAAAGTCGCGCTTCATGCGTTTTTCGTCGCGTTTCACAATAGCAAGCATAAATGGTGAGAGCTGATTTGCATAGGAGTAAAGGACAGGGAGTCTTTCGGGCGAATTGCTCGACGCGAAGTTGGGACCAGGAACCACCGCAGTGGAACTTAATCCCCTTGCATTGTATGCTCGGGGGCGTGTTGCGCTCGCTTGCGCCGGGGCGGTCTCCAACTCCAGGTCTGATCCTGGGGCTGATTATCACGCTGGCCGCCGTGGTCGCCTATTCCGGTTACATCACCTTCCAAATCTCGGGGTTGCGAGAACTGCAAAACAATCTGGTGGATCGCAATCGTAAAGACTCCCTTCAGCTACTGCGAATCCAGAATGATTTAAATTCGTTGGGTCTTGCGATGCGTGACATGCTGGATGCCGACGAGCCGTATCCCCTCACGGCCTGGTCGGCACAATTCCAACGGGTTCGAGCCGATTTAAACGACGCGCTGCGCCTCGAGGAAAAAGTCGCAGTCACCACCCGCACTCCCGAGCAGAGACAGTATCTGACCGACTCGGTGGCGCAGTTTTGGGATGCAGCCGATCGCACCTTTGCGCTCGCTCGCGACGGCAAAGAAAAAGAAGCGCGGGCTCAGATACGTCTTTCGTTGCAAGCCCGGCAGGCGGCATTGAACACAGCGGTTGCCCGCCTGCTTGTCCAGAACAACGAGAGCGAAGAACAGGCGGCGCTGCGGATCAGGCAGATTTATGATCGTGTCGGACGGCAGGTCTACTTGTTTCTTGGCGCCACCCTGATCGCGATTGTGCTCACCAGCCTCTATCTGATTCGTTCCAACCGTCACTTGTTCGCTCAACTCGCCGCGCTATCCGAACAACGCAGCGAGTTGGCTCAGAAACTGATTTCCACACAGGAATCGACCTTACGTTACATTTCGCGGGAGCTGCACGATGAGTTCGGACAAATCCTGACCGCAGTGGGCGCCATGCTGGGCCGGGCGGGTAATCATGCGCCTGAAGGCTCGCCACTCCGCGCCGAATTGCGCGAAGTCTGCGAAATCGCCCAGACCACGCTGGATAATGTCCGCAGTCTTTCGCAGGCGCTGCATCCCGTAATGCTTGATGAGTCCGGGCTGGAGAGTACTCTCGACTGGTATATCCCCACGGTGGAAAGGCAAGCCGGTATTGACATATCCTATGAGAAATCGGGAACACCTTTTTTTGTGGATGGACACGCCGCCATTCATGTCTATCGCGTTTTGCAGGAAGCACTGAATAACGTCACGCGGCATTCGGGAGCTCGTGAAGCCTGGGTTCGCTTGCAATTCATGCCGGAAAGTTTGCAGCTCGAAGTGGAAGATCACGGTTCGGGATTCGAACTTCAGGCTGTCAAACAGGGCATTGGGCTGGTTGCGATGCGCGAGCGTGCAGAATTGCTGGGCGGTACTATCGAGTTCTTGAAACCGCATTCAGGTGGCTCGCTGGTGCGTTTGAAGATTCCAAGAGAGAAATCGGACACGCATGCCGAATAAGATTTCAGTCTTACTGGTGGACGACCACAGCCTGGTGCGGCGCGGGTTTCGTCGCATGCTCGAAGACGAGCCCGACATCGCGGTCGCCGGAGAGGCAGGCGATGGCGAAGAGGCCATTCGCCTATCCGAGAAGCTTCGCCCCCGTGTGATCCTGATGGATTGTGCGCTGCCTGGCATGAGTGGCCTCGACGCCACTCGCCGAATTCTTGAAAGATTACCTGACACCATCATTCTGATGCTCAGCATGCACCCGGAAGAGACTTTGGTACGCCAGGCGCTCGACGCCGGCGCGCGTGGATACATGCTGAAGAACGCTATCGATCTGGAGTTGGGAACGGCGATTCGCAAAGTCGTGGCGGGCGAGGTCGTCCTTGATCCCCAGCTTTCACAGCCCGCCGGTTTGAAGGGTGAGCGCGATTACGGACTCACCACCCGCGAGTTGGAAATCCTGCAACTAATCGTAGACGGAAAGTCCAATAAGGAAATTGCCGCCCAGCTCAAGCTCAGCGCTAATACGGTTGCTGTCCATCGCGCCAACATCTGGTAAATCTTCCGTGAACCGCCGCTCTTTTCTCCAGGGACTGGCTGGGCTGGCGGCGACTTCCGGTCTGGGCTCGCTCAAAGCATTTTCACAGACTCCCAATCCCGGCTTCAAGCTGGTCGACGTAACTGCTCGTGCCGGCCTGCAATTCCGTCACAACAGCGGAGCCTATGGCGGCAAACTTCTCCCCGAAACACTGGGCGCGGGATGTGCCTTCCTCGACTATGACCGCGACGGCTGGCAGGACATTCTGTTGCTCAACGGAATGGACTGGCCCGGACACAAGCGTCAACGCAGCACACTTCGCCTGTACCGCAATAATCGTAATGGCAGGTTCTCGGATGTAACTCGCCGTGCCGGCCTTGATATTGAGATGTACGGAATGGGAGTTGCCGTCGGAGACTACAACAATGATGGTTATCCCGACATTCTTATTACCTGCGTTGGACAGAACCGTTTGTTCAAAAATACGGGCAAGGGAACTTTCGTGGATGTCACGAAGGCCAGCGGGCTAGGCGGACGGTCAGGCTTCAGCACGTCAGCATTGTGGTTCGATTTCGATCGCGATGGGTTGCTCGATCTTTTCATCTGCAACTACGTGAAGTGGTCTGCCGAACATGACGTGTTCTGTAGTCTCGATGGGAAGCATAAATCTTATTGCACGCCCGAGGCATATCGGGGCGAGACTTGCTGGCTTTTTCACAATCGTGGGAATGGAACGTTCGAAGACGTCACCGCGACCAGCGGAATTTTTGACAGCAGTTCGAAATCGCTGGGTGTGGCAATGCTTGACTACGATCAGGACGGCTGGCCTGACCTGCTGGTCGCTAATGACACGCAGCCGAACAAGCTATACCGGAACCTGCATAACGGAACGTTTAAAGATGTTGCCGTCGATGCCGGCATCGCCTTCAGCGCTGAGGGAAAAGCCCGAGCCGGCATGGGAGTCGACGTCGCCGACTTCGATAACTCAGGTACCGCAGGTGTGGCAATCACGAATTTTGATAACGAAATGATCGGCCTCTATCGACCTTCTGCGACCGGAACTTATGCGGACGTGGCTGCGCAGAGCGGAGTGGGACTACCATCGAAAGACAAGTTAGGTTTCGGGTGCGTGTTTCTCGATGCCGATCTGGACGGATCGCTTGACCTGGTATCGGTGAACGGACACATCGACGATACCGTGCGGAATGTCCGTAACATCGGCTACGCGCAGTCGCCGCAGCTGTTTCTAAACAACAGCAAGGGAGTTTTTCGAGACATTGCCTCAGAGATCGGCAGCGAATTCGTCCAGCCCAAGGTGGGGCGAGGTCTGGCCTATGGCGATTTCGATGGCGATGGCGATCTCGATATTCTAATGACTACCAATAATGGCCCTGCATTCTTGTTTCGCAACGATCAAGTTGCCGGGACCAGGAGCGTAAGAGTCCGGCTGGTGGGAAAAAAATCAAATCGCGATGCGATCGGCGCCTCAGTGCGAATCTTTCACGGAGGCACGAGTCAATCGCGCCTGGTCAAGGGCGGATCCAGTTACTTGTCACAATCGGAACTTCCCGTCACCTTCGGGGTGGGTAAACGGGATCGTGTCGATCGCCTGGTGATCCGATGGCCCAGTGGACCGACCGAAGAGTACAAGGATCTTGCGACTGGCCGCTCGTACGAATGTGTCGAAGCTAAGGGAATTAAGACGCTCATCACCTTCTAGTATTTTTCTAGTATTGCGCCCCTCCATTGCCGGGATTAAGGTGTGGACAATTTTCATGTCCTCATCCGCGGCGCCCTCCGGCCCGCAGCCTTGAGGCGTTAAACCCACAACTAAGATAGGCCGCCAAAAGGGCGGCCTCTCTTATATCTAAAAGTGTTGCAGAAGTTTTTTCGACTCCATCTTGGCAAGATTATCTGGAGGCTCCACATGAAATTCCGTAACGCATTCACTAGACTCACGCTGCCGTGTCTATTGCTGTTAGCTGTTCTGGCTCTCGGTAAGAGCGACGGCAAACCAGTGACAGTGAAGGGCTATGTTCTCGACTCGGCCTGTGCATTTACGAAAGGTCTCAGTAAGCCGATAAGCAAGAACTGCGCGGAGGCATGTGCGAAAGCAGGCTCTCCGCTCGTGATTCTCGCAGACGACGGAACCATCTATTGGCCTATTGCCGAAACCACGCCTTCCAGCGGACAGAATGAAAAACTGCTGCCATACGCCGGGCAGAAAGTAGCAGCCAGTGGGAAAGTTTTTCAACGAGGCGGTTCGAGTGCCATTGTCATTGACAAACTGGAAGCGGTTTCCAACGGCAAATAATTAACCAAATTTTCGATCTGGGCCCTGGTCAACATTTCGGCGAAGGAGTACTCCCGTGCATGTGTCGTCGATCCGTTGCTCGATGGTTGTAGCAGTCACGATCTTGTCCGGTTTGTTACTCCTTAGTGTGGTCAGCGGAGCGCAAGAGTTGGAAACCGCAGTACTGAATGGCGACGTCACGGATCCGCAAGGAGCGGTTGTCCTTGGCGCTCACGTGACTTCACGAAACGTGGCCTCGGGCGTTCAACGTACCAGCGTGACCAACCACGTCGGGCTCTCCCATCGGGTCCGCGTCGGAAAGGCAGGATGCCCGCAACAATTTCCAGACGTTCCAAACTTCGTGGACGCGCGTGCTCAGTCCCACGTTGCTCAACCGGGCGAGCTTCAGCTTCAACAACTTTATCAACCGAACCAACCCAGTCGCGCCCGGGATTGAGCTCGACTTTCCCAGCATCGCGGATGGAGCTTCCTACCGCGTTCCGCAGCAGACACGCCAGAAACGGCTGCAGTGGGACGACGGCGTGGATTGGACTCATGGTCAGCATAACCTTCGCTTCGGCGGCCAGGTCCAGCACATTGGCGCCGATTTCAATCTCGGAGTATTCCAGGGCGGCGCGATTGAATTTATTCAGAATTTCGCCGACTTCGATCACAACAACGACGGCGTGACCAACGACCAGGATCTCCTGTTTGCCGTAACTATCCGCAGCGGCAAACCCTCAGTGCCCCTGATTATTCCGGACGCCAACAATAATCACTTCGCTACATACGTGCAGGACGACTGGCGGGTGCATCCGCAGTTCACTTTAAACCTGGGGCTCCGATACGAGCTCGACACCGACGTAAATAATGTCGGACATTACAATCAGGTCAATCCGATCCTGCTCCCGTTCCTGCACGGCAACCGTCACAAGGACACCAACAATTTCGACTGGGCCACGAGAAGCGGCCAGCTCAGTCTGCATGGCGGCTATGGGATTTACTACGATCGGATCACGCTTGAGATCGTCTCACTGGAGCGCGGACTAGACGGCCGAGCTCTTCCCATCGACGTACGCCTGGGCAGTGTCAATTACCTGGATTCAAATGGGCATTTCGTCCCCGGCGCCCCAACTTTCTCCGACCCATTCACCGGTTTCATCATTCCGGGAGCGGGTGGCGCGTCCGAGGGCATCAACATCATCGATAACCGCATGCAGAATCCCATGGTGCAACAGTTCAACCTGGGTGTTCAGTACGAGTTTGCCAAGAACTGGATTGTGCGCGCCGATGGGATTCATAATCTGGGGACACACTTCATCCTAGGCGTGCCGCAGGGTGCCGTGTTCAACCCGGACTCCGGCGGTCCAGTCACGGTCACATCGTTGCAATCTAGCGCCAACACGCATTACGACGCGCTCTGGTTGACAGTCGACCATCGCTTCGCACAACACATGCAGTTTCACGGGGCTTACACACTTTCGAAGGCCTTGAATTATGCCAACTACGACCAGGTCCCGTTTGGCTATCCGCCTGTGGACCCCACCGATCTGCATCGGGAGTACGGTCCCACGCCCAACGACCAGCGCCATCGGCTGGTGCTTCAGGGAGTGCTTGATCTGCCTTTCGGCGTGCGAATGTCTCCGCTCTGGACTTATGGTTCAGGAGTTCCGATGGATATCCTGTATTCCGGTCCAAATGGAAATACACGCGTCCCTGAGTTGGGACGCAACGCGGGCGGCCGTCAGTTCCATACAGGAGCCGAGTTGAATGCGGCCATTGCGAATATCAATGCGAATGGTGGATCACTGCCTCTGGTTTCTCCGAACGCACGATTCAACGACACCTTCAACTCGCTCGACTTGCGTCTGTCCAAAGAGTTCCACCTGACGGAGCGCTATACCCTGCAAGCCCTGGCCGAAGCATTCAACTTATTTAACAAAGCCAACATCCTGGGCGTCAATAATGCCGACTATTCCGGCTTTTTCAACGTCCTCGTACCCGATAGCACTGACCCAACCCGTTCCTCCAGATTCGGCACACCGGTTTCGACGGCTGGTGGAATATTCGGATCGGGCGGTCCGAGAGCATTCCAATTAGGAGCGAAATTGACGTTTTAGAGAATGTGCTCCGGAGGCTGCAGACCAAGGGGACAGCAAGGTCCCATCGTGGCCAAATGCTAAATGCCAAGGGCCGATTTAGTCAGTACAGCGTCATTTGGCAAATTAGGATGTTAGGGCCGAAATTCTGTGGCTCGCGACAGCCGCGCCGCCTCAGTTCGGCGATCCACTTGTCTTCATTGTCGTCAATCCATCCAGCCTGGAATAACCAGACCGTCGCATCTGATCCTATCCCGTACGTCTGCTGCATCTCGCGTAGCGTGTTGGCGAAAATTGCTGGGTCAAAACTCCAGAGTGTCTGAGTAAAGGCGACGACTTTATATTTGCCGCAGTCGGATTTGAGAAATGGTGGCGGCGGCTGTTCGAATGGAACTACCCTGGCCGGACAGAAATAATAGCTGAGCATCAGAGCGCCCTGATAGTCCGTGAACAGTACTGACCC
>MNDG01000143.1 GCA_001914815.1 Acidobacteriales bacterium 13_2_20CM_55_8
GACTCCGGAAGCTACACGCTTTATGGATCCATGTCGCACGTCGCCCACGGCAAAGATGCCCGGAACATTGGTCTCGAGCAAGAATGGATCCCGGTCGACGGCCCATCCCTTCGGGCGTTGCCCGTCACGTATAAGATCAGGGCCAGTCAACAGGAAACCGCGCTCGTCCCGTTCTACGATATCCGCCAGCCAATCCGTCCGCGGCAAGGCTCCAATAAAGATAAACATCGCATTCGCCGGCACACGCTCAACTTTATTGGTATCGGAACAAAGCACCGAAATCTCTTCCAGGTGGGTTTCGCCATGCACCTCGGCCACGCTGGCATGTGTCCAGAGCTGAATCTTTGGTGTCTCTTGAACCTGCTCGATCAAGTATTGCGACATGGTGCTGGAAAGCGACTCGCCGCGCACCAATATGACGACACGCTCTGCGTATCTGGCGAAGTTCATTGCTGCTTGACCCGCTGAGTTCGCGCCGCCCACGACATACACGATTTCGCCCTGGCAGGACAGGGCTTCAGTAGCGCCACCACCATAGTAAATGCCCGCGCCCTGCAACCTGTCTATGCCAGGAGCATCGAGTCGACGCCACTGTACCCCAGTCGCAATCATCAGAGCGTGACAAGAGATCTCGTTCCCATCCACCAGCTTGATGATTCGGTAAGATCCTTCTGTTCTGACGCCAACAGCTTCCTGCGGCGACAGGATTTCCACCCCGAAACGTTGGGCTTGTACGACGGCACGCCGGGCCAGATCGCCGCCACTGAGGCCGGTTGGAAATCCAAGATAGTTCTCAATGCGGGCGCTCATTCCAGCCTGGCCGCCGGGCGCTTCCCGCTCAACCATCACTGTATGCAAACCTTCCGAGGCGCCATAGACGGCAGCGGCCAGACCGGCCGGTCCTCCACCTACGATCGCCAAATCGTAGAAGCTAGTTTGGGCGCGCGTCCGCAACCCTACCTTCTGAGCGACGTCCGCGGGCACACTCTCAAGCAGCTTCGTCCCGTCGGGAAAGAGCACCACGGGGAGATTGGCAGCCTCCGGGCCCAGTGCCTCCACAAGGCGTTTAGTTTCCGGATCATTGGCGGAAAGCTCGACATCAATCCATTGATACGGGACGCGGTTGCGCGCCAAGAAGTCCCGTAACTCATACGACTTGGGCGACCAGCGGGTGCCGAGCACCCGGATCCCTTGGAATGTCGGATGGTAGGAAGCTTGCCAGTCATCGAGCAAATCATCCAGTTGCGGATACAAATGCTCTGCCGGAGGATCCCACGGTTTCAAAAAAAAGTAGTTAATGCCGGCCTGGTTGATGGCGCTGATGGCGGCGTTCGTATCCGCATACGCGGTGAGCAATGCCCGCTTCGCGCCGGGGAAGATTCCCATTGCCTCTTGCAGGAATTCCACTCCGTCCATGCGCGGCATGCGTTGGTCGGCGAGAAGCAAGGCCACGCTGTCGTTTCGCACCTTCAACTGCTTTAACAAGTCGAGTGCGCCCTCGGGAGAATCGCTTCCGATTACCCGGTATCCAGCCCCGTACTTCGAACGAAGATCGCGCTCAATCGCCCGCAA
The DNA here is from genome assembly GCA_001914815.1 of Acidobacteriales bacterium 13_2_20CM_55_8. Classification (GTDB taxonomy): domain Bacteria; phylum Acidobacteriota; class Terriglobia; order Terriglobales; family Acidobacteriaceae; genus 40CM-3-55-5. The sequence continues at coordinate 1,573 of MNDG01000143.1, forward strand.
AACATCAGAATCGTCATCCACGCTTAGCAAAATTGGTTTAGCCATGCTCGATCTCGTTTTTGGGCAAAGAGATAATTACAGATTTCTGGAATGTCTGCATGACTTGATTAGATACAGAACTTTGCATTCGGTCGCGCAATTCCTGTTATTGGGAAGAAGGTCCATCCACGGGAGGAGAGGAACTAGGTTGCACTGTCGAGATGAAAAGGTTGGTTGTATGGCTCGACAGGATAGCCCTTCGCTTTCCAGGCCGCCAATCCACCTTTGAGGAATTTTACTCGCAAAAAGTGCATAGCTTGAGCTTGATGTAGGACGGCACGGCTCGTTTTGTCCCCGGGACAGGTGCAGTAAACCACCGAGTCCTTTTCTTGCGGGATGAGCGATGGATTCTTAAGCAGTTCCTGTGGCGGAATCCACTTTGCACCGGGGATGATCGCCGAGTGACCCAGCAGGTCGAGCGGCTGGCGGACGTCGAAGAGAAGTGTCCCCTGATCTGAGGTCAGCAACATATGAAGGGCTTCTGGCGAGATGCTGTGCAGTTCCAACTCTTGCCGGTCCCTTTTAAGTTTGATCCGAGTTACGACCAACACGCTTAACACCACCACGCCAACGGCAGTCAGGGTCAGAAACATCGCAGTCTCTCCTCGATACCCTAGTAGATTCACGAGGGCTCTCAGTGGATTCTTCGTGCGCTGAATCTACGAACTGGTGGCTTTGAACAATTTCGCAAGATTGTTGATATCGGCAGTGCCCGCGTCGCCGATCACGAAATAGCGAAGTCCACCTTGCCTCCACGTTGCTACGTTGAACGACAGCTCTTTTGTCACCGCAGAGCTCTCGTCCCATCTGCCTCGTAACACTCCTTCTTGGAACACGAACACAGAGATTTCGTGTTTCCGCACCGCGTAGATCAAATGTGCGCCGGGTGTTTGACCAAAGTAGGTCATGCGGCCCCCCAAGAGGGAAAACTCGGAGTTCTGAACTTCCGGCAAATCGAATGCGAATGGGATTTTTCCTTGAAACCAGGGTTTCACTGTGTGGCGATCGGAGGACACCACATCTACGCGCGATGAGCTAGCCAGCGCCGCGACATGTAGGTCTGCGATCTCGCTGTAAGCCTGCTCTGTGCGGGATCGCTGCACTCCCAAGTAGATTGAAAGCAAGCTGGCGACCGCGAGAATGGATAGTGCCGCCGCAAACACCCACATTCGACGGAAACTGTAGTGCGGTTTTGTTGCAATAGTGCCTTGCACCCGGCGCCGGAATTCAGCTGTAGGAGCAAACCGTTTTCCGGCTGCCTGAATACCGCGTTTCATCTGCACGCGCGCAAGCGCATCTGCCGCGCAGGAAGAGCAACTGTGCACATGAATGTCAAAGGCGCGCATCTCCTCCGACGGAAGCTCACCATCGAGGTAGGTGTCGAGTTTTGTCTTCCAAGACTCACAAGGCACGGTTCGTCCCCTTTGCGATTGCGGCTGATCCTTTTTGCGACTGTGGTTGCAGGCGATCGCGCAACGTTTTTCTCGCACGCGATAAACGCGACATCACGGTTCCTATAGGAATGGAAAGCGTTTCGGCAATCTCCTGATACGACATCTCCTCCACCTCACATAAAACGAGGATCTCCCGGAAATACACCGGCAGCTCATCGAGCGCGCCCTGCAGCAGGTCGCGGTTCGAGCGTTCAAGCAGAATCGTTTCTGGCGTGTCGTGCTCAATTGCCAGTTCAGGTCCGTCCTCCTCGGGCTCGAGCGGTACAGTCATTGTCACTTTCAATCCTGTGCGCGAGGTCAAGAACGTGTTGCGCAAGATGCGATACATCCACGCCCGGAAATTAGTCCCTAGCTGGAAAGACGAGAACCCCTTCAAAGCCTTGGTGTAGGTTTCCTGAACCAGGTCTTCGGCTTCTTCGCGATTCCGCGTCAGCCAGTGTGCAAAGTTGTACAACTGATCGAACAGCGGCATCGCTAGTGCTTCGAACGAGTCGGACTGAGGGCCCACTCCGGACATCCACACAAGATTAAACCAGCGTGCAGGACTTTTATTCCTTTAGATAACAATAATTCCGAGGGAATAAAGCACTGTCTGGCCGGTTATCCGTTGTGAGCGCTGGAACAGCGGGAGCCTCATTGAGGTTGCAGGACTTAGGACCCACAGTTCGAAAGTTGTTGGGGCACGTTGAACAAACCTAAGAACGGGTAGGACGATGGTAAATCCTTTCGATCTCAAGACAGTACTTCTGGCCAAGCACGCACAACATGTGGTGCTGATCCATTTTCCAATCGCGCTGTTCATTTCAGCAGTGGCCTTCGACTTCATAGCACACTGCACCAGGCGAAATGGCCTCGCGGACACCGCCTACTACAACCTGCTGGCGGCAGCGATTTCAACGGTCCCCGTGCTAGCCACGGGTATTCTCGCGTGGCAGTTCCAACTCGATGGCCAGAAGCTGAAGGGAATTCTCTTGCTGCACCTGGTACTTGCGTGCGTTTCAAGCCTGATGATCTGGTTGGTATGGTGGGTGCATTTCCACGCTCGAAGAGGGACAGGGTACTTGCCTAACTACCGTTTAGTCGTTGAATTGTTGGCAGTCTGTCTCGTCGCCTTGACGGGACACTTGGGCGGTTTTCTCAGCGGCGTAAACATGCCTGGCTAGACCTCAGCACGAATCGCGGCCAGGCCCCAGTTCCTTAGCAGCCGATCCCATCCCAATGGGCTGCCTCGACGTGTCTCCCTGCGACGCGTCATTCAAGGTTGGATCACGCCGGTTGTTCCTTCAACGTCAATCATCTAAACGGTGTTGAATCGGCTTTTCCCCCGCCACAGACAGTTCAGCCTGCTCTACCGAAAAAATTCCGCCGGCAGAATAAATCACTGGAATAAAAGTCATTCAAGCCCGTTATCACCCCAGAACGCAACAAACCACGGAGGATAAATGCCGGACAAAAAGCAAGATCTTATCGATCAGAAGTTGCAAGACCTGAATAACGACGGCGTCGATCGCCGCGGGTTCCTGAAGTGCATGGCATGGGCGGGTACTGGCTTGGTCTGGACCATGAGTGGCGGCATTCCGGTGTCTCGCGCATTCGCCAAAACCGCTGATCGAAGTGCCGGCAAAGGTGGGGACTTCAGCTTTGTGCAGATCAGCGATAGCCACATCGGCTTTAACAAGCCGGCCAATCCGGACGTCACCGCTACGCTGCAGACGGCGATCAACAAGATCAACGCCATGTCCCACAAACCGGATTTCATCATTCACACCGGTGATCTGAGTCAGCTCTCGAAGCCGGGCGAGTTCGACACGCTGGACCAGGTATTGAAAGGAGCATCCGCGAGACAGATCTACTTTGTGCCCGGTGAGCACGACATGCTCAGTGACAACGGGGAGCAATATCTCCAGCGCTATGGGAAAGGTACAAAGGGCACTGGCTGGTACAGCTTCGATCAGAAGGGCGTCCATTTCGCTGGGCTGGTGAAGGAGTGGCTTGAAGACGATCTCAAAGGCCGCTCTGCCAGCACTCCGATCGTGCTCTTTGCACACATTCCACTGTGGACCATCTATCCCGAGTGGGGTTGGGGAACCGACGACAGCGAACAAGCCTTGTCTTACGTCAAGCGTTTCGGTTCCGTGACGGTCTTGAACGGACATATTCATCAGATCATGCAGAAGATCGAAGGAAAGGTTTCCTTCCATACCGCGATGTCGACAGCTTTCCCTCAACCTGCTCCGGGAACAGCTCCCTCAGCCGGACCCATGAAGGTGCCAGCCGACCAGTTGCAGCAGGTGTTGGGTATTACCGATGTGAACTATGTGGTCAGTGGTCGCAGCCTGGCAATCGTCGATTCACCACTTGGGGCCTAGGGCGGGGTCGACGGCGGATCGGGCCCAAACAAGAAGGTCAAAATTAGAAAGGAACAGAACAATGAAGGGTAAAAACGTGTGGGTTGCAAGTTTCGCAGCGGTGGTAATGATTGCGATTGTCCTGCTGTTAGCGGGATCATCGAGTGTCACGGCGAACGATCAGTCATCAGCGGCAACCTCTGAGGTGAAAATCGACAATTTCAGTTTTGGGCCACAGACGCTCACGGTACCTGTAGGAGCGACAGTTACCTGGACCAACCGTGATGATATTCCCCACACATCGGTCAGCACAGACGGTGTGTTCAAATCCAAGGTGATGGATACCAACGAAACGTTTTCCTACACGTTTGCCAAGGCGGGAACATATCCCTACTACTGCTCGATTCATCCGAAGATGACCGGTCAGGTCGTGGTGAAGTAAGACTCAGAGTTGGGACTGAACGAAAATGGCGGCACACTCAACACAATTCGAAGTGAGGGCAGTGGCAAGCGATGACTTGGATCTTGTCCACGCCAGCAAGAGCGGCGATGTTGCCGCTTTCGAGCAACTAGTAAAGAAATACGATCGCAAACTTCTCCGAATCGCTCAAAGCGTTACCCATAACAGAGAAGATTCACAAGACGCTGTTCAGGAGGCCTTCTTGAAGGCCTACCAAAACTTGGCCGAATTCCGAGCGGATTCCCAATTCTCAACTTGGCTGATTCGCATCACTCTGAACCAGTCGCTGATGAAGCTGCGAAAGCAACGCGCAGCAAGAGTGGTGTCCCTGGACGAGGATTTTCAGGCAGATGGAGACATCCTTCCGATGGAGGTCACCGATTGGGCTCCCAACCCCGAACAGCTTTACCGGACGACTGAATTACGAAACATTCTAAGCAAGACGTTAAAAGAGCTGAGTCCGATCTTACAGACGGTCTTTGTACTACGGGATATTGAAGGGCTCTCGATAGATGAGACAGCAGAAGTTTCGAACTTGAGTCATGCTGCGGTGAAGGCGCGGCTATGGCGGGTTCGCTTGCAGCTTCGCGAACGCCTGAACAAGTATTTCAGTAAGCAAACGCAATCTGCGCGAGTAGAGCTAGTCGCAGGAAGAGACAGTGATGAAGACCTGAAGTTGCCAGGAGAAGTGTGTACTAGTGGCTCTTGCACGGCGAGAGCGGACGATTGATCAAGATATAGATTCTCTTCGGGATTAGGTCAACGAACAAAAGGATGATCGCGATGAATGGCTACCAAAGCACGCTATTGGGACGAACAGAAGTTGCCGAACACACAATGGCGTTTCAGTTTGAAAAGCCAAAGGGATTTGTATTCAAGCCCGGTCAGTATATTGACCTGACTGTATCGGATTCCCAGCCTGGGCCGTCAAACGAACTGACCCACACCTTCTCCATCGCAAGCCCTCCGTTCGACGAAGAGATCCTGGTCACGACCCGCATGCGAAATACGGTGTTCAAGCAGGCCTTATCCACCCTGCCAATCGGTAGCGGAGCGAGGATCGAGGGACCAATGGGCTCTTTTAGCCTCCATAACAACACAGCCAGGCCAGCCGTGTTCCTCGCCGGCGGGATCGGGATCGCGCCATTCCTCAGCATGGTCTCTCACGCAACAGCGGAGAAGCTTCGCCATCCTATTGTTCTCTTCTACGCGAACCGCTACCTGGAGGATGCCGCGTTCATCGATGCGCTCTGGAAGTTAGAGCGTGCAAATCCAAGGTTCCGCTTTGTTCCGACCCTCACGCGCATGACCGACGATAGCGGAGCTTGGAAGGGGAAGACTGGACACATCAGGGCGGAAATGCTTTCCACACAAGTAGGAATCGTACGAGGTCCGATCTACTACATAGCTGGGCCGCCAACGATGGTCGCGGCGACGCGCCGAACGCTCAGTGAGGTAGGCGTAGATGAAGACGATATTCGGACCGAAGAGTTTGCCGGCTACTGAGAAGCAGGAATCTGTGGGTGGAGCGGATGATCAACAGTGTTTTATTTGTTTCCAATAAAGGGCTTTCTCGGCACCGGCGCAACCTTCGCGGCGGATCTCAACCTCGTCGTGCAACTCCTCATGGGAACAGCCTTGATTGCGGGGGCTTATCTCGCGAAACAAAAACACTACAAAGCTCACGGAATTTGCCAAACGACGGTGCTTCTCTTGAACCTGTTAATGATCGGACTTGTGATGTGGCCGTCGTTCCAGCAACAAATGAAGCCAGCCCTGTCCAAGGTTCTTCATAAGCGGTATTACGAAGTGGCCGCAATACACGCGGTTCTGGGGATAGCGGCTGAGCTTCTGGGACTCTATATCGTCATCGTGGCCGGGACAAACGTTCTTCCACAGTGGCTCCGCTTCAAACATTGGCAGTGGTGGATGCGCACGGAGCTCGCGCTTTGGGCGATTGTTCTGCTCAGTGGCGTGGGAACTTACTGCGTATGATATGTGGCGCCATTCCGGTAGTGATCGGATGAGAGCAATCTTTGACAAATATCGGAAAGGCTTTCCATGTCTGACGCGGCTGCTTTAGGGTTGGCACAACACACTCACTCCATGCTGGTTTGGTCGCTGGACTATTTGCAGCTTCACCATTTGTGTTCTATCAAGTGTGGTTGTTCATCGCTCCGGGATTGTATCGGGAGGAAAAACGTTATGTCCTGCCCTTCTTACTGAGTACGGTTGGTTTATTCATAGCTGGAGGATTTTTCGGTTACAAAATGGTCTACCCGGCGTCCCTGGACTTCTTAATTGGTTACGGTCAACGTTTTCAGCCGATGATCACGATTGGAGAATATACAAAGCTGTTTGTGACCATCATCCTCGGTCTCGGACTGATTTTCGAAATGCCAATTCTCGTGTTATTTCTCGCATTGATGCGGGTGATGACGGCTCGCTGGATGTGGCGAAATCTGCGATATTCCATACTCGTCATTTTTATTGTTGCAGCCGTCATCACACCCACCACCGATATCCTGAACATGTGTCTTTTCGCCGCTCCGATGATCGCGCTCTATGCCATCAGTATGGGAGTGGCGTGGCTAGTCAATTCCACGCGAGAGCGCGGAGCAGTCGCCGTCTAATCTGCGCTGCGCTTGCCGCTGTAAAGCTCCCACAGTGAGTTCCAAGGTCCAACCGATCGGCAGGAAAGAGTCCTGTCCCATCTGGCCGAATATTTCTTGAAATTGGGGGAATAACGGTCGAGTGGCGACGTTTCACATACAGCTGGAACAAATCATAGGCAGGAAGTGGAGATAAAGCGTCTCGTGCCAGTTTATCAACTCACGTCCAAACCTCGCCGCGATGTTGTCAGCGCGAGCTGTCAAAGAGTTGACAATCAAATGACATTCTGTCCGTATCTCGTCGTTCGGTGGTTGAGTCTAACGCACAGTACTGCTGGAACAAAATCATAAGCAAAGGAAGTGGAATGCAAACCATGAAAGACAAGAATTCTCCATCTGCGTTGGTGTCCGAGACAAACTCAACTGAAGCAAGTTACTCTTCGACGGAAGAAGCTGTTCAACGTCACTGGCAGGGTGTAGTCCAGAGACGTTCATTTCTTAAGGGTCTTGGGATTGCCGGCGCAACGCTGTCGGCGGGTGCCTTATTGACAACCGAGGGCAACGCGCAGGCCACGCGGAGCACCGGCAAGCTTCCAAAGGCGATGCGGCGCTTTTGCGGTTCGCGGCGGCAGCAGAAATCATAGAGGCTGATCTGTGGCAGCAATACAACGAACTGGGAGGAGTCCACGGAGGAAATCCGGCGTACATGGCCGCGCTCAGCAACCTTGATGGCGATATGCCTCAATACATCTCGGATAACACCGACGATGAATTGAGTCATGCGGCCTTTCTGAACGCTTACTTGATTTCTAAGGGGGAAGAGCCGGTCAATCTGGATGCGTTCCGAAACTTGCCCAGCAGTCAAGCGACCGGCGCCAAGGATATTGGAAGGCTGACAAACCTGCTGAAGCTCAACGTCGACCTTAGTTGGTATACGCGGTACCGCAGCGCAAGGAATCCTGATTTCGGAGTGAAGTTCAAGGGACCTTTCACCATCGAGAATGAGCCCGCCATTCCATTAAACGACTACGACACACCTCCCGGCCAGGATCAGCCGGTCCCTCCTGCGACCCCGCAAGAAGCCCGCATGCAAGCGATTGCGAACACGGCGGGATTTCACTTTGCATTCATCGAGCAGGGCGGTGCGAGCCTGTATCCCACGCTAGCCTTCAAGGCCACTGACCCTGAGGTCCTGCGAATTCTGGTGAGCATTGGCGGAGTCGAGATCGACCACTTCGGACTCTGGCACGACAAGGCAGGCAATGCGGTAGCTCAGCCGTTGGCCGGTGTAACTGATCCGGAAACTGGTGTGACATTCCCGGATCTCAATGCCCGCAACTCAGAGCTCGATCAGACGAACCTGATCCTGCCCGAGCCCTGCGAATTTATCAGCAAGAGCTTGCCTGCGTGCTCCGTGATTCGGCCAACGTTGACCAAGAACGGCGGAGCAGTCGCCACTATCAAGGCTTTCACGGATGATCTCTTGTTCCTTGGTCAATCCAAGGCGTTCTTTGGTCTGGTTAACCAAGTGGCTATCGAAGCTGATTCGGTCCGGCGCGGCTTTTGATTGTTGCAAGCTTTCTCTTTCTGTTTTGGGCGCTGCATCTGTTTGGCGGTTGCAGCGCCTGCATTTTCGTTAACGCGACGTTGGCATTTTATTACTAGATATAAGGAGGCCGTATGTTTGAAGGACTGTTTCAGCCCATGCATCTGCTGGTGATTTTTGGAATTGCGTTGCTGGTGTTCGGACCTAAGAAACTTCCCGAGCTAGGCAAAGGAATCGGGGAGGGGATCCGCGGCTTCAAGTCCGCGATAAAAGCTGAGGAAGAGAAGCCGGCCAACACCACAACCATAGTCACCGATAACCACGGTTTAACTAAGGGGTGAATCGTGGGTTTTGGTACCGAAATCCTGTTCGTACTTATGCTCGGATTGCTGCTACTGGGTCCAAAGCAGCTGCACACCTTGCTGGGACACATGGCGCGGGCTAAAGCTCAGTTCGAGGAGGCAAGCCGCGGCTTCAAGTCTCAACTCGCGGCGGAACTCGACGCCGCGCATCAGGACGGCAAAACCGATGGCTCGCATGAGCCGGTTGTGGACCAGTGAACCATCCTCAGATCCTCGGCATCGGAACAGCGAACCCACCGGTTAGGCTCACTCAAGAGCAAAGCTTTCTTGCGGCGGGTTACCAGGGCGAGCGCATTCTCTAAAGCGCGCTGCGCTTCCAGGGCGGATTTGACGAATGCTTCTTCTGACGTCTTCACTCCAGGGATTGCCAAAGATGTCCGGCAACCATGCGGCTGCGGATACTATAGTGCTTGTTCGAAGTCTTTAAAACGAAAATCCCGGCCACGGAATCAAGGAGTGCTTAATGGCCAATCTGCTGGCGACAAAGCCGATTAAGACCATCCTCGACGAAGCCCACGAGACCGGTGAACACAGTCTGAAGCGTGCGCTGGGTCCCAGCAACCTGATCGCCCTTGGGATTGGCGCTATCATCGGCACTGGAATCTTTGTCATAACTGGGACCGCCACAGCGCAACATGCCGGGCCCGCGATTATACTTTCCTTTGTCTTCGCTGCAACGGATCTGGTGCTGGAGTACGCCTTCGGCGCGGCCACCGTTGCTTCCGGTTGGAGTGGATACTTCATTAGCTTACTCGGCGATTTCGGCATCAAACTGCCGGCATCGATAGCGGGCACACACTGGGACGAATTTATCTTTTACAACAACCATTGGGAGAACGTGACCAAGATCGTTCCCAAGCTCAAACTTCTTGGAATTGATCCTGCAACTTTGCCCCACGCCCACGGTGTATTTAACCTGCTGGGATTTCTGGCGATTGTGTTTTGCACTCTAGTGCTGGTGATTGGAATTAAGGAGTCAGCGAATTTCAATACAGCGATTGTGGTGATCAAGATCTGTATCCTGTTGATCTTTATCGCCATCGGCGGCAATTATCTATTTGGACATCGGGAATTGATGGCCGCCAACTGGCATCCGTTTATTCCGGAGAACAAGGGTTTCGGGCAATTCGGAATGTCGGGCATCCTCCGAGCCGCGGCCATTATTTTCTTTGCTTATATCGGCTTTGATGCTGTTTCCACTGCGGCACAGGAAGCCAGAAACCCTGAGAAAGACATGCCCATCGGAATTCTTGGCTCTTTGCTAATCTGCACCGTCCTATACATCCTGGTGGCGGGAGTGCTTACTGGTCTGGTGAATTACAAAAACTTGAATGTACCGGATCCGCTGGCCATCGGCATTGACTCCACCGGATACGCTGGGGCAGCCTACTAGCGAAGCTTGGCGCGCTCATGGGCCTGACCAGCACAATTGTGGTTATGCTGCTGGGACAGTCGCGAGTGTTTTTCTCCATGTCACGGGACCGTTGGTTACCTGCCGTGTTCAGCGCTGTCCATCCGCGTTTCCGAACACCTTGGATTTCCACTCTGACCGTTGGCATTTTCGTCGCCGTGCTGGCTGCGTCCCTGCCCATTGATGTGCTGACCGAGATGGTGAGCATAGGCACGTTGCTGGCTTTCGTCATCGTTTGCGCAGGAGTATGGATCATTCGTCGCCGCAGCCCGGAGCTTGCGCGACCGTTCCGAACGCCGCTGGTGCCTCTCGTCCCACTCCTGGGAATCGTGATTTCGTTGGCCATGATGTTGAGCCTCACGCAGGTTACATGGATTCGGTTGGCGGTCTGGCTGATCATTGGGATGGC
>MNDG01000046.1 GCA_001914815.1 Acidobacteriales bacterium 13_2_20CM_55_8
AACGTGGATGGCAACACTGACATCTATTTGCACGACATCGCGTCCGGCAAGACGACTTCCCTGCCCTTGCCGAAAGGGGTGAACCAGGTGGGCGGCGCCGAATCTGCCTTCACGCGTGACGGCTCGCGTCTCCTCTACTACCACAATGGCCCCAACGCGCCGAACGATGTCTGGGTCTATTCGCTGGCTGATGGCAAATCACGCCAGGTTACACATGCCCTCGTCGCCGGAGTTCGCGCCGAAGATATGGTGGAACCTTTCCTGGTTCACTTTCCCAGCCGCGACGGCAAGTGGACCATCTCAGCTTTGGTTTACGTCCCCTACAATCTGCCACGCCAGGCGATCAGTCCCGCAATTGTCTACGTGCATGGCGGGCCCACAGCACAGACTGTAAATTCGTTCAGCCGAATTATTCAGTACATGGCCAATCAGGGCTACATTGTGATCGCGCCGAATTATCGCGGTTCAACTGGTTACGGAAAAGAATTCCAGCAGGCGAATTTGTTCGACATGGGTGGCGGCGATTTGCAGGACGTCCTCGCCGCCGCCGACTGGATCAAGCAGACGGGTTATGTCGATCCCAAAAAGCTTATCCTCATGGGCGGTAGCTACGGCGGCTACATGACCATGATGGGCGTGACCAAAGCGCCAGAGGTCTGGGCTGCCGGCGTGCCGATCGTCCCTTTCGTGAACTGGTTTACTGAGATTGAAAACGAAGATCCGGTGTTGCAGCAGTCCGATCTCGCCACCATGGGTGACCCGGTAAAAAACAAAGCACTATTCGAGGATCGCTCCCCGATAAACTTCATCGATCGAGTCAAGGCGCCGTTGCTGCTATTAGCTGGCGGACACGATCCCCGCTGCCCCAAGACCGAAGCGCAACAAGTGGTGGATGCCATCAAGAAACGCAGCGGAGTGGTCGAGTACAAGGTGTACGAGAACGAGGGCCACGGCTTCGCCAAGGTGGAGAATCAGATCGACGCTTACAAGCGCGTGGCGGAATTTCTGAAAGCACACGTGCCGCCTGCGGATTGCGGCTGCTCGCTCAACGAATAGAAAACTAGCGGCGTTTTCTCGGATGTGCCGCCCCAATTGCTTCAATCAGTCCGGGGATGGTGTATTCCTTCGCTTCAATGTCCACCGGCAGCCCAAGCTCGCGCAGAGTCGCTGAAGTCACGGGTCCGATGGAGGCGAGATCGATATCTCGCAGTAGATTCGTGCCCTCTTGCTTCCCAATGGAAGATCCCACCAACGCCACAAAATTCCGCACAGTTGAAGAACTAGTGAAGGTAATCAAGTTCGGACGTCGGCTCGCGTCGTTCAACAGTTTTCGCATACTCGCCCGAGAAGATTCTGGAATCACCGTTTCATAGGCCTCGACCACATCCACTTCCGCACCTAATTCTCGCAACTCACGCGGGATGACATCCCGGGCAACTCTGGCCCGCGCCAATAGCACTCGCTTCCCTTTTACTCGCTCACGAAGACTTTCCACCACGGATTCCGCAACGTGGTGCCGGGGCATGATTGCCACTTTAGTTCCCTGCTTCTCGATGGCATTTCGCGTTGCTGGTCCGATAGCCGCGACTTTCAAATGCTGTAGCGCCTTCTTGTCGATGCGCAATGTTGTCAGGCGCTGCCCTACAGCTTCGACGCCATTGACGCTGGTGAGAATCAGCCAGTCATAGTCGCGAATGTTATTGAGCGCTGCGTCTAGGGGTTTGTAGGAGCGCGGCTTGCGTATCTCGATAAACGGAATTTCGAAGACTTCTGCGCCGAGCGCGCGCAAACCGAACGAAAGAGCGCTGGCTTGATGGGGCGCACGGCCAACCAGGACACGAAGCCCGGTTAGAGACCTGATCACGGTTGTTGGGGGACTTCCACCCCGCGACCGTAAATTTGATCAAGAATCGCCTGCCCGCCTTGTTGCAGCAGAGCGTCGCCGACCAATTCGCCCAATTGAACGGGATCGCTGCCATCCCGCGATTCACGCAGCACGGTGGTTCCATCAGGATGCCGAACCTCGGCAAACGCACCGATTGGACCCTGGCAGCCTCCGCCTAATTTTTTCAGCAGTGCGCGCTCGCATGTGATGGAAATTCTGGCAGTCTCGTTATCCAGGAACCTGATGTGCTTCGCAATGGCGGCGTCCCCCGCACGAATCTCGATAGCCAGCGCGCCTTGTCCGGCCGCCGGACACATGGTCTCGACCGGAATCACTTGCCGAATGAATTCTTTCTTGCCTAGCCGGTTCAATCCGGCCGCGGCAAGAATGATCGCGTCGTAATCGCCGGATGCGAGCTTACGCAGACGCGTATCTACATTCCCGCGTAGTGGTTCGATCTCAAGATCGGGACGCAACGCCTTCAACTGCGCCTGGCGACGCAGGCTGCTGGTGCCTACACGTGCGCGCCGCGGCAGTTCGGCAATGCTCTTGTACTGGGATGAACAGAACACATCGTAGGGGTCTTCGCGTTCCGTGATTATGGCAATCTCGAATTCCGGCAAAACCTCAGTCGGTAAATCTTTTAGGCTGTGAACTGCGAGATCCACTCGCCCTTCGGCCAAGGCCTCCTCAATTTCTTTGGTGAACATGCCCTTGGTGCCCACCTGGGCCAGAGCCACGTCGGTGATCTTGTCGCCTGTGGTCTTGATGACTTCAATTTGTACTTCGTGGCCCTGGCCGCGCAGCAGCATGCTAATGTGATTGGCCTGCCAGAGAGCGAGTTGGGATCCGCGCGATCCGATGCGCAGCCGGGCCATCAGCCGCGACCTTTGGTTTCGCGAGGCGAGTGCGTCACCTCTTCAGCTTTCTCCTGAAGCTTGAATAGCCGGCGCACGACATCGATCAAGGTAGTGACCTCGGGTCCACGCGCCGCCGTTTTTAACGTACTGATGGGTGTATGCATGATCTTGTTGATGATGCCCCGGGTAAGTTTTTCAAGCGCTAGTTCCTGGTCCGGCGAAAGCGGTCCCAGGCGTCCACGCACACGATCGATCTCAGCCTGTCGGATGGTTTCCAGATGGTCCTGCAAAGAAACAATCGTGGGCACTACGTCGAGCGCCTGCACGCGTGCCTGGAAACGTTCTACTTCCACATTGACGATGGTTTCCGCCAGCTCCGCTTCCTTTCTGCGGTCCGCGACGTGGGTAGAAACCGCCTGCTGCAAATCGTCGATGTCATAAACGAAAATACCGTCCAGCTTATTCATTTCTGGATCGACGTCGCGTGGCACCGCGATATCGATGAAGAACATTGGGCGGTTCTTGCGCCGGCTCAGAAACAATTCTCCATGCTCGCGCCGGAAGATGGCGTGCGCCGCGCCGGTGGATGTGATAACAATGTCGGCGCAATCGCAGGTGTTGTAGAGCTCTTCAAAACGGATAGCTTCACCGCTGAACCTGGCAGCCAATTGCCTTGCGCGCTCGTACGTGCGATTGGCTACAAAAATCGCAGCCGCGCCGTGCGCCAAAAGGTGACGTGCAGCCAGTTCGCTCATCTTGCCGGCTCCGACCAAGTACACCTGCTTACCGTCTAATGCTCCAAAAATCTTTTTAGCCAATTCCACGGCCACTGATGCCACCGAAACCGCGGACGATCCCACAGCCGTCTCGTTTCGAACTCTCTTGGCAACCGCGAAAGCACGAGTGAGCAGCAAGTCGAGCTGCGAATGAACCGCTCCCACGGCTCGAGCCGTTGCATAAGCTGCTTTTACCTGACCAAGAATCTGAGGCTCGCCCACGACCATTGAATCCAGGCTGGCGGCAACGCGGAACAGATGACGGACGGCCTCCTGTTCGCGGTATTCGTAGAGATGGGGCTCGTAATCGGCAGGATCCAGGAGAAAGTAGTCTCGCAGAAAAGCGCGCAAGTCAGCGCCGCCATTTCTTGTCTGCGCCCACAACTCGACGCGGTTGCACGTACAGAGGATTAAACCCTCGTCCACGCCCGGGTGCTCAGTCAGGCGTCTCAAAGCTTCGGGAAGACGCGGCTCGGGGATGGCCAGCCGTTCCCTTACTTCCACCGGCGCCGTCTTGTGATTGATCCCGATGAGCTGAAAGTTCATGACTGAACAAACCTGTGAATCGTGCTGAAGTAATTAGCTGCCCATGCCACCACAGCCGCGATAAACGCTCCGGTCGCTAGATAGGCGGCGCGACGCCCCCGCCAGCCTGCATTCCAACGCGTGTAAAGCATGGTCATGTACACCGCCCACATCAGCACCGATAGCAACACCTTAGGGTCGAGGAAGTCCACCCGTCCGAAGGTAGCCTGCGCCACGACAGTGCCTGCAATCAGGCCGAGCGTCATGAACGGAAAGCCGAGCAGGAGCGAGCGGTAGCCGATCTGGTCAATCACTTCGAGCGCCGGCAGACGGGACATCATTCCGGCGGCCTTCTTCGATTTCAGGCTGCGTTCCTGCACCAGGTACAAGAGACTGGCGCCAAAACTCAAGAACAGCGCCGCGTATCCGGTAAAGATCAGCGCAATATGAGCGAACAGCCATCCGCTGCGCATGCCGGGCGATGTGAGCAGGAATGGTCGCTGTCCGGTAGCGGCTATAAACGTCAGCACAAACACTAACGGAAATACAACGATGCCGGGCGAGGTCGTGCGATAGGTCAGGTAAACGATCATGAAGGCGGTCATCACCAGAAAGGCCAGAAACGATTCCGAGTTATGGACCGACGCAAGAGTGAGCTGCCCCGAGAGCAGCATCGCCTCGGTAAGAGAAACAAATTGAAATACCATGCCCAGGGTCATCGCAGGCAGCGCAACTCTATTCAGCAGATGACTGCGCCGGGTCAGCGCCACCAGAGCGTAAATCAGCCCGACGGCATAGAAGCCGAGCGCAACTCGCAACCAAAGAATGGGCATGATGGAAGGTCCCAATGAGACTACCGACATTCTGCTCCGGTGATTATAGTCTGCACTGAGGGTAGGGCAGAAGTTATTGGACGCCCAGGGTAGTAAGCGCCTGGTCCAGGCTCTCGCCGTCAACCACGAGACGACGGCCTTGCCCCATCATATCTTCGATTTCATCGAAACCCTGGAACAGACGCATCTTGACCGCGCCATACTGCTCGGCGTCGGTGAGGTTGCGGCCATGGTTGACGTTCCATTTCCGTACCGCGCTATCCGGAAGGATGACAGTGATGGCAAAAGTGGTCTTGCGGTCGGAGGTGACGTCGAAAATGTACTCGGTAGCCGGATCCTTGCCCGTACCCGCGAGCGCGGGGCGCTTCCCTACAAAATAATATTGGTAAACGTAGCCTTGGCCGCCGGTGTAGGTTTTCATGCGTCGAATGGTCATGGGATATCGAGAAGGGCGGTCTGAACTCGACCTTACTTGTACGCGACTATCAACTCCTCCCACTGCTGGCTGGGTTGCTCAGATGTGTGAACTCGGTTGAACATCGTGCCGTGGTGTCCGCCTTTCTCGAACCGGATGACAAAGAGCGGGCCACCAATGAAAGGATATATAAAATCCTTTGATGACTGTGGAGCCTTCGTCACTTGCGCGCCGATTACTACAAGCCTCTTGGGGAGTACCTTGATCGCAAGGTCTTCGTTCGAAGTAGCGGTGGTCTTCCGAAACATATATACCCGTGCGGACACTAGCGCTCGCTCTGCCGGATAGGTATTCCGCAGAGTCGACGAATTCAAATCTTCAATCGGCATCTTCGTCTGCAGGTCATCCACCAACATGAGTTGGAAGCCATCGAACAGCACTTGAAACTGCTGATTTTCAGCAGGTGCCCGAGCTTGGCATCCGCTCACACCTGCGCACAGCAACAGCGTCGGCAACAGGGCCAGGGTAATCCATCTCGGCGCGCTCCTGTTCAATACGTTGATATCCATCCCCTTAGTGAGCGCTGTTCGACGGCGAAATCACACGTCCATATTCTGAAGCCCGAGCCAGGCGATCGAACATGCGATAGGCGGCAAGAGAAATCCTGCTGATGGCTTCCTCCCCGTCTCGTTCACGTTGCAGATAGGTTGTCATCACACAAATCACATAAGGACGCTTCTCCACGAAAACCACCCCTGAATCGTTGCGCACGCCTTCAAGTTCTCCGGGCTTGTTGGCGATCTTCAGTCCCTCGGGTAAGTCGAGTGGGATGAAACTGCTTTTGTGAGTGCTGAGCACTTTAAAGAAGTCTTCCGTCATTTCTTTATTCAGGATCTTACCGCGGTATAGATTTTCGAGTAGAACCATCATCTCACCCGGCGTGGAAATGTTTTCTCTACCCTCGCTGGCAGCTTTCAAGTCCATCATCTTGCGGCGCAAACGAGTATGCGTAAGGCCGAGCGAACTCATCAAGCCATTCACGTTTTCCATACCCACACGATCGATAAGAACATTGGTAGCGCTGTTATCGCTAACCGCCACCATCATTGTGGCCAAATCGCGCAGTGTGATCCTGGTGACGCCGGGAGTGAGACCGCCCATGATGTCGCTATCAGGGACTAAATCCGAAGCCTGCACCGTGTAGAGGTCGTTGAGCTTCAGCTTGCCGCTTTGCGTCTGGTGATAAAGCTCGGCCAGAACCGCAATCTTTATTGAGCTGGCTTGAGGGAAGACTTCGTCGGCGTGGAGCAGAAACTTCTGACCACTGGTTAAATCGAGGATCGTGACCCCAAGCACGCCGTCCAGAGAGTGATCCACGTCGTTGATTGCGGATTCAAGTTTTTGCCAGAGAACTTGCTGCTTCTCCCCAGTCGATTGCGCGAGAGCACTGCTGAGGAAAAGCAACCAACAAATCAGATATTTCAAGAATCCTCCCGGGAGGAGAAATATTACAGCTCCTCTGCGGTCACGGCTGTTGATCGAAATTAAAAGCGTTACGGATCGATCTTGGCTTCGCGCAGACGGACGACTGCCGTTTCCGAAGCCACGGGCGAGTAGTACACCTCTTTGAACGTATAAGATTTCGCCTTGGCCGAAATAATGGGCAATATCTCGATGTGCCAGTGGTAGTCCTCGTCGATGGTCTTCCAATAATTCAAACTCTCCGATGGATGCAGCGTGTTGGGCGAGGTATGAAGAACGAGATGGAACTCCTCGGCGATCGTACGGATGCGCTGTAAGGTGCGGCGGAGAAGCACACCCAGATCGCGCATGCTGCCGGCCCGGGCCAGCCCGAAACGCTCGAAGGCAGCATCATGGCTTCGCGGCATGATCCAGGTTTCATACGGAACGCGCGGTGCATACGGACAGAGAGCGATAAAGTCGCCACGCACTTCCAACACACGCTGGTCCTGTTGAAGTTCCTGCGAAACGATGTCGCAGAAGACGCAGCGCTCCTTCTGCTTGAAGTAATCGCGACCGGCCCGCAGCTCATAGAGCACGCGGCGCGGCACGAAAGTGGTCGCAGTGAGTTGCGCCGTGGGATGTTCGAATTCCTGTCCAGCACTGGTTCCATGATTCTTGAAGATGCTGACGTACTTGAAGCGGCCATCCCTTTTCAGATCCTGAATTCGGTGGGCGACCAGCAACAGGAACTGTTCAATTTCCGCGTCGCTCGCGTTCCACAGATGCCCGTCGTGTCGCGGATTCTCGATTAACACTTCATGCGCGCCTACCGAGCGCATGCGATCGTAAATGCCGTCGCCACGGCGGCTAGGCTCGCCTTCAATACGGTAGACCGGCGAGGGATGCACCACGGCGCGCGCCGACCAAGAGCCGCCATCGACGCCCGGCATGGTGGAAACTAGCTGTGGGACCGCAGTCGAGTCAGCACAGAATCGGCAAGCCGTTTCCGAACGCGGCGCGGGCTCCGGGACGTCATTGCCAGTAATCACCCAAGAGCGAGTGATCGGATCTTTGCGAAGTTCCATGCGAGTAGGAAACCACTTGCTGCGGACTGGCGTCAACTGTCGATTTCAAGTCACAGAAGACGGGTGCCTCCGTTTGTTATAATCCGCCCACGAACCCCACCGAAATGACCGAGCCGTCCACGCCGCTGATGCGGCAGTATGCCGCCATCAAGAAAGAGCATCCCAGCGCGCTGCTCTTCTTTCGTTTGGGTGATTTTTACGAGCTTTTTTTCGACGACGCTATCCTCGCCGCGCGCGAATTACAGATCACGCTCACGTCCCGTAACAAAGAAAAAGGCATAGCTGTTCCCATGTGCGGAGTGCCTTATCATGCCGCGGAGAATTACATTTCCAAACTTATCCGCAAGGGATTCAAAGTTGCCGTCTGTGAGCAGACGGAGGATCCGCGATTGGCTAAGAAGTTAGTCCGGCGCGAAGTGACACGCGTCGTCACGCCGGGAACAGCGGCGGATTCGTCGTTGAATTCAGAAGAAAACAATTTTCTAGCGGCCGTGACGCAAACCAGCGACCAGGCAGGCTTTGCCGCTTTGGACCTTTCCACCGGCGAGTTTCGCGCAACGGAGTTTCAAGGACCAGAGGCGGCACGCCGGATCCAGGAAGAACTGCAACAACTGCGGCCGAAAGAAGTGCTCTACGGATCGTCGGCTCCGCTGTTTGATCGCAAGAGCATAGACAATCGCCTCGGTGCCACCCACGCCGAAACTCCGCTTGAGGATTGGGTCTTCTCGCCCGACCACACCATTCCTCTGTTGGAAAATCATTTTGGTGTCCTCTCGCTCGAAGGCTTCGGCCTCGCGGGTAAGCCGGCTGCTGCGTCCGCCGCGGGAGCTATCCTCTACTACGTTCGCTCGACGCAACGTGGCAATTTGAATCATGTGGACCGTATCGGCTTCTATGAGCGGCAAAACTGCCTGGTGCTGGATGCGGTCACGGTACGAAACCTCGAACTCATTGAACCGTTATTCTCTGGCACCGATGTTGGTGTCACTCTCTCCCGCTCCATTGATGTGACGGTCACACCCATGGGCAAGCGTTTGCTGCGCTCCTGGATTCTTCGGCCTTCGATTGACAAGGCCGAGATCAATGCCCGTCTGGATGCGGTAGAGGCTCAAGTAAAGGACACCATCGCCCGTGAGGAACTGCGGCGCGTTCTGGATGGGATCCTCGATTTAGAGCGATTACTGAGCCGGGTGACACTTGAGACCGCGAATCCCCGCGATGTGCTGGCGCTGGCAGCGTCACTGGCAAAGCTCCCAGCCTTGCGAAACTCGCTCGCACATTTCGCAGCCGAACGACTGAAGACTCTTCACGCATCCGTCGATGAATTAAGCGATCTCCGTCAGAAAATCGACACGACCATCGTACCCGAGCCGCCGATTTCCTTGAGTGAGGGCGGCGTGATCCGAAGTGGCGTTCACGGGGAATTGGACGAGCTGCGGGACCTGAGCCGTAACAGCAAACAATTTCTGGCACAGATCGAACAACGGGAACGGCAGCGGACAGCCATCACCTCGCTGAAAGTAAAATTCAATTCCGTCTTCGGCTACTATCTCGAGGTCTCGAAACCTAATCTGCATCTGGTTCCTGCCGACTACGAGCGCAAACAAACTCTGGTTAACGCCGAGCGCTTCACCACGCCGGAATTGAAAGAGTACGAGTCGAAAATTCTAGACGCGCAGGAAAAAATTGTTGATATCGAGCGACGCTTATTTGCTGAACTGCGGTCGGCGATTGCAGGAGAGGCTCGACGAGTCCGGCAAACCGCGCTGGCTCTGGCCGAAGTGGACGTGCTCGCCGCTCTGGCGAACATAGCAGCGACGCGTGATTATTGCCGACCGGCATTCGACGATTCGTTAGATCTCGAAATTATCGGGGGTCGGCATCCGGTCATCGAGCAGCAGGAGTTTGCCGCAAGCAGCGAGCGTTTCGTACCCAACGATCTATATTTAAACTCCACCAACCAAGCCGTACTGGTGCTCACCGGTCCCAACATGGGCGGCAAATCCACGTATTTGCGGCAAGCGGCGCTGATCGTGATCCTGGCACAGATGGGCTCGTTTGTCCCGGCACGTTCGGCGCGACTGAGTGTGGTGGATCGCGTGTTCACTCGTATTGGAGCAAGCGATAACCTGGCGCGAGGACGCTCCACTTTTATGGTGGAGATGACAGAGACGGCAGCCATCCTGCACACGGCGACGCCACGGTCGTTGATCCTGCTCGATGAAGTGGGCCGCGGCACGTCGACTTATGACGGACTCGCGATTGCTTGGGCTGCGATCGAATACATCCATGGACGAACCCGCGCCAAAACGCTCTTTGCCACGCACTACTTTGAACTAACCGAGTTGGCGGATCGTCTCTCGGGAGTGAGGAACTACCACGTTTCAGTGAAAGAGACTGGCGGAGGAATTGTGTTCCTGCGCAAAGTTGAGCCCGGAGCAGCGGATCGTAGTTACGGGATCGAAGTTGCGAAATTGGCGGGACTACCGGGCGAAGTGATTCAACGGGCTCGCGAAGTTCTGGCGGAACACGAATCTGCGGAGCAGCAAGTGACGGGACACTTATGGCGCGGCGCAGAAGCTCGGCCAGCCCAATTGACTATTTTTACGCCGCTGTCGCAGCCCGTACTCGAAAGATTGCGAGAACTGGAATTAGACCGATTGACGCCCTTGGAAGCACTGAACCTGCTTGCAGAACTAAAAAAGCAGATTCAATAGTTTCCATCAGTAGTTTTCATCTTGCTTCCCGCCTCACTTGAGGTGCTAATTGAGGTACTCCAGCTAAGTGGCTGAGCGAAACGAAGATCTCTCGATACCTCAACAGGTGGGACAGCTCCTGATCGTGGGCTTTGATGGAACTGCAATGTCGTCTCGCCTAGGTTCTTTGCTCACGCGGCTACAACCCGCCGGC
>MNDG01000144.1 GCA_001914815.1 Acidobacteriales bacterium 13_2_20CM_55_8
AGGCAGAATTCTTTTTCACCGGCGCGCAGATTCAGCCCGGGAAGCCGATCGTATTCGGACGCGTGCCTTGGTCCTCCTCTCCGAAAGTCGCGAATACGGATGCCGAACCGCAGTGGAAATATTTCTTTGGCCTGCCAGGAAATCCTATCTCTACCATGGTGACATTCCAGCTCTTTGCCCAGCCAATTCTGGAGGGGCTTGCCGGCAGGTCTCCACAGAAGCTTGTTTTCCTTCACGCAAGGCTCAAATCCGAAATCAAAACTAAGACCGGACTGAAACGGTTCCTGCCCGCAATCTTATCTGGCGAATTTGAACAAGCGGAAGTCGAACTGGCGGGATGGCATGGATCTGGCGACATTGCGACCGCCGCACGAGCCAATTGCTATATTGTGATTTCTCCGGACAAAAATGCGATTGCCGCGGGAGAGTGGGTGCCGGTCCTGTTGCGCTAAGGGCCGTCTGAAGATCACCGCCGGGATTCCCAATGTAAGATAGAGACTTCGCGATGCCCAAGAAGCTCTCCCATTACGATGGCTCGGGGCGAGCCAGCATGGTGGACGTCTCAGCCAAAACTGCCACCCGGCGTGAAGCGGAAGCCAGCGCTTATGTAGTCCTGAAACCCGCCGTGCTCAAAGCGTTGCCGAAAAATCCGAAGGGCGATCCCTTGGAAGTGGCACGTCTGGCTGGAATTATGGCGGCCAAAAGAACAGCCGATTTGATTCCGATGTGTCATCCGCTGCCCCTGACGCACGTTGATGTGAATATGCGGCTATGCGAGAATGGCGTCGCTATCACCTCAAAAGTTAGCACGACGGCAGTGACCGGAGCGGAAATGGAAGCTCTGATGGCAGCCAGTGTGGCCGCACTCACCGTGTACGATATGTGCAAAGCTCTGGACAAAGGAATTGAAATTCGACAAATCGTGCTCAACCGTAAATCTGGCGGAAAGAGCGGAGACTACATCCGTCCAGGCAAAAAGACCTAGCGCCTCGCATGCCGAATAACGTCAAAGTCCTTCTGGTGGACGATAATCCGATGGTCCTGGGAATGTTGAGGGGCGCACTGACCCCGCTGGCGATCGTCACTACCGCAAATGACGCCGCGGACGCACTGGTGAAGGCGGTGGAAGACACTCCGGACCTGCTGGTTTGTGACTATCGAATGCCGGGGATGGACGGCCGCCAACTGGTGGAAAAATTGAAAAGCCGTTCGCGGACAGCCAGCATTGCCGTGATTCTACTCGCCACCAAAACCGATATCAGCGAAAAGTTAGCATTGCAGGATCCAGTAGACGACTTCGTCGAAAAGCCATTCTTCCTGAAGGAAGCCACCAATCGCATCAAGCGCATCATCGATAAAATCGCATTGGAAAAAATGGCCAAAACCATGGCCTCAGACGGCGTTCTCCGCGGTAGCCTATCGCAGATGAATGTGATTGACCTGGTGCAGTCGCTCGAAATGGGACGCAAGAGCGGATCGCTGACCCTGACTAATGACGATGAAAAATGCGAAATGTACTTCAGCGAGGGTCAGGTAACGCACGCGTCTTATGGATCTCTGACCGGGGACGCGGCTGTTTTTAAAGTTTTGCGCTGGACCGGCGGCAATTTCCAGATCAACTTTGAAGCCAAGACCAAAGAACAAACCACCACGCTCAACACACAAGGACTGTTGATGGAGGGACTCCGCATGCTCGACGAATCCAAACGTGAGGGTGGCGGGGCTGCGGGGGAAGAAGAAGATGTCCTCCTCGACACCTGAGCCCCTGACTGCCGCCGTGCTCACTGTCAGCGACTCGTCTGCCCGTGGCGAACGATCGGATCTTTCTGGCCCGGCCGTAGGGGAAGCGCTCCGCCTAGCCGGTTTCGAAGTGGTGGCGAAAGAAATTATTTCAGACGATCAGGTACCAATTCAGCAAGCGATCGCGCGACTCACGGAGAAAGCCCGCCTGGTAGTGACAACCGGCGGAACGGGGATCGCCAAGCGCGACGTCACTCCCGAAGCCACCAAGGCGGTTTGCGACCGCTTACTCCAAGGAGTGGCCGAAAAGATGCGTCTCGAAGGTGGGAAAAAGACGCGGTTTGCGGCCCTCAGTCGTGGCATTTGTGGGGTGCGAGGTCAATCCGTGATTTTGAATCTGCCTGGCAGTCCAAACGGAGCTGTGGATTCACTGAATGCAGTGATTGATCTCATGCCACATGCGCTGCAGTTATTGAGTGGTAACACGAAACACCAGTGAACGACACTTCCCCGGAGTTTGTCACGCAAGATTCCTCCCAATCGTGTAACATCATCTGACTTTTGCTTCCCGCTTTATCCGCCACCTGGTCTTGATCCGAAAAAGTCGTTAAAGGGAAATTTTTCAATCGAGGAGAAGAAATGAAGAAGCGCAATTTGACAATGCTGGTTGCAATTCTGAGTCTCGCGGCTTCGGCATGGGCGCAATCGCTTACCCAGGCTGATCGCGATCGGGCAGTTAAATATCTAGAAAGCACCAGGCAAGGCGTGCAGGACGCGACTGCAGGACTTTCCCAGGCTCAGTGGAACTTTAAGCCGGCGCCGGACCGCTGGTCGGTTGCGGAAGTGACGGAGCATATTGCCGCTGCCGAGGATTTTCTACGAGGGATGGTCACCGATCAGGTAATGAAAGCACCGCCGCGGCCTGCTGGGGAAGACGTGAAAGCCATCGACGAGATGGTGCTGACCGCGATTCCCGACCGTACTCACAAGGCACAGGCTCCCGAGCCGCTCAAGCCCACGAATCGCTTTGGCTCACCCGAGGCTTCACTGAAGCACTTCGCCGAGAGTCGTGAGCAAACCTTAGACTTTTTAAAGAAGCATGATGACTTGCGAGACCATGCGTCGGACAGCCCGCTGGGAAAGAAGCTCGATGCTTACGAATGGATTCTGTTCGTTGCCGCGCACAGTGACCGTCACACCAAGCAGATCAATGAAGTAAAAGCAGACGCGAATTTCCCCAAGAGCTAACGTGCCTCCTACAGAGACGCAGTCTACTGCGTCTCTGTAGTCTTTTGTGCGCTTTCGCGTACACTGCCCACTTAAGTTTTGAATACCATCAAGCACATCATCTCTCGTTACTTCGCATTCCTCTGGGCGTTGTTGAAGCCTCTAGGTGCCTGGGGCGTTTTCGCGATTGCCGGCATCGATGCTTGTTTCTTCGGCTTGCCATTGGACGGGGTCGTGGCCAGCTACGTGTACCAGGACCGTTCGCGTTTACTGTTGTACGTGTTTATGGCTTCGGCTGGTTCTGCACTGGGCAGCATCGTTCTGTATGTAATCGGCTACAAGGGCGGAGAGGAACTGCTGCGGAAACGGGTCTCGCCCGAACGCTTCGAAAGACTCCACCAGCTATTCGAGAAGCATCCGGTATGGGGATTGGTGATCCCCGCAATGTTACCGCCTCCAACGCCCTTCAAACTTCTCACCCTGGCAGCCGCAGTCTCCGAAATGCAGTTAAGCCACTTCCTGCTGGCTATTTTCTCCGGGCGCTTTTTACGATTCCTTGGGGTGGCGTGGCTGACAATAGAGTATGGGCCGGACATCGTTCGTGTCTCCGGCACATTATTTCGACAGCACCTTCATTGGGTACTGGGAGCGGTCGCAGCCGGACTGGTGATCTGGTTGGTGGTGCGGCGAATCAAAGGGAAAAAGAATTCAAACGGAAGCCAAGCCGAGAAATCGAAGCCGTCGCAAGGAAGTATTTGAGAATCTTCTTCTCATGCGGTTTGCTCGGTCCCGAAATTTCTAGGCTGCCGCGGCGCGATCAGATGACTTGCTGAAGATACCCGCCAATGCGTGGATCGCCACCGGCGTCGCGAACATGAGGGTGGTAAACAGCAGGTCGCCGGCAATTCCCCGGCGGAAAAACGGCAGACCGGCAGCATAGGATTCCATCACGCCCGCGAAATTTTTCGGATACATATCAAAGGCTGCCCAGACCGCTAAGTTGCTCAGCAGGAAGAATGAAACCGAACTAGCCAAGGCAGCGCCAATCACCCGGAGCGGTTTCGCATTGTCGTGCAGCTTGGTTCCCAACCACAGGATGGCCGCGTACCACGCCCAGGTGACCAATTGGTCCCAGGTAAACACGTAAGCATAAACCGCCTTAGTAAGAATTACGTCAGACACGGCAAGCAGCACAAGCGGCATCCATATCTGGCGGCGCGGGCCGCGGGCTCCGAAAAACAGCAGTGCTGCAGCGACCGGCGTAAATGACAAAGGATGCGGAAGGAAACGAACCGCAATGGCAAGCAGCACGAATAAGTAAGCCAGCATGATTACCTCGAAGTGGACGCAATGATTGTGGCGCGGCTGGGCTTCGGCGTCAAGTTCCAGAGCTTCGTAAAAAGCTGGTGCACGCGCTTCAATTTCAATCCGGTACCTTGCTGCGAAACCCGAACCACTCGCGAACAACCTTCAACTCGCGGTCTAATTGCACGCCCGCGCTTAAAGGACTGCGCCCCCTTCTCCCAGGATCATCAAATCGGAGGTCCGTGAAGCGGACGATGTAACCGGGCGGAGACTCGATCTCCTCAGTTTCCGTGATCGGATACTTGGCCCAATCCAGGTAGACACGGCCCAGGTAAGACTTCTTAACGGATGCGCATCTGGCCTTCTGGATCTACATCGGGGACGTAAGAGTCGACTAGCGTGGTTGCAAAAAAGTTTTGCGTCTCGACTACCCCGTACCAGCGAAACGGGTTAATCCAAGAGGGATAGGCGGATGCGCGCTTTGGTTCAGCACCCTCATACACGCGTGCTTCGAGCGCATTGACAGCGCGGCGGTGTTCGTAATACCGGACACCCCAGAGTGCCACCACACCTGCCAGCGCCAGCGTCGCCGCCAATCGTCCCTGAGGACCTTTGCGTCGTACCCCGATTTCATCATTAATCAGAGAAAAAAGAGCCGGCAGAAGCAAGCCTGCGACCAGAAGAATGAGAATGATCGGTTCTACGATGAAAACGATGTCCCAGGAATACCACTTCTCCAGGAGTGGCCAAAACGGACGCACCCCGTAATGATTGGTGAAGTCCAGCATGATATGAGTCAGGCCCGCCAGGTAAGCGAAGACGAACAGCAATCCCCAGCGCGGCGGTAGGTTGGGATTTTTTGTTTTTCGTCCTCGCAGCCTCCAGACCAAGTACACAACTCCTACGACAACTGCCGAGACGAACACCAGTCCTAAGAATGAGTGAGTGAATCCACGATGATGGGCAAAGCCGAATACAGGTCCCTTTAAGTTGCCCAACACGTCGATGTCAGGCGCTTCCGCCGCCAACGTGAGCGTCGCTGTAGCCAGAGCCGTGTTGCGATTCAGACCGGCTCGTCCCAGAGAGGCGCCGATCAGCAAATGAGCGATTGGTTCCAAAAGTTAAAGATGCCTTCCTGTTAACCGGGCCAAGAATGTTAGCAAGTCAAGCGCAAGACGAAAACGATTAGATGTGTCCGTGGAGGTTCCCGACGCAAATGCAGCGCAGTTCACTCGATCGCGGTGCTCGCTATGTTGCATGCGGCTCCGGGACTAGCAAAGTCACCGCATCCGGGACCATGGAAATGTCGGCCGGTAGAGTACCCAACAATTCGCCATCGGCCTGTACCAGAATGCGCGTCGATTCCTGACCGTTCGCTAGTGGGCGGCAGGTCGCTTCGGCACTATCAACGAGCTCAATCCCTTTGATCTTCCACTTCATCCCAAAAAATCCTCGCATGACGTAGCTAAAGTAAGCCAATCGGCTGTGGGTATGGAAGAGTACAAGCCGCAGATCGTCGCGCCCTAACGACGCGCCTGGGGCAAGTTCATGCAATGGACCTCCGAAGTCTCGTATCCGTACGGCCAAAAACTGGGAAACTTCCGTTTGGTGGGTCTGTCGGCCATCCTTTTCGGGAAGTTCAACCGAAAAGTAGTCCATTTTGTGAGTAAGCCACAAGCGCGTTGCCTGAGCATAGTAAGCGCCCATCCCGAGCCGCAGTTTCAGCAGCGGACTCAGCTTGTAGAACAGATGCGCATCTACCCCAATCCCCAGCGCGACGGTGAAATACTTAGACCCTTGCTTTCCATAGAAATCCTGGTACTTCACCTGACCAACCGCTATTCGGCGCGGCTTAGCTGTCAAAGCGGCACGGGCCGCGGCCGCTGGCGAAAGTGGCAGACGCAGATCGTGCGCCAGCGCGTTTCCCGTACCTAAAGGAATGATGCCCAGAGCGAGAGAACTGCCGACTAAGCCCTGCAAAACATCGTGCACAGTCCCATCACCGCCGCAGGCGAAGACTGCTTCACAATCTTCAGCAACCGCTTTTCTAGTTTGTCCGGTGGTGTCAGCGGCGCTGCGTGTGGCCGTCACTGAAACTTCAACGCCGGCATTTCTCAGGACGCCTAGCGCAATCTCCACATCAGCCACACGACGCTCTCTGCGGCGGCCAGAGAGGGTGTTGTAAAGGAGAGCAGCTTTGCGCATAGAATCCTTCGGATTGTAAATGTAGCAGTCAGATCAAAGCGCCGGGAAGGCGACGAATCGCACAAGCTGATTGCACGTTTTTGAACTTTTGACTAAGCTATTCGGTTTCCGGGCCTCTTCGCTTAGTAACTTGCCTCATGTTCACGCCCAAGGAGAACCATCCTCATGAGATACGTTTGCTGTACTCTGCTCGTAGTGCTGCTGTCCGGCATCGCCGTCGCTCAACAGCATCCTGCTCATAACCAGCCCCGGCCGGCAACACTGATGTCGGGTCTGGGAGACTTGCATCATCCGGTATCTACCAGCAATCCCGAAGCTCAGAAATTCTTCGATCAGGGATTGCGGCTGATCTTCGCCTTCAATCACGACGAGGCTGCCCGTTCATTTGGTCGCGCTGCTGAGCTCGATCCCAAGCTGGCCATAGCTTACTGGGGCGTCGCCGAAGCCGTGGGCCCAAATTACAACGATCCGGCAAGTGAGGATCGCTTCAAGCAAGCGCATGAAGCAATTCAGAAGGCCGTCGATCTCTCAGCCAATGCCGCGCCCAGCGAGCAGGCCTATATCCAGGCGATGGCCAAGCGTTTTCCCGCCGATCCTAAATCGGATCTCAGGCGAGCAGCGGAAGACTATCGCGATGCCATGCGCGAACTGGCCAGCAAGTATCCCGACGATCTCGATGCTGCCACTCTGTTCGCAGAAGCGGGAATGAATTTACATCCCTGGGGTCTTTGGAAGTTGGATGGATCTCCACGCGAGGGCACTGAGGAAGTCGTGTCCACGTTGGAATCGGTCATCAAGCGCGATCCCAACCACATGGGTGCGGTGCACTACTACATTCACGCGGTAGAAGCCTCTGCATCTCCGCAGCGCGCCCTGGCCGGGGCCAATCGGCTGGCGTCCATGGCTCCAGCAGCCGGACACCTGGTACACATGCCAGCGCATGTTTACATCCGCACCGGCGACTATGAAGCAGCGATCCAGACCAACGAGAAGGCCGCGGCGGCCGATCGCGCATACATCCAGAGCAGCGGCGCACAGGGCATCTACCCAGCGATGTATTACTCTCACAATCTGCACTTTATCGCTGCGGCTGCGAGTATGAATGGGAACTACACCGAAGCCAAAAAAGCTGCCGATATGCTGGCCGCGCACGTGGGACCGCAGGTGAAGGATATGCCTCCCCTCGAAGCTTTTATGACCGTCCCGATGGCAGTGAACGTCCGCTTTCAGAGGTGGAATGAAATTTTGAACACCCCCCAGCCCAACGCCGACATGAAAGTCACTACGACTTACTGGCATTTCGCGCGTGGTATGGCGTTGGCCGCTACCGGAAAAATCAGTGATGCCGAGGCCGAGCACAAAACCTTGGAAGGAGTTCGGGACGCTACCCCGGCGGACGCCATATTCGCCATGCCTTTCAACAACAAGACCAAAGACATCTTGAGCATAGCCACGGATGTGTTGGGAGCCAAGATTGCCTTAGCCAAGAAAGACAATGCCAGCGCGATTGCCACGCTTCGCCATGCCGTGGAGATTCAAGACAAGTTGAATTATGGTGAACCGCCAGATTGGTTTTCACCCGTGCGTGAATCGCTGGGCGCGGCTTTGCTCATGAATGGCGATGCGCCAGCCGCTGAAAAAGTATTCCGGGCAGACCTCGATCGCAATCCACGCAATCCGCGATCTCTGTTTGGGTTGCAGCAAGCGCTGAAATCACAAGGCCGGAATTACGACGCTGGGTTCGTCCAGAAAGAATTCAACGCTGCCTGGAAAGGCGGAAGCGTTCCATTGAAAGTCGACAATCTGGTGTGACCGGATTATGAGAATGGGCCGGCTGCAAACCGGCCACTCAATACTCCAAGAATTTCCTACCGAGCGCTCCCCGCTTTGGCGCCGGCTTTTGTGTACTTGATGGTCATTTGCCGCTTCATCGGACCGCCATCCTGCGATCCGTCCATAGTCATGGTGAAAGATGACGGCTTCATGTCCGTGTAAACTTCCTTCATCGCCATCTTCTTGCCCATCATTTCCTGCTCGTCATTGAACACGACGTCATTGCCTTCCCACTTGCCCAAACCATTCGAAACGCTGCAGCCCGTGGGACTGGTGTTATCGCACCAAACGCTCTTGAAGCCATTTGCTTTGTCGTCCCACCAGAAGACTCCATGACCGGCAAAAGCTCCCGCACCGCCGCGCGAGTGGTAATCCTCGACAACGGAAAGACCTCCGGGACCCTTTTTGATGATTGCAGTGCCGTGGCCTTTGCCACCCTTAGGCATCATCTCGCTGACTTCGAAGTCTTCGTTCGTATTCCATGTCCCCACAATTTTCCCGGCTAGTTTCTCTATTTGCGGAGAAGGCTTGGGCATGGGCATCCCCATGGACGTTTCCGATTTAGTCGACGCTTTTTTGGCGTCCTTGTGGGATGTTTGCTGTGCTGCCACCACTCCGAGACACAGTAACACCATAACCAGTAGAAGCATGGGGCGAATGAGTTTCATAGGACCTCCTGAAATTGTGTTCAACGGCGGCAACTGAATGCAGAGCACTATAGCGCAGTCGACTTAATTTACTCCAAAAAATTCTTCCACGTCTTGCAGAGCGGTGGTCCTGCGATAATCCGGCAGGCTCTCCAGAAAAACTTTCCCGTAGGCTTTCTTTAGTATGCGATTATCCAGCAACACCAGCAGGCCGCGGTCCTGCAGCGACCGGATCAGCCGTCCAAAGCCTTGTTTCAGCGTAATCACCGCGGCTGGCACTTGATATTGGTAGAACGCGTTGCCACCTTCGGCGTCGATTGACTTGACCCGCGCTGCCACCACCGGATCACTGGGCACGGCAAACGGCAGGCGATCGATAATCACGCAGCTGAGTTGCTCGCCTTGCACGTCCACTCCCTGCCAGAAGGAAGACGTGGCAAAGAGAACCGCATGCGGGGTGAGACGAAATTCTTCGAGCAGCGCGCTTTTCGGAGCATCGCCCTGGAGGAACATGGGAAATCCCAATTCTCCCAGCAGTCGTTGATAGACATCCTTCATCTGCGCGTAACTGGTGAATAGCACGAAGGCCCGCCCGCGAGTGATCTCAAGCACTCTTCGAATCCGATCTGCAGCTTTTACCGAAAATTGCGGCGTGCGCGGATCCGGTACATCCGGAGGAACGTAGAACAGCGCCTGATTCTGGTAGTCGAAGTGCGAAGGCAGCACCAGTTCTCGCGTATGCTCGAGCCCCAGTCGCCGCCGCATGTATTCGAATCCCGCGCCCACGGCCAGGGTGGCGGAAGTCAGCACCGCGCACTCCAGAGTGTCGAACAGGCAAGATTTCAGAATTGGTGCCACGTCAATTGGAGTGGCTTGCAGAAAAACATTCAGTCGGTCGCGCCCACCACGGCGGCGCTCAATCCAGAAGACAGTGTTGCGGTCCTCGGACTCCATCAAGAATCCGAACTGAAAATGGATTTCACGCGCCCGCCTTACGAAATTGAATATTTCCTCCGGCTTCGATGGCAAGTTCTCCAGTTCCGAGCCTAAACGCTGTAATGACTGCTGCAAGACGAGGAACTCATCCCCGTTTTCTTCCAGGAATTGGCGCCGGTTATCGAAAGCAAATCGCCCTTCACCTTGCGGCAGGAGAGCGAAGAAAAACAGGGTCCGCTCACGCAGGCTCTTCAATGCCCCCGAAAGAGATGCCGAGAGCATATGGTTCCGCTGCAGCGAAATTTCTACGTCGCGGCAAAGTTCTTCCACTCGCGTGTTGCTGAGCGAAATCCCGAAATAACTGCCGGCCACGTCTTCCAGTTCATGAGCCTCATCGAAGATCACTGTGCCTACATCGGGCAGAATGCCTGCATCGGGCGCATTCTCCGCCTGCTGCTTGATCGCCAGGTCGGCAAAAAACAGATGATGATTGACGATGATGATGTTGCTTTCCATCGCCCGCCGATGCATTTCAGTAATAAAGCACCGATCCCATTCGCTGCATTTTTGCCCGAGACACGTATCCGCGCGCGCGTCCAATTTGAACCATAGTCCACTGGCCTCGGGCAGCGTGGCCAATTCCGCCCGGTCTCCCGTCCTGGTCGTCTTCTCCCACGCAGCCATCGCCCGGTATTGCTCGATTTCCTCCAGTCCGCTGAGCACCGGTTGCCCAGTCAGATCGTAAAGTTTCTTGCGACATAAATAATTGTTACGGCCTTTCATGTAGCAGACATTCAACTTCCCCTCGCCATTGGGGAAAAGCGCTTGCTCAAGAAATGGGATATCTTTGTGGAAGAGCTGTTCTTGAAGGTTCTTGGTTCCAGTGGAAATAATCACGCGCTTGCCCGACCTGATGACAGGAACCAGATAGGCCAGCGTCTTGCCCGTACCCGTGCCGGCTTCCACGATCAGGTGCCGCTTT
>MNDG01000129.1 GCA_001914815.1 Acidobacteriales bacterium 13_2_20CM_55_8
GATGGCGATTTCGTTTGCTATTCTCTCGCTGGTAGGGATGATCTCTGGATTTTTCCCGGCTTTAAGAGCTTCCCGCATGGATCCGGTGGAAGCGTTGCGCTACGAGTAGTTAAGCTTCGCTGGAGGCTTATTACCTGGTAGTGGGTCAGGAATGTCGTTCTCAGCGGATCACGAATTTCCACACCACAACGGCCACGAAAACGACTGTTCCGACCGCGTAACCCCAGATTCGTCCTTTTTGGAGCTTTTCCTGATCTATCATGAAGCACCTCGCAAGACTCCAGCTACTATGACATAAATGCGGATGCTAAAGCGACCCTGTGAATATTGAAACTGACCCACTACCAATTACCTCCGTGCCTTGACTAAGAACTTCCCAGCGGGTTACTTTCAAAAGTTCCCGGCAAATCCTGCTTTCTAAAAGCGAGGCAACCACTTGGCGCAGCGGCCGATTATTACTCTGACTACCGATTTTGGGCTCAATGATCACTTTGTAGGAACGATTAAGGGCGTCATCCTGAACATCGTTCCGGAAGCCGAGATCGTGGACATCTGTCACTCGGTGCAGGCTTTTGATGTTCTCGACGGTGCATTGACCGTTGCTCAGGCTTACTCTTACTTTCCCGCGCGCACCGTGCATCTGGTGGTGGTGGATCCGGGCGTGGGTACGGCACGGCGTCCGATTGTGGTAACTGCCGACCGGTATCATTTCGTCGCGCCTGACAATGGGGTGCTTTCGCTTGTCTATGCGCGAGAAGAACGTTTCAACGTCCGCCACGTCTCGGGAGAGCATTACTTTCTTCAGCCGGTCAGCAACACTTTCCATGGCCGCGACATTTTCGCTCCCGTGGCAGCTTACTTAGCCAAAGGAGTTGAAGCGGCCAAGTTTGGCGAGGAAGTGGAAGACTTTGTGCGCTTCAATGCGCCCAAACCCAAACCGGCAGATGGAAACTCGCTGCGCGGCGTGGTGCTGAAAGTGGACCGCTTCGGAAATCTGGTCACCAACATCACGCCCGCCGACGCTCCTCTTCTCTTCCAGCCGCAGCCACCACCTTTCAAGATCATCATTGGCAAGCGGGAGATCACAGAAATGAAGCCGGCCTACGCCTCGGGCACGCCTGGCGAAGTCTTCGGAATCCTGGGAAGCATGGGATACCTGGAGATTGCGGCGAATCGTGGCTCAGCCGCGCAAATCGTGGGTGTCGGTAAGGGCAGCGACGTGAATATCATTATGGAAGGCGCCGCCGCAGCGTCTAACGGCCAATAAGGCAGGCGCGGACTTCACGGAGCCTTGGGGCGGGGGTGGACGTAGCGGGCCATTTCTGCTGTCCATTTAAGAAAGTGCCAAAGATTGTGGCGTTCCCGCCACACGAATTCCCAAAATTCCAGGAAACCGATCTGCTGCATTTTTACACCGCAGTAAGTCTCGACCCGCCACAGCAGGTAGGGGCTGCGCCACGGGGTGAGGCGGTGTCCTCGAGTTGCGTTCCACAGAAATCGAAGAATGTAGCGCATGCGGTTTAGCTAGTATAGCCCGCTGGTTGAGCCTCGCCGGACCGCCTTCCGTTGCATGCTAGAATTTTTCTGCGAGGTTTGCTGTTGGATGGCTAACGACAACGCCCACCAGAAAGCCGAAGACCACTACTATGCTGCCCTGGACCTGGTGTCTGAGGGCGAGCAGGAACGCGCGCTTGAGGAATACAACAAGTCGCTGGCTGCCGACCCTGTTTTTACCGAAGCTATGCACGGCATGGCGCGTACTCTGCAGGATTTGAATCGTCTGGACGAAGCGATTACGGTAGCGAACCGGATCGCGGAACTGGATCCCGATGACGTTTTGGCACATACCAGTTTGTCGGTTCTTTATCAGAAGAAAGGCATGATTCCTGAAGCGGAGGCGGAGGCAAATAAAGCGCGGATTCTGGGGTGGAAACAGCAGTTGAAGGGAAAAAGTCTCTAACTTATGGTTGGGATTAGAGTCTCGGGGCTCAAACTTCAGATTTCGGATCTTAGTTCTCGGTTCTCAGTTTGCATTTACAGTTCATACTTTTTTACCAGATGGCGGAATGAACGGTAAGAAATTTTCAGCAAGTCTGCGGCCCGGGTTTGCACACCATGGGATTGGGCCAGGGCAGCTTGTAGCAGGGATCGTTCGATATCTGCGACATACTTCTCCATGTCAACTCCATCAGGCAGGATACCTCCTGTAGAGGTTGAGACTCCGCTGCCCGGAATACCGGCGCCAGCAGCCGCGGCGCGGGCTTTGGGACGTTCAGCGGGAAGCTCGACGTGGAGTTCTTCTTTGGCCTCCAGGGCGACCGCCCGTTCGATGGTATTTTCCAGTTGACGCACATTGCCCGGCCAGTCGTAACCGCAAAGCGCGTCGAGCGAACCGGTATTTACCCGCAGAATGCTCTTCCCTGCCGCCGGCGCATACTTCTTGAGGAAGTGGCTCACTAGGAGCGGAATATCCTCACGACGTTCACGTAAAGACGGCACCGTGACCGGAATGACACTGAGCCGGTAATAGAGATCTTCGCGAAAGGTATTTTCGGCTACCTGCCGGTCGAGATCACGGTTGGTGGCGGCAATTACACGGACGTCGATGGCAATCTCATTGGTACCGCCCACGGGACGAACAGAACGTTCCTGCAGCACGCGCAGCAGCTTTACCTGCATGGTCAGCGTCATCTCACTGATTTCGTCGAGGAAGATGGTGCCCTCAGTGGCTACTTCAAATAAGCCGCGTTTATTCTGATTGGCTCCGGTGAATGCTCCCTTTACGTACCCGAACAGTTCGCTCTCCAGAAGGGTCTCGGGGAAGGCGCCGCAGTTGATGGA
Organism: Acidobacteriales bacterium 13_2_20CM_55_8; assembly: GCA_001914815.1. Taxonomy (GTDB): domain Bacteria; phylum Acidobacteriota; class Terriglobia; order Terriglobales; family Acidobacteriaceae; genus 40CM-3-55-5. Next base: position 2,842 of record MNDG01000129.1, read on the forward strand.
GACGAAGGGTTCGGCAGCGCGCGGTGAGCAGACGTGAACCGCGCGGGCGACTAACTCTTTGCCAGTGCCACTTTCGCCATAAATCAGAATCGTACTTTGGGTGGAGGCTACGGTGCGGATGGTGTGTTTCAGCTTCTCCATCGCGGGACTGACGCCTACGATGTTATCCAGCGAATTCCGAGTGTTGGCATCGCGCTTGAAAGCAAAATTTTGCCGGCTGAGGTTCATCTTCTCCAGCGCGCGATTGATGGCGAGTTTGATTTCGTCCACCAGGCCCGGAGACTTGCGGATGTAATCGGTGGCTCCACCAGCCTTCACGGCTTCGACGGCGGCTTCATAGTCGTCGACGGCGGTGATGAGGATTACGGCGGAGTCGGGAGAGACCTGGTGGGCATAGCGTAATACTTCGATGCCGTTGATGTTCGGCATTTTTATGTCGGTGATGATGACATCGAAGAGTGCGCTATCGAGCTTCCTCTTGGCGGCTTCGCCTGAATTGACGGTTTCGATTTTGTGGCCGTCGCGGCGCAAAGCGATGTCCAGCATTTCGCAGATTGAGCGCTCGTCGTCGCAAACCAGGATGTTACCCATGGGCTCTTTCCCCCAGGGCAGCTGCAGTGCTGTTGGGTGATTCGGCGTATCCACGTGATCTGGATCCGCTGGGTGGTGCGATCGAGGCGCCGCTCGCAACCGCGCGCCGGAGCCGGAGAACGAAGACGCTGCCTTGTCCAGGTTTCGACCGGGCCCACACTTTGCCCTCGTGGGCCTGCACAATCTGATAGACAATGGCCAGACCGAGGCCGGTACCGCCCTCAAACTCGGACTGGAAGGGCTCGAAGATTTTCTCGATGACTTGCGGATTTATCCCGGAGCCGGTATCGGCAAAATTGATCTGCCAGTCATCTCCTGCCGCTTCGAGAGAGATGCTAAGGGTGCCGCCATGGCGCATGGCGCGGATAGCGTTTTCACTGAAATTCCAAAAAACCTGTTTGATCTTGTCGCCGTCCGCCAGGGTCCATGCTTCTTTCACCGCATAGTGCCGCTCGATACAAATGCCTGTCTTCTGCGCTATCAACCGATTTTCGAGGAGCGTAAGAGTATCTTCGAGTAGCGGTAACAGGTCGACTTTGGCGAACTGATATTGCTTGCCGCGCGAGTAGGCCAGAAAGTCTGTGATGATGCCATTCAAACGTTCGGACTCGCGAGTGACAATAGTCAGCAGTTGACGATGCTCTTCGCTGAGACCGGAGATGGCAGAGAGCATGCTCACGGAGCCGGCAATCGAGGTCAGGGGATTGCGGATTTCGTGGGCGATGGCTGCCGCCAGCCGTCCTACAGCGGCCAAACGATCCTGCATGCGTAAATCGCGCTCCAAGCGCCGGATTTCAGTGAGGTCGTCAAAGGTATACACATAGCCCAGGGTTTCGCGGTTTGGAACTGTCAGTGTGGAAACCATCACCCGCAAGGTCTTTCGGAAAGAATTAGAGGTCACAAACCGCACTTCTGTGCGGGTGCGTTCGGAACCAACCTGAGGCAGAGGATCAAGGAACAGCCGGTGTACAGGTTGGCCGAGCAGGTCGTCTTCAGAGCGCTCGAGCAACTTCTGTCCCGCGGTGTTGACCAGGGTGATGTGCCCGTCCAGTCCTGTTGTAATCAGGCCGCCGCTGATGGATTGAATGATGTTTTCGTGAACGGCCTGTAAGTTTTGCAACGCTCCCCGCGTATGTTTCAGTTTTACATCCACCTGACGCAGCTTGGCCGCCAGCAGGCCGGTGAGATAGGCCACGGCCAGATAAGCAAACAGGTTGACGAAAATAATGGCTTGCAACGCTCCAAGTTCGGGATGAGTGGTGGAATAAGAGGGCACTATTCCGAAGTAAGTGAGCTCCAGAACTGTTCCATAGAGAATGAATGCTAAAGCCGCTGTAAGGTAAGCCCAGGATCGGGGCAGCAGGATGCTGGCCACGATGATGATCAAGGGATAAAGAAAGTTCAAAGAGCTGTCCACACCGCCGGTGATGTAGACCACCAGTGTGACCAGGGCCAGATCGGTGAGGACCTGTAGCAGGGACTGGATCCGGTGTTCCTCCCAGAAAGAAAGCAGTACGAGATAGAAGAGCGCAAACGCGTACCACAGCAGGATGCTGGTGATGAAAAGTTTTACCGGCAATGGAGAGGGGGTGAGCCGGGCGATGGCCAGCTCAATTCCCAATAGAAATGTCAGGATGATGATGCGGGCCTTGACCAGCCAGGCCAGCCACAACCGCTCATCGAACATGGAGTGCATTTCTAATCCCGATTCCCCATACAGAGGGTGCTCTTTCGCAGGAACGAATCTTGCCGAGAAATTGAACGCGTTCGCGCGGGAAGAGCTTGTTCAGCCGGGCGGTGGCCGAGCCGGAGATAGTGAACCGGCTCGGCCGACCGTCCGCAATATTCTTAGGCTAGCCTGCCAGCTTGGCGATCATCGAGAACAGCGGCATATACAGCGAAATCACGATGCCGCCAATCATTACGCCCAATAGTCCGATGATGACCGGCTCTAACATGGCCAGCATGTCCTTGGTGGCCGAGTCGACTTCGTCTTCGTAGAAGTCGGCGATTTTTTGCAACATGGCATCCATGGCGCCGGTAGCTTCGCCGACACCGATCATTTGCACCACCATGTTGGGGAAGACGCCGGATTCCCGGAGAGGATCGACGATGGTGCGGCCCTCTTCGATGGCTTTGCGCACCTTCATCAACGCTTCTTCCAGCACCGCATTGCCGGAAGTCTTAGCGGTGATGCTCAGACCTTCCAGGATGGGGACGCCGGAAGTGATAAGCGTACCGAGCGTCCGGGTGAAGCGGGCCACAGCAATCTTGCGAAGCAGCACTCCGATGATCGGCATCTTCAACATGAACAAGTCGAAGTAGTAGCGTCCGCGCGGATTCTTTCGGATCTGTTTAAGGCCGAAAACGAAACCGACAATACCGACGATGAAGAACCACCAGAAGTGACCCACGAAAGCGCTCAATCCCATCACGATTCGGGTAGGCAATGGCAGAGCGACGCCCAAGCCGGTGAAGAGGTTGGAGAAGATCGGAACCACCCACTTGAGCAGCGCGCCCACAATCAAGAACGCAAGCGAAACTACTGATACTGGATAGATCAACGCCGACTTGACGGCGGCGCGCAGTTTGACCGCCTTTTCCACGTAGGTGGCCAAGCGCTGCAGGATGATGTCCAGGATACCGCCGGTTTCGCCAGCCTCCATCATGTTGACCGTCAGGTCGTCAAAGACCTTGGGAAACTGTTTCATGGCGTTGGCCAGCGTGGCGCCGCCTTCCACCGTGGTCCGCACCCCGTTGAGGGTTTTTTGGAAAGCTGGATTTTCCTGGTTGGCGGCCAGGATCTCCAGACACTGCACCAATGGAAGACCGGCATCGATCATGACCGAGAATTGGCGAAAGAAGATCGCGATCTCTTTGGTCTTGACTTTGCCCGAGCCGAAAGTTGGCATGGAAAATTCTTTGCCTTTTTCCCGGATAGCCCCCGGCGTGATGCGCTCGCGGCGCAGTTGGGTGTTCAGCACTTGTTTGTTGGCGGCTGTGCGCTCGCCGCTGATTTTCTCCCCGGACGCGTTCTTGCCTGAAAATGTGAAAACTGGCATGGTAAGCCTCTCCTCGCTATCTACGTTCCTGACCGCACGCTAAAATCATGCGGGCCGATAATTCACTTTCTCCGCTCCGTGTGTTGAAGGGAGCGATTCGTACTTGCCGCTCAGTGCTTGCCGGGTGCGGCGCCCTTTGCCAAAGGCGCGGGTTGATTTTTGTTCAAGCCCACTCCACGGCTGATCATTTCCTGCAATTCGTCTTGATTGCTGGAGCGTGCCGTGGCCACTTCCAGCGTGATTTCCTTCTTGAAATACGCGGTTGCCAATGCCTGGTTGAATGTCTGCATACCGAACTTGTCCTGACCGGATTGCATAGACGAATAGACCTGGTGAATTTTGTCTTCGCGAATCAGGTTGCGCACAGCCGCATTGGGCACCAGGATTTCCATGCACATGGCGCGGCCCTTGCCATCGACCTTGGGCAACAAGCTTTGGCACATGATGCCTTCCAGCACCAGCGATAATTGCGCCCGAATCTGGGGCTGCTGGTGAGCCGGGAACACATCGATGATTCGGTTGATGGTGGAGGATGCTGAGTTAGTGTGCAGCGTTCCGAAGGTCAAGTGACCGGTTTCAGCGATGCGCAGCGCCGATTCAATGGTCTCGAGGTCACGCATTTCGCCGATCAGCACTACATCGGGATCTTCACGAAGCGCGGCTCGCAGAGCACCGGCGAAGCTTTTTGTGTCGGCGTGCAGTTCGCGCTGATTCACCACGCAATTCTTGTTCATGTGCACGAACTCGATCGGGTCTTCGATAGTGAGAATGTGGTCGTGCCGTTCCGTATTGATCTTGTCAATCATCGCGGCCAAAGTGGTGGACTTGCCTGATCCCGTAGGACCGGTAACCAGCACCAAACCGCGCGGCTTCTCGCATAACTTGCTGACCACTGCGGGGAGGCCTAGCTGGTTAAAAGATTTGATTTCGAAAGGAATGAGACGAAAAACCGCGGCAGTGGCGCCCCGTTGATTGAAGATATTGGCGCGGAATCGGGCCAGCCCTTTGAGGCCGAATGAGAAATCAAGTTCCAGGCTCTCTTCGAAGCGATGCTTCTGCGCATCGGTCATCACACTGTAAGCCAGTTGCTTGGTCTCAGCCGGAGTCAATTGCGGGAGATCGAGCGGCACCAGGTGTCCATGCACGCGGATCTGGGGCGGAGAGTTGGTAGTAATGTGCAAGTCGCTACCTGACATCTCCAACATTCGTTTCAACAGATCGCTTAACGAAAGCGCCATAATCTTTTCTTCCCTTTCCCCAGTTAGTGAATGGTCTCGCGTGCCACTTCTTCCAGCGTGGTCTGGCCCAAGGCCACCTTGATCAGGCCGCTGCGGCGCAAGGTGATCATCCCGCGCTCAATCGCCTTCTTTTTGAGTTCCAGGGCAGACGCGCCAACCAGTACCAGCTCCCTGATTTCGTCATCGACTTCCATCACTTCATACAAGCCGGTGCGACCCTTGTATCCCGTGTTGTTGCAGACGCCACAGCCTTTGCCTTTCTGGATTTTTACTGTCTTGGCTTCCTCTGGCGTGTAGCCCTCTTCGATCAGCGCCGGATAAGGGACTTCAACAACTTCGGCACAGTCTTTGCAGATACGACGTACCAGGCGCTGCGCGCAGATGAGGTGAACCGAAGTCGCGACCAGGAAGGGTTCAATGCCCATATTCATGAGCCGGGTGATCGTCTCCGGGGCGCCGTTGGTATGTAGGGTGGAAAGCACAAGGTGGCCGGTGAGGGCTGCCTTGATGGCAATTTCTGCGGTTTCAAAATCTCGGATTTCGCCCACCAGGATGATGTTTGGATCCTGCCGCAAGAACGCGCGTAGTGCCGCCGCGAAATTCAACCCGATCTGTTCCTTCATCTGTACCTGGTTGATACCCCCCAACTGAAATTCGACGGGATCTTCCGCGGTCATGATGTTGGTATCCGGCTGGTTCAAGCGCGAGATCGATGAGTAGAGGGTGTTGGTTTTTCCGGAGCCCGTGGGACCGGTCACTAGCACCATGCCATAAGGTTTCAGAATGGCTTTCTCGAACTTGACCAATGACTCCGGTTCGAAACCAAGCTTGGTCATGTCCAGGCGGAGATTTTCTTTGTCCAACAGCCGAAGCACGATTTTTTCGCCCCACAGGGTGGGAAGAGTACTGACGCGGAAATCGAGCTGCTTCTTGCGGCCGCTGAGATTCATCTTGAGCATGATGCGGCCGTCTTGCGGCAACCGCTTTTCGCTGATGTCCAGCTTGGCCATGATCTTTACGCGCGACGTAATCGCGTCCTTCAGCTTGAGCGGCGGCGACATGATACTTTGCAGCACGCCGTCAATACGGAAGCGAACTCGGAACTCTTTTTCGTAAGGCTCAAGGTGGATATCGCTGGCTCCGCGCTTGACTGCATCCGTCAGTATGAGGTTCACGAGTTTGACGATGGGAGCTTCGTCTGCCGCCCTTTCGAGGTCGGCAAGCTCCATCTCGGTCTCTTCAGACTGCAGTTCAACATCGGGTTCGCCCAGCTCAGTCATCGACTGCATGACCTGCTCAAGGTCTTCCTGATTGCTGCTGCCGTACGCTTTTTCAATACCTTCCTGGATCGAGCTTTCCGATGCCACCACCGGTTCGATATTGAAACCGGTCATGAACTTGATATCGTCCATGGCGAAGACATTGGTCGGATCGACCATGGCGATGGTCAGCGACGCACCCACGCGGCTCAGTGGCAAAATTTGATAGCGCTTGGCAGTTTCAAACGGGATCAGCTTTACAACGGAAGGATCAATTTCAAAATATGAAAGATTGATTGCAGGGACGCCGTACTGCCGGGAAAGAAAGTTGGTAACATCTTCATCCGTCAGAAAGCCCAGCTTCACCAATGCCGAGCCCAGGCGACAGTTGCTCGCCTTCTGGGCCTTGATCGCCTGATCCAACTGCTCTGGGGATATGACCTTCTCTTTGACAAGAAGATCACCCAGCCGTTGAGACATACCTCGATCTCCTTCTGAGCGGCAGAGAGATGTTGTTGCGTTGTCGCTATTGCCGCGACGTGCGCTGCTATTAGGGGAGAACTTGCAGCGTATCGCGTTGACACAAATTGTCAACGCAGATGCGTTATGACACCAGTAACTTTGGTACCTGTCCTGGACGAATGGAGATGCCAGACTGCGTCTCATCTCACGCAGGGCGCGTCAGGAGCGTATTTTTGCGATTTCGGCATGCTGCCGGACATGGCCTTTGGTAAGGCCGCCGCGAGCCATGCAAGGGCGACCACCGGGGCTGAAGCCCCTATTCGTTGAGCTCGTAACGCGGCCCTGGAAGGGCCGCTCTTCCACGTTGGGGTGAACGGCGCAACTACTATACTTGGTGGAAACTGGCCTGGGGAAAATCCGGACAGGTCACGGCGGGCATTTCCACTTACACTTATCAGATCAGGTGGGTATTCCTTCACAAGACGAACAGCTCGTCGCCTATTACCATGCGCTGTTTCGCGCTTGGGGACGCCAGCAATGGTGGCCGGCCCGCACCCGCTTTGAAGTCATCGTGGGAGCTTATCTGACGCAGAACACCGCCTGGACAAATGTGGAGATTGCGTTGCGCGGCATGCGCGCGGCTGGTGTGTTGAATCTGAAAGGGGTGCGAAGTGTCTCGCTGCCGCAATTGGAATCGTTGATTCGTTCATCGGGTTACTTTCGCCAGAAAGCGCGCCGGCTAAAAACCTTTGTGGCATTTCTTGACGCATATTACGGCGGTTCTCTTAATCGCATGTTCGCCCAACCTACGGAAAAGCTTCGTGAGGAACTGCTAGGACTCAACGGAGTAGGTCCTGAGACGGCTGATTCCATCTTGCTTTACGCGGGCCAGCATCCGGTATTCGTGGTGGATGCTTACACCCGCCGCATCCTGGATCGTCACGGGGTTCTGCCGGCGACGGCGTCTTATGAGGAAATCCGTCAACTTTTTCAACGCGCTCTAGCTGCTAGCGCGGAGGGGGACATTGGGTCTCGCACGGAAAGTGATTCGCGGGCGAATATTAAAGAACGGAAACTTCGAAGCAGAGTTGTGGGGGCCGCTCACCGGCCTTCACCAATAAGTACCGCCAAACGCTCCGCTCTGGTTCAGATCTACAATGAGATGCACGGGCTGATTGTGGGTGTTGGCAAGAGCCATTGCCTCAAGTCGAAACCGCGCTGCGAGGACTGCCCATTGCAATCCTTCCTGCCGCAAGCATCGATATTGAGATAGCAATCTCAAGGGAAGAATGCCGATCATCAATCGGGCTGCGTCTATGGATAATGCGTGTCCGGCTTATAATGAACGCTGAGACTCCGGCACTCATACGTGGATGATTCAATAGGGTCAGATCATTATCAGCGTGTCCACTGCCAACCCAATCCGCCCAGCGGGAAAAACATCAGGCCGCAAGAAAGCAATCATCCTGCTGACGATCGGGATTTTGCTGCTGTTTGGGCTTCTGCTTTCACAGTCGTCTTTTGATCTGCCATTTCTGAACCCAGACACCAATCAGCAACTTCTGTTCTTTGCCGCGCTTTCGGCAGTGATCTTTCTTCTCTTTGTGGCGTTGACTTTCGTGCTGGCCCGCAATCTCCTGAAGCTTTTTGCGGAGCGGCGACTGGGTGTTCTGGGATCGAAGTTCCGCACCCGACTGGTAGTTGCGGGCCTCATGCTTTCGTTGCTTCCCGTCATTGTGATGTTCTGGTTCGCCTATGGGTTGATGAACCGATCCATCGACAAGTGGTTCTCGCGGCCGGTAGAGGAGGTGCGCGAGGACACGTCCGCCATGGCATCGTTACTGTCGAAATACGCAGCGCAGAATGCGCGTTCCGAAGCTAATTCCATTGCCTCCTCGCCGGAGACCCAACATGCATTTTCCGGACACAGTTTTTCGGTTGTAGTGAACCAGTTTCGACAGCATGAACTCACGCTGCAAGGGGGTTTTGCGCTGGCCATTCAAGACGGGAACGCCGAGGCCAGCTTTGGTGTCCCGGCTGCCTGGCCGTTGCTCAAAGCCAAGGTTCCCTGGGAGCGAATAACGTCGGACCTTCCAGTGCATTTAGTTTGGGAACAGACTGACTACATTCTGGGGACGGCTCCGGTAGGAGAGCACGGCATGATTCTGGTCGCTATGCCGTTACCGGAGAGATTTTCTCAGACAGTAAAGCAGTTGGAAACCAGTCAAAAGCGTTATTTCGAACTTAGCAGGGAACGCAAGTTGCTTCGTCGGACCTACATGGGGCTGCTATTGTTGCTCACCGTTCTAGTGCTTTTTGCAACCACCTGGCTGGCGCTGTTCCTCTCCAAGTTGGTTACGCGTCCAGTGGTCGCGCTGGCTGAAGCGACTCAGGAGATTTCTCGTGGCAGACTCGATTACCGGGTAGAAATCCGGGCGGCTGACGAAATCGGAGATCTGGTGCGATCGTTCAACCGGATGGCCGAGGACCTGGAAGGCAGCCGGCGACAGATTGAAGCTTCGAGCCGCGATCTGGGCGCCGCCAATGTCGCTTTGGAGCAACGCCGCAGACACATCGAAACGATCCTGGAGAGTATTCCTACCGGTGTGCTCTCACTGGATGCGGAACACCGTATCACTCACCTGAACCACGCCCTGCTCCGAATGTTCCATCCCGTAGGGTCGGAATCCAGCGCGCTCGAGGCCTTGATCGGGGCTCAACTTCGTGACGTGTTCCCCACGGAGATCCTTGAGGATCTCGAGCCACTGCTGCGGCGTGCCGACCGCATGAGCACCACCACTACGCAGTTGGAAATGGTTCTGCAGCGGGCGAAATTTAACTTTTCCGTCACGGTGGCGACTCTGCAGCACGATGGTCAGAGTTTGGGCTACGTCCTGGTATTTGAAGATTTGTCCGATCTGCTGAAGGCTCAGAAGCAGGCCGCGTGGCGTGAAGTGGCACGCCGCGTCGCACATGAAATAAAAAATCCGCTCACCCCGATTGCGCTCTCGGCGGAACGCATCCGGCGACATCTGGAGCGTGGCACACGTCTAGATCCCGGGTCACTGCGCGTGCTCGATGATTGTGCTGCCACCATTGCCGCATCGGTGGAGACAGTACGTGCTCTGGTAGACGAGTTTTCAACTCTGGCGCGCTTTCCCACTGCCCAGCCTCAGCCCGCTAACATCAATTCGATCGTGGAGAGCGCGCTGGCCATGTTCAATGGCCGTCTGGACAACATCCGCGTCCAGACCGTTCTGGCTCCGAATCTGCCGCACGTAATGGCCGATCCGGAAGCCATGAAGCGGGCATTGGCCAATCTGGTGGACAATGCTGCCGAGGCCATGGAGGGGGCGCTCTTGCGCGAGATTCAGATTTCTACGTCGCTGGTAGCCAGTCGCGATGCCATCGAAGTTGCAGTTTCCGATACCGGACACGGAGTCACGCAGGAATTAAAGGAGCGGCTTTTCTTGCCTTACTTTTCCACCAAGAAACGCGGAACGGGTTTGGGCCTGGCCATCGTGAACCGCATTATCGAAGACCATCGCGGCTCGATTCGGGTAGAGGAAAACCGGCCGGTAGGAACGAGGTTTGTGGTTGAGTTGCCGGTGGCTTCCGAAAACGTTGCAGCGCCTATCGTCATCCAGCATGCATAACATTCTCATCGTGGATGACGAATCCAGTATCCGGCAATCACTTCAGGGTGTGCTGGAAGACGAGGGATATAAGGCTGCGGTGGCGGAGAGCGGCGAGGCTTGTCTGGAAGTCCTGCGCAAGCGTGCCTTCGATGTAGTGCTGCTGGATGTCTGGCTGCCGGGAATGGATGGCCTGGAGACTCTGGAGAAAATTCGGGAGACCGACAATGCCCCCGAGGTCATCATGATTTCCGGGCACGGCACCATTGAGACCGCGGTGCGCGCCACCAAGCTCGGGGCCTATGACTTCCTGGAAAAGCCCCTCTCCGTCGACAAGACGCTCATCCTGCTCAAGAACGCGATTGACGCCAAACGTCTTCGCCTGGAAAACCGCGATCTCAAGAAGCAGCTCACGCCCAGAAGCGTCATCGTGGGCGAAAGCATTCCGATGAAGGCGCTACGCCAGCAGATTCAACTGATGGCGCCCACCAATGGTCGTGTACTGGTTTATGGCGAATCTGGTACGGGAAAGGAATTGGTGGCCCACGCCATTCACGCACAAAGTCTTCGCAAAGACGAGATGTTCGTGGAAGTAAACTGTGCGGCGATCCCAGAAGACCTCATAGAGAGCGAATTATTCGGCCATCGCAAAGGATCTTTCCCGGCCGCCGCCCTAGAGAAAGAAGGCAAATTCCAAAAAGCGCACGGTGGCACGCTTTTCCTCGATGAAATCGGGGATATGAGTTTAAAGACCCAATCCAAGGTCTTGCGCACGCTGGAGGAGCAGCGGTTTACACCGGTGGGGAGCGATGAGCCGATCACTGTCGACGTACGCGTGATTGCCTCTACCAATAAGGATCTCGAGGAAGAAATCTCCAAGGGAAACTTTCGCGAGGATCTGTTCTATCGCCTGAACGTGATTCCCTTCTCCGTTCCTCCACTGCGAGAACGGCAGGAGGACGTTCCTCTATTGGCTCGCCACTTTCTAAAAGAATTCTCGGCGGCATACGGACGCCGGCCGCGCGAAATCAGTGATGATGCTATTGAAACGCTGATGCGTTATTCGTGGCCGGGCAACGTGCGCGAACTGCGTAACGTGATTGAACGCATTGTCATTATGAATCCCACTACTACGCGTTTCGACCGCAAACACCTGCCTCCCTTAGTGCATCGGGATGGCAGTCGTGGCGCCGCGGGCAGCGAATTCTCTACCTTGCACCAGGCCCGCGCCGCCTACGAACGAGATTACATCCTGAAAAAGCTCGATGAGAATCACGGCAACGTCAGCCGCACCGCCGAGGTCCTGGGCTTGGAGCGCAGCCACCTCTATCGGAAAATGAAAACTTTGGGGATTGCTGCCAAGGAGTAGATAGTTCTCGGGGCAAGCTCGCGCCGAGGCTCGCGGACGAGGGCGCCCGCGGTACGCAAAAAGCGCTAACGCTTGATCATGTGGATCTCGGTGCCGTTCTTGAGGAATTTCACTTCGTCCATGAGCTGATTGATGAGATAAATTCCACGCCCGTGGTCAGAGTATATGTTCTGCCCTTGTACCGGACTGGCGATCGTTGCGGGGTCAAATCCCTTGCCGGGATCGCGCACTACGATCAAGATTTGCTGCTTTTCGTCACAGGCCACATCGCATTCGACAATCTTGGTAGCATCAGCCTGAGCACCGTGTACTACGGCGTTGGCTAATGCTTCTGTCAATGCGACCTCAATCGCATCTTCTTTGCCGGTGGCACAGTGATTCTGTCTTACTAGATCCATCACGCCGCGGACCACGGGATCGATAGCGTTCTTATCCGCCGACAGAGTGACCCGGAGCTTCAAGATCAGCTTGCCGGCATCGAAATTACAAGTCGTTAGGTCGCTGGACATGGTCCGGTAATACGAATGCCTTGGATAACGTCTATTCTGGATTCTACCAAGATTGCGTCCGCGCGGCGACAGCCGCGGCCTCCATCGCCGGTGACCGAAGTGCACTTTGGGCTGAAGTGCACTTTGGGCTTGCGGTCAAGCCTTCTCCGGTCCCGCCAGACGGGCGAACTCACGTCGCCAATCCAACTCTTGCACGAAATTGTGTGACTCCCGCCAATCTGGCCGCACTTTTACGAAAAGCTCCAAAAATACGCGCGTGCCCACCAATTTTTCGATCTGTAAGCGGGCGGCTGTACCGATTTTCTTTAGCATCTGCCCAGCCTTGCCGACTAAGATTCTCTTTTGCCCCTCGCGTTCGCAATAGATCGCAGCCGCAATACGCGTGAGTTTTGCACCCTCTTCAAATTGTTCGATCAATACGGTGGTCGCATGCGGGACCTCTTCGCTGGTCGCCATCAAGACCTGCTCGCGGATAATTTCAGTCACCATGAAGCGGATAGGTTGATCCGTGACTTGGTCATCCGGAAAGTAACGCGGCCCCTCTGGCAGGTTGTTCACCAGTTTATCCAGGAGAAGATCGAGGCCTTCACCTTTCAGCGCCGAGAGTGGAATGACTTCCTTGAAAGGGTAAAGACTGCGGTATGCCTCAATAATGGGCAGAAGCTTTCCCTTTTCGCGCAGCAAGTCAATTTTGTTCAGCAGCAGAAAGACAGGCGTTCCGGACTTCTGCAAAATGTCGAGCACGACCTGATCGTCAGCCGAATGCTTTCGGGTTGCATCCACAATCCACAGGACAAGGTTGCAACCTTGCATAGCTTCACGCACGTCTCCCATCATTTTCCGGCCCAGCGAACTGTCCGGCTTATGCACGCCGGGAGTATCAATGAGGATAACTTGTGCTGCCGGTCTTCCCTTCTGTTTGGGAATGTGGACGATCCCGAGAATGCGGTTACGTGTGGTCTGCGGCTTGGGACTGATAATCGCCAGCTTCTGGCCGACGAGTTTGTTCAACAAAGTGGACTTGCCGGCGTTGGGGCGTCCGAGGATGCAAACGAATCCGGAGCGAAAGGACATCTGGCAGGACTATATCAGCTTCATCTGTCTGGGCTGCGCCACTGAAATGCGAACGCGCTCCACCCGCCGCTGGGTCGCCTCCAGTACTTCGAAGCGCAGTCCATCATCTTCGATCACTTCGCCCTTCCGTGGAATGCGGCCCGCCAGTTCGCTTACCAGTCCTGCTACGGTGGCCGACTCTTTGTCCTCGGGACGGACGCCCAGCAGTTCACCGAGGCGGTCCACGTCCATATTGCCGGGGACGATATAGGAGTGCTCGCTCTCCCGTATAACCTCGGCCTTTTCGTGCTCGTCGCGAATTTCTCCTACGATTTCTTCCACCAGGTCTTCGATAGTCACCAGCCCTGCAACCCCGCCGTACTCGTCCACGACGATGGCCATGCGGATGTTGTTCTTCTGCATCTCGCGCAGCAAATCACTGCCCAGCTTGCTTTCGGGGACAAAGTACACGTCTTTGCGCATCAGCGAATCCACGGTGCGGGTGTGAGCTTCGCTGTCCGGTACCTGCAGCACATCCTGGGCGTGGACGATGCCTACGATGTTGTGGATGGTGCCATCGAAAACCGGGACACGAGAGAATGGTTTGGCACGCAACAGTTCGATGAACTGCTCTACCGTGGTATTGGTGGGGACGGCAACAATTTCCGGCCGTGGCTTCATAGCTTCCCGGACGGTTTTCTCGCCGAACTCCACCACTGACTGGATTAAATCGCGATTGCTTTCGTGGAGAATGCCTTCTTCCTGACCTGCTTCAATCAGTGCATCGACGGCCTCGGTGTGGGTCTCAGGCTGCTCGTCTGAATGTTCCCGAGTCAAAGCCGCCACGGATTGCAGGAAGCCCAGCACGAGGGTCACGGGCAACACAACATAAATAAGAATTCGCAGCAACAGCGCAAAGCGGGATAGCCATTGCCCCTTGGTGCGCGAGAAGAAAACAAAAGGCAGGAAGCGGTTGAACACGATCACGATCAGGATGAGGCTCAAGATGATTTCCAGAATCTCGTGCCCGCTCCAATCCTGGTCGCGGAATACGGCGTAGCCCAACAGCAGAGCGATGGAAACCGTGATCAATTGCGTCAGGATTGCCATCGAAAGCGAGGCGCGGTTCCGGCTCACGCCTAGTTTGGGCTCGACCTTCTGTTCAAAAGCATTGAGGTTGTCCTGAAACTCACGGGATAGGAATCTGCCAATCTCGGTATAGAGACGGTCGACGTAGGAAACGAGGGTCAGCGCGCCAAGAAGGAGCACAATCGCGATGGCAATAGCGAAGTTCATCGCAGCGTGGTCATTCGGCCTTTGCCGGAGGGTCTTGGCTTTATTGTGGAGAGTTTATGCCCTGCAGAATCGTCTTGGGGCTCGGCGGCCATCTTTCTTTGCTTCATCGTTGCCGCCGAATGCGCCTTGCGTTCGCTACCGTTCCCTTCGGCCTCGCGGCTTCGGTCAATCAGGCCCGCTGGCAGACGCAGAGACTTCCTCAGGCACTCTTCTGTACGCGCCATCTCGCCATGATCACGTTCGTGATCATAACCGGCGAGATGCAACATTCCATGCAACGCCAGAATTTTAACCTCTTCCGCTGGCGAGTGTCCGAGCAGGCGCGCATTTTGCGCCGCCATCTCGGCTGAAATTGCCACATCGCCGGCGAAGGCATTCACTAGACCGAAAACGGGTGGGAAGGAGAGCACATCGGTCGGCCTGTCTTTGCCGCGAAAGCGGCTGTTCAATGCGCGCAATTCGCGGTTGCTGGTAAGCAGCACGTTCACCGCACCATGCAAATGGGCTGCGCGGCCGGCGCGGGTAACAAATCGCGCCAGAGCGATCTCGCTTAGCCCCGCGACCCTTTTTCGAACAATGACCAAGGTTTTTTCCTGGGAAATGTCTCGATCCTCGTGCTACCAAATAAAAAGAGGGCCAATCCGGCCCTCCTGGTCTCGAGGATTCTATTCTTTACTTTCCGCTTGCGCAGGATATGTTGCAGTCTTTTCCTGGGGCAACGAATCGTTCACTGCCGGCTTTCCATTAGCGCCGCTGCGGGATTCGTGCAGCACGGCCTCTTCCGCCACTCGAGTTTTGTGCTCATCGTACGCGCGAATGATGCGCTGCACCAGGTGATGCCGCACCACATCGCCTTCATCGAAGTATACGAACGTCAGACCTTCTACGTGCTTCAAAACATCTGCAGCTTCGAGGAGACCACTGCGTCGCGCATTTGGCAGATCAATCTGGGTCACGTCACCGGTAATGACGGCTTTGGAATTGAAGCCCAAACGAGTGACGAACATCTTCATCTGCTCCGAGGTCGTGTTCTGTGCCTCGTCCAGAATTACGAATGAATCATTCAACGTACGTCCCCGCATGAAGGCGATAGGCGCTATCTCGATCACGTTCTTTTCCAGATACCGATCTACCTTCTCCGGTTCGAGCATGTCATAGAGTGCGTCGTACAAGGGCCGCAGATAGGGATCGATCTTGTCCTGCAAGGTCCCCGGCAGGAAGCCCAGGCGTTCGCCTGCTTCCACAGCCGGACGCGCCAGGATAATCCGATTCACGCGTTTCGACAGCAGGGCGGAAATGGCCATGGCGACGGCGAGGTAGGTCTTACCCGTGCCGGCAGGGCCGATGCCGAACACCATGTCGTGCTTCTCGATGGCTTCCAAATAGCGCCGCTGGTTGACGCTCTTGGGCTGCACCGTGCGACGGCCAAGCGAGCGCTGCCGCCCCGCTTCGGCCAAACCACGCAGTGTGGTCTTGGGATCAGCCATCAAGACGCGAAGCATGCTATTCAAATCGCCGTTGTTGAAGGTGAAACCGGAACGTTGCAGATGATCGTAGTCGGCAAAAACCTGTTCGGCCCGAGCCACATCGCGCGCTGCTCCCTCCAGTTCGATGGAATCGGAGCGCAGGTCGATGGCGATGTTCAGACCGTCTTCCAGCACGTGTAAATTCTCGTCCCGCGTGCCGAATAACGTTTCAATGTTAGGGGTGATATCGATCTTCTTCTTCATTCAGTTATAGGGCGCTTCCCTCCCGCCTGCATGTCTTTGTGCCAGAGGTTTTTGGATGTCCGGACATAGCCCCGCCCTTTGCGGGACGTCAAGTCCGTTTACGCACAAACTATTCTGCTGTCTGGAGATAGAACCAGTCGAAGTGCTCGCTCCCGAGGTGCAAGCAACTACCATTGGGTTTAGGGTACCCCCGCCCTTAGATGGGAGTCAATGGCCGCACGATGTCCAGTAAGAGCCCGGAACGTGAGACTCAGAAAGTCCAAGAAAACACTAATCGCAGGACCGAAGCTGGTGAATCCGATCACCACTAAGCTCCTTGTCCTCTGCCCTCTGCAGTTGCGGCTGGCACGGCCCGGGTTCGTGCCCATTGTCTTAACGCCTGGATTTCTTCCGCCCGGGTGGTGGAGAGTGGCACGGTTGCTTTCAACGCATCGAGAAGTCCTTGCGTCGAAACTTGCTGCTTACTGGAGAATGCTGCATACATCGCGGTCTGTACTGCCGCATCAATTTCCGCACCGGAATATCCCTCCGCGGCTGCCGCGACTCGCTCCAGATCAAACTCTGCCGGATTTCGTTTCCGCCGCGCCAACTGAATTCCGAAGATCTGTTTGCGCTCGGTCTGATTTGGCAAATCTACGAAGAATAATTCGTCGAATCGTCCTTTGCGGATCAATTCCGGTGGCAGCACAGTTACATTGTTACAGGTGGCGGCGACGAATACCGGGGCCTTTCGATCCTGCATCCAGGAGAGAAATGCAGCCAGAATGCGCGAGGACACGCCGGCATCCACCGACGCCGAATCTGGTTGGCTTCCAGCAAAAACCTTTTCCAGCTCATCAATCCACAACACACATGGCGCCAGTCCTTCGGCCACTTTAAAAACTTTCTGAATGTGTTTCTCGGTTTCTCCGATGTACTTGTCAAAGATGGCAGCGGTGTCGAATTTCACCAAGGGAATCTTCCACTCTCCGGCCACAGCCCTGGCACAGAGGCTCTTGCCGCAGCCCTGCACTCCAAGGACGATCATTCCACGCGGCGGCTCCAGGCCAAATTGCCGGGCTGATTCTTCCCAAGCCCCACGCCGTTGCGCCAGCCAGCGTTTCAGATTGTCTAGCCCGCCCACACTGGCCATGTTGTCGGAAGCATCGATGAACTCCAGCACGCCGGAGTGACGCAGTAATTCTTTCTTGGCCTCAAGCACATCCGTGACCGTCTCTGCACAGAGCGCATAACGACGAACCAGCGCTTGAGAAACCGCTCTCTCAGCTTCTTCCTCAGTCAGACCACGCAGGTTGTTGGCTATGGCGTCCATTCCGGAGGCATCCAGCGTGCGTTTCACCGCGTAGGTCTTTGTCTTTGCCAGCCGATTGAATGTTTCGTCGATAATCTGCAGTAAGCGCTGCTGGTTGGGCAAAGGTAACTCGAGGTATTCGATCAGGCTGGTCAACTCCGGAGGCATGGCAATCGAAGGCGCTGTAAGAATCAACGTCCGCCGGTTGGCCGAAAACTTCTGTCCCACATCACGAAGTCGCCGGACAATTACCGGGCTGTCCATGTGACGATGAAAATCCTTAAGAACGAAGACGGCTTCCAGCGTCATGGTTTCCAGGTTGGCCAAAGCCTGCACTGGATCTTGCGTGTTATAGACCGCCGCTTTGCCGGATTCAGGAGCGTCAGGATTCGCCGCATGCCGAGCCGCATTGATTCGCATCTGCAGATCGGCTCCTAGAATACCAGGTACGTTGCTGCCGGAGCGGACCAACCCGTCGGCGATGCTCCACTCAAAGACCGCCATATTGAGGTCGGCGCAGGCGGTGCGCACCAGGCTCACGGCGCGCATTTCCTCCACCGTCTCCATCACGACGATGGGCGTCGAAGAGTTGATCAGGATTTTGAGGCGCTCGAGGGCATCCGGCATATGGGTTTGATCAGATTGGTTTGGTCAGACTGGTTTGACCAGTCGCAACTTACTACCGTAAAATAGTTTAGTCGGTATTGCACCCGAACTTCTCTTTCTAGAGAAAGCCAACAGAAACGAAGGTAACGAAGCCAGATGGCAAACCATTTTTCGGCGCTGAAACGCGCCCGTCAGACTGA
>MNDG01000168.1:0-4746 GCA_001914815.1 Acidobacteriales bacterium 13_2_20CM_55_8
TGTACGCATCTTTCGTTATGGAGAGCGTTTGCGTTTTCCGGTCAAACTTCATCCCCCGCGAAATTTCCGGAACTCCGGTGCGTTTGACCATCAGCAATATTTGGCGGGAATCGTAGCGCTGGGCTCAGTAAAAACGGAGCGGGTGGAATTGCTGGCAGGATTCTCCGGGAATCGCGCCGAACTCTGGCGTACACGTATCCATCGCAGCATTATTGAGAAAGTGCACTCGTTGTGGAGTCCGGCCCAGGCTGGGCTGGTGGACGCCATGGTTATTGGCGAAGATGCGTTTATCAGCCGCGATCTCCGAGTGGATTTCCAGCGCTCCGGAACTTATCACGTGCTGGTGGTTTCCGGAATGAATGTGGGCATTCTGGCATTTGTGACATGTTGGGTACTGCGGCGACTAAGGGTGAGTGACCTGGTGGCAAGCGTGGTCACCGTGTTGTTAGCCGTTGCATATGCGTTGCTGACTGACGTGGGCGCTCCGATCTGGCGAGCTACGTTGATGCTCGCACTTTATCTGGGGGCGCGGTTGCTGTATCGCGAAAAGTCCATGCTCAACGCGATTGGAGCGGCAGCGCTGGGTTTGCTGGTGCTGAATCCCCAAGTTCTGTTTGGACCAAGTTTTCAGCTCACTTTCCTGTGCGTGCTGTTGATCGTGACCGTAGGAGTACCCATCCTCGAGCGTACATCTCAGCCTTATCATCGCGGCCTGATGTATCTGGACTCGACGCGGTACGACGTATCGTTGTCGCCGAAAGTTGCACAGTTCAGACTCGACCTCAGGATGGTTGCCGGCCGCCTGGAACATCTCATGGGCACGCGCGTTCCTTTGCCCGCCATGGCACGCATGCTTCGAATCGGACTTGGGAGCTTTGAGATTCTCATTATCTCGGGAGTGATGCACGTGTGCCTTGCCCTCCCTATGGCTTACTACTTTCATCGCGCCACCGTGGTGGGATTGCCGGCAAACATGCTGGTGGTGCCGCTCACGGGCGTATTGATGGCAGCAGCAATCGCGGCGGTGGCAGCCGGTTATATATCGCTCGCCTTGGCAAAGGTTCCCGCGCTGATTGCCGCTGCCGCATTGCAGGCGATAAGCGGCACGGTGCAAGGGCTCGGCGGCCTGCGCGTGGCGGACACTCGAGTTCCTACCCCTGAATTCGCCATGGTTCTAGTTGCTGGAGGGGCATTGCTCATGGCGATGCTGCTGGCACGCCGACGTCTGCTGGTGGCTGCGGCTGGCTTTGGCCGCTGACGGTTAGCGCTATTTGGATGTGTACTGTGCCTCGCCCCCACAGTTTCGGCATGGGGTGTTGGAGACGACGGCGATTGATGTGGCCCAGGGCGATTCAATCCTGCTGGTTTCACCCCAGGGTAAGACACTGCTCGTGGACGCGGGAGGGTTGCCCTATTGGATGCATTCGGATTTCGATATTGGTGAAGACGTGGTGTCACCTTACTTGTGGTCACGTGGCATTCATCGTCTCGATGCGGTGGCCGTCACCCACGCGCACTCCGATCACATGGGCGGAATGGCGGCCGTACTTGCCAACTTTCATCCTCGCGAGTTATGGCTGGGCGCGGAATCTCGCTCTCCCGAATTGCAAAAACTTTTAGAGGATGCGAACCATCTGGACGTCGTGGTTATCCACCGTAAGGCAGGAGACAGTATCGAACTTGGGGGCAGCACGGTCCGCATACTCGCGCCCACGTTCAATCTCGCTACGAATACTCTGAGGAAGAACGACGATTCTCTGGTGATGAAGATCAGTTTCGGGCAAACGTCCGCGCTATTGGAAGGAGACGCGGAGAGGGGGAGGAAGAAATAGTTGCTCGAGAACAGCCCCAGGCCGATCTTCTCAAGGTCGCTCATCATGGCAGCGCGACTTCAACCATACCTGAACTGTTGGCTGCCGTCATCCACGGTTCGCGGTGATTTCCTCGGGAGTGCGGAATGTTTACGGCCATCCGCGAATGGAGGTACTCAATAGGCTAGAGCAGTCCAAAGTGACGACTTATCGTACCGACCTGAACGGAGCGGTGACTTTCTATCTAAATGGAAAAGACGTCAGCGCTCCGGTGGTTCACCGATATGTTCACTGATATCCACTTCGGCCGTGTCATCGTTCGCAGGTGATTGCCGGTATTCCTCGATCAGACGTCGTGCTTCCGCGGCATCTTCTTCACGCACTAGGATGACGGTTCCACCTACCCCCGGAAGGATGTCCTGGGGAGCGTCCAGCGAAGTTATATCAGCGTCAATGCCCGAAGATTCGAGCAATCCGCGCACGATCAGAGCTTCCGATTCCTGTTCCGTGTCGAAGACCTTTACCAGCTTTTCATCGGGTTTTGGGCGTTCCCTGGGCTCGCGTGCTGAATTGGTTGCCATCATCCCTCCGATAAGCGCTGCGTTAATCTACTTGCTGATTCTAACCCCTGGCACGGAAGAATGGGACATCCTCACACACTCGACTACGACGATCAGCAGCATTTTCCCTTCGCGTACCTTCGTGCCCTTTGTGGTTATTGCCTTTGGGAGTCGAACGTGCCCCCCGACCCAGAGACTGCTACAAAATTTCATGGGTATCACAGACAAAGTTAACTTATATTTGCTACCACTAAAGACAGCCGTCAGGAGAGCGGTCGAGTGGAATCATTCGGCGCCCGATTAAAACAGGAGCGAGAGAAGCGTGGAGTCACGCTGGACGACATTGCCCTCTCCACCAAAATTGGGAAGCGCTTCCTGTCGGCTTTAGAAGAGGAGCACTTCGAACAACTTCCTGGCGGGATCTTCAGTAAAGGCTTCGTGCGCGCCTACGCCCGCCATCTGGGCATCGACGAAGAACAAGCCATCGCCGACTACCTGAGCGCGACCGCAGCGGGTTCCCCAGACCAGGCGCCTCAGAACGATTTGCCAATCGAAGTCGCAGAACAACTGGAAGACCGGGAGAGTGATGGCGCGGCTCCCCTGCCATGGAGCTTATTCGCTGGCTTGTTGCTGATCGCTGCGCTCGGCCTTGCCCTCTGGGGTTTCCACTCGCGAGAAGCGCGGAAGGAGGACCGCGCGGTGGCTCACGTTCAGACTGCTAACGCCCCCGGTCTGGCGGGCACGCAAGCGAATGGGCAACGCCAACCCTCCGATGTCATGTCGGGACCATTCATCGTGGTAATTAAAGCCCGCGAAGATTCCTGGGTCTCAATCGTCGCCGATGGCAAGCAGCTCATGCAGGAGGTCATGGTAGCGCGCACCGAAAAGTCCATCGAGGCACGCTACGAAATCGTAGTCAAAGTAGGCAGTGTCGGAGCCTTGGACTTTTCTTTCAACGGCAAGCGCCTCCCGGTACAGGGAGACTACGAGGAAGTGAAAACTTTGACCTTCGACGTAAATGGCCTGCGTCCCCAAACACCCAAGGTTCCCTCCCCATCCGCGCAGTCGCTGCCACCCGGAGGCTAGCCACACTAGCGGTGCGCTGCAATGGTTGCACTGTCATTCCGAGCGGCGCTGCGCCGCGGAGCAATCCCTATTCCCTGCAAGGGATTATGGGGATTGGAATTGCTTCAACCACCCCCGCTTCTGGCAAGAGGGATGTTGCTGACTGCTGACTGTTTCTTCCCCGTAAGCCAACCAAAATGATTGCGCTCGGCCATTTCTTCTGGTAGCTTTTTAGCAGGCGCAAAATACTGATTTTGCAAAGTTTGGGTTTTACTCCCCGCCAGATTTAAAGTCCAAATCGTTGATGATTGAAGGAGAAGCTGCTTGCCAAGAAACCGTTATCTTTTTACGTCTGAATCTGTGACCGAAGGCCACCCCGATAAAATTGCCGACCAGATTTCCGACGCCATCCTGGACGCCTGCCTAACCGAAGACCCCGGCAGTCGCGTCGCCTGCGAAACTCTGTTAACCACCGGCCTAGCCTTCATCGCCGGCGAAATCACCACCAAAGCCTACGTAGACTTCCCCGCCATCGTGCGCGGCACAGTAATGTCGGTAGGCTACACCGATGCCACCTACGGCTTCGATCACGAAACCTGCGCCGTAATCAGCTCCATCCACGAACAATCCCCCGACATAGCGATGGGGGTCGACCCCGGTGGCGCCGGCGACCAGGGAATGATGTTTGGGTATGCTAGTAATGAGAATGCGGAGTTGATGCCTACGCCGATTTTGCTGGCGCATCGGTTGACGCAGCGGTTGGCAGAGGCGCGCAAGGGGGGGCAACTGGATTTTCTGCGGCCGGATGGGAAGTCGCAGGTTACGGTTGAATACGATCAGAGTCATAAGCCGGTGCGGGTGGATGCAGTTGTGGTATCGACGCAGCATTCAGAGAAAGTGGACAATAAGAAGCTGCGGGCGGAAGTCTTGCAACATGTGATTCAGCATGTGATTCCGGCGCACATGCTCGATGCTGATACTAAATATCACATCAATCCGACTGGGCGCTTTGTGGTCGGCGGTCCCATGGGCGATACCGGGCTGACGGGACGCAAGATCATCGTGGATACTTATGGAGGCATGGGGCGTCACGGTGGCGGATGTTTCAGCGGCAAAGATCCGACCAAGGTGGATCGTTCGGCGGCTTACATGGCGCGATATGTTGCCAAGAACGTTGTGGCTGCGGGGCTGGCGGATCGTTGCGAAGTTCAACTGGCTTACGCGATCGGCGTGGCTGAGCCAGTCAGCGTTCTAGTCGAGGCGTTTGGCACGGCCAAAGTTGATCCTGGGCAGCTTTCGGAGTTGGTACG
>MNDG01000168.1:4780-12959 GCA_001914815.1 Acidobacteriales bacterium 13_2_20CM_55_8
GAAGACGGCAGCCTATGGACATTTCGGGCGGGTCGATCCGGATTTCACGTGGGAAGCTACGGACAAGGCGGAGAAGCTGGCCAGGGATGCCGGATTGCGCGAACCGGTGGGGCAGGCAGTCCGCCGGTAAGTTTTCCAGGTGTGGGCGGGTCTTTTTAAACAGGGCCCGTCCCCCAAGATCACGGATCGTATCCCCTATTTGGCCCCGGCGATTAAGCCATGGCGAGGCGCCTGGTAGTGCAGCATCCTTCCGCTGAATTCTTTCGTGTATTCTGATTTGTAGAGAGTTCATTCGCATTTAAATCTTATTGCGCTACTGGAGAAGTATGTCGACGACGCCAACACAAGTGCCTTGCGATATCAAGAATCTCGAACTTGCTGACATGGGGAAGAAGCGTATTGACTGGGCTAATCAGTCGATGAAAGTTCTCCAGATCATCCGCAAGGAATTCATCAAGAATCAGCCGCTGCAGGGAGTACGCATTTCCGCCTGCCTGCATGTCACCGCGGAAACCGCCAACCTGGCAATTGCGCTTCGGGATGGGGGAGCCGACGTCGTTCTCTGTGCCTCGAATCCGCTGTCCACGCAAGACGACGTAGCCGCCAGCCTGGTGCGCGAATACAACATTCCGGTATTCGCCATCAAGGGTGAGGACAGCGACAGCTACTACAACCACATCATGGCGGCCATCGATCACAAACCCCATATCACGATGGATGATGGCGCCGACCTGGTGACGGTGCTGCACACCAAGCGGGAAGACGCGCTGGACGGCGTGATCGGCGGCACTGAAGAGACCACTACGGGAGTGATCCGCCTGCGCGCCATGGCCAAAGAAGGCATGTTGCGCTTCCCCATTGTCGCGGTGAACGATGCCGACACCAAACATTTGTTCGACAATCGCTACGGCACCGGACAGTCCACAATTGACGGCATCATTCGCGCCACTAACTTTTTGCTGGCAGGATCGAAGTTCGTAGTCGCCGGCTACGGCTGGTGCGGACGCGGACTGGCCAGTCGCGCGCGCGGCGCCGGCGCGGAAGTAATCATCACCGAGGTCGATCCCACCAAAGCGCTGGAAGCTGTGATGGACGGCTTCCGCGTAATGTCGATGAACGAAGCGGCGAAGATTGGCGATGTCTTCTGCACCGTCACCGGAAACAAGAGCGTGCTTACTAAAGAACACTATGACGTTATGAAGAACGGCGCGATCATCGCCAACTCCGGACACTTCAACGTGGAGATCGATATCCCCGCGCTGGAAAAGATGTCTTCTTCGAAACGCACCACCCGCAACTTCGTCGAAGAGTACTCGTTGAAAGACGGCCGCAAGATTAACCTGCTGGGCGAAGGCCGCCTCATCAACCTGGCGTCTGCCGAAGGGCATCCGCCGTCAGTGATGGACATGAGCTTCGCGGACCAGGCGCTCTCGGTCGAATACATGGTCAAGAATCACAAGACGCTGGAAAAGAAAGTCTACCGAGTGCCCGAGGATCTGGACAAGCGGGTGGCGAAATTGAAGCTGGAATCGATGGGAATCAAGATCGATAAATTGACGCCGGAGCAGGAAGAGTATTTGGCAGGATGGAGTGAAGGGACGTAAGCAGTCAGCAGTCAGCGCTCAGCATTCAGCACCGGAAGAGCGGCACATTAGCATTTAGCACTTGGCATTTAGCCAAATGCCTCGGTGCGTGCATCTACTCGATTAGCCGTTTGCTCCGCCGCTTTTCCGCCTCTTCCTGGCAGATCGCGCCGCGCAGACGGGTATCATCGAGTCCGCGGCGTACTTTATCGAGGACGTATAGGTGGTATTGGATGTCCCCACCCTTTCGCGAAGAACGCGAAAGAATGGCGCACCCGGCGGTTTCGAGGTCATCGAAATAGAGTTCTACGCCGATGAATCGTAATTTTGATTGTTGCACCGGAGAATTCTATCCCTGGCGCAAATAAACTTGCCGAAGAGTAAGAATTTTTTACTTCCCAGCTTCAAGTCAAGCTGCTTCCCGGTTTTCCTCATGCGCGCCATGTGGCTGGTAGGAAGCGCAGGATTCGGACATGGCGAGATAGAACTTCTCTTTGGGGGTAAGCTCCCGACCCAATTCCTCCCTCAGCTGCTCCTCTAGTTTCTCAAGTCGGGTTTTTTCTAAGGACAACATTGCTAAACCTCCGGCAAGGGCAAAGATAAACTCTGCTCTATACGTTCGCTGTGGATCAAGTGGGGAGATTCTCTAGGATATCGGGCAAACACTGTAGGAAAGCCGGGAAGGTAGCTGAGAGATTCTAGGGTCTCTGTTCCTGACACCACTGAATCGTGCCGCAACGCAACCTTTTCGTGACTAGAATCTCGAAATGTGATTTCATCAACTAACCCACCAGGTGAGTAGTGAGTCCGGAAGGAGGGAGCATGAAGAAGAGATCTTTGGCCCTAGTTGTGTCGCTGGCGATGAGTGCGTGTACGTCACGCCAACCACCGGCTTCGCCGGTGGAGTTGAAGCACTTTTCTCTGGATAGCCTAGAAGGTGTGCGTGCGACTACCGGAGTTAGCTTCGACCCGCAGACATCGAGTGATGGAAGGGGTTCTTTGCGGATCGACGCCAGCCAGCCGTTAACGGTGCCGTTGTTTGAAGTGAGCGACCTGAGCATCGAGAATGCGGCTCTGATTTACCAGGCGAGTTTGCAGTCACAAAACCTCGATGGAAAGGCCTATCTGGAAATGTGGCTCCGCTTTCCTGGCAAAGGAGAGTTTTTCTCCCGCGGGCTGGATCGCCCAATAACAGGAACGATGAGCTGGATGAGTAGCGGGGAAGGGGCGGGTGTGGATAGATGATGTGCGCCTGCTACGGCAGCCCCTGTCCACCCGCTGATACTACAGCTATTGGTCTGGCCAGCCGCCTAATTGCGCCGAAAAGCAACAGTTCTGAACCAACCAGACCTTAAAGACACTGGGACCAAAAGCAAGGACCTTCTTCGATTCGCGACTACTGGCGATTGAGGACGCATTGGCGAGTCTGCGCCTGCTGAAACGTGAACAAGTAGACTCTCCTGGCGGTCCAGGTCTTCGGCCGGGATTGGTAATTTTGGGTGCCCCGCTTCTCGCGGTTTTCAAGAAGTAGGGCCTTTGCGCGTCAACGGACTCGCGTTTCGGAAGCTGGGCCGGCCCGAGTCAACGAGTAGCAAGTCCTCCAAGATGAAGATTCGAGCGTCAATCCGCATAAAACCAACTCTGCTGCGATGCCAGCTGTCGTGGTTCCCACGTCTCGAAAAACGCGAGACATGGGGCACCTCTGTTTCTTCTCTGCACAGAAGTTGGATCCTTCGACGTCGCCTGTCTCTGGTATAGTCAAGACTTTACAGGGGAACTCAGCGGCGAAAGGCCGCATTTTCATCAGACTAAGTGGCACGACTCGGAATCGTGTCCTTGCCAAACATCTTGGTCTCTTAAGATATTAATATGTAAGTGTCTCTTCTCTTTGTTCTATACTAATTCGGGGAAAAGTGCGCGGCCTTTGCGGGCCGCGTTTTATATTGGGGGATAAGTTCTATTTGACAATCATATGAAAAATAACGGGATGAAGATCAAGCACCCCAAGCTTCGGGGTGAATGGGCGGAGCTGCGTTTTATGACATGCGCGGCCGAGCATGGGCTTTGCGTGACCAAGCCGTGGGGAGAGACGGCGCGTTACGACTTTGCGGTGGAACACGAAGGGCATTTTGTGCGGGTGCAGGTGAAGTCCACGATGTTTATGGATCGCGGAGGGTACTCCTGTACGGTGCGGGGGTGCCGGGGTCCGTATGAGGGCGATCCGTTTGATTTTGTGGCGGCGTATTTGATTCCGTTGGACCTGTGGTACATCATTCCAGCGGAGAAGTGTCAGGGGCAGGGGAGCATTGCGCTGTATCCCAGGCTGAAGAAGTCGAAGTATGGGATGTACAAGGGCGCGTGGCATCTACTGCGAGGGGAGTACAGGATTCCGCGGATTGAGGCTTGTGCCGAGGAGTTTGGCTTTCCAGAGAGTTGGGAGGGGAACGCGGCACTTAGCATTTAGCACTTGGCATTTAGCCAATACGGGCGGCTCACGCCGCCTTTTTTTCTGTGATAGATTTTAAGTTTCATCCATGAAACATATTGCTGACTGGGCCTTGAACGTTGCTGCTTTGCGTGGGGCTTCTTACGCCGACGCTCGTCTGGCTGACGATCGCAGCCGGGGGCTGGCTACCAAGAATGGGAAGATTGGCCATGCGGCGGATTCGGAATCGCTGGGGATCGGCGTGCGTGTCATCGCCGACGGCGCCTGGGGATACGCTGCCTCGGACGATCTGAGTCGTTCGGCGGTCGAAGCAACTGCGGCGCTCGCGGTGGAGATTGCTCGCGCATCTTCGCGGGTGAAGCAGAGCGAAGTCCGGCTCGCGCCCGAAAAGGCGGTCAGCGCGGAATGGACTACACCTTTCCAGATTGATCCTTTGACTACTTCGGTAGAACAGAATCTTGATTTGCTGCTGAAGATTGATTCTGAGTTGTGCGCGGTGAAAGGCGTCACGCTGGCTGAGACAAACATGAACTTTCGCCGGGAAGAGCAATGGTTTGTCTCTTCCGAGGGCAGCAACATTCATCAGACGAAATATACAACCGGAGTTGGATACGCGGCGCATGCCTTCGCGGGCAGCGATATCCAGAAGCGGTCGTATCCCAACTCGTTTGGCGGGCAGTGGCAGAACAAGGGCTACGAACTGATTGGCGAACTAAAGTTGGTGGAGAACGCGCGGCGGGTGGGCGAAGAGGCGGTCGCGCTGTTGAAGGCGGATCAGTGTCCGGAAGGCGTGTTTGACATCCTCCTGGATGGTTCGCAGCTTGGCTTGCAGATTCACGAGTCGGTGGGGCATCCCATTGAACTCGATCGCGTGCTGGGGATGGAAGCGAACTTTGCGGGGACGTCGTTCCTCACGCTGGACAAGTTGCGCAAGCTGCGTTACGGCAGCGATCTGGTGAACGTGGTTGCCGATGCGCGCCAGGAACATGGACCGGGGCTGGGGACGTTTGCATTTGACGAAGAAGGTGTGCCGGCACAGTGCACGCCCATCATCACTAAGGGATTGTTCACTGGATATCTGACATCGCGCGAGACCGCGCATGCCATCGGCGCGAATCGCTCGGGAGGAACACTGCGCGCTGAGGGATGGAACCGGCTGCCGATTATCCGCATGACCAACATCAGCATTCTGCCGGGAGAAAAGCCGCTGACGCGCGAGCAGCTCATTGCTTCCACAGAAAAAGGCATTTACATGGAGACCAATCGTTCCTGGTCGATTGATGACAAGCGCTACAACTTTCAGTTTGGCTGCGAAGTCGGATGGGAGCTCAAGAATGGCAAGCGCACACGCATGCTACGCAACCCCTCCTACAGCGGGATTACCACGGAATTTTGGAATGCGATGGATGCGATTTGCTCGCGTGACGAATGGGTGCTTTGGGGGACGCCGCATTGCGGCAAAGGGCAGCCGCAGCAGGTGATGGGGACGGGACATGGCGCGGCGCCGGCGAGGTTTAGGGGCGTTAAGGTGGGATCAGCTTATAAGGGGAACTGAAGGCAGCAATTAGCGCTTGGCACTTAGCATTTAGCCATTAGACGTCCGTGGCCGGATGAAGGGCTTCAGAGATATGGAGATCAGTCTGGAAGAACTAAAACGTAAAACGCTAAGTGCTAAGTTCCAAATGCCAAATGCTGAAAGCTTTGCTGACCTTCATGCTAGATAAAAACAAAGCAGCTGACATCTTCGGGAAAATCAAGAAATATTCGAGTGCGGACGAAGTGGAAGCGCTCATCTACGGCGGACATTCGGCGCTGACCCGATTTGCCAATAACACCATTCATCAGAATGTGACGGAGGCAAATTATGTTGTCTCGGTGAGGACAGCTTTTGATGGCCGCACGGCTCGCGCTACTACCAACAAAGTTGATGATGAGAGTTTGAAGCGGGTGGTGGCGGCTTCGGAGACGCTGGCGAAGGTGCAGCATCCGGATGCGGATTTATTGCCCATGCCGGAAGCGGGCGGGGGCGCGCGCTCCACACAAACATATCCAGTTCCGAGCAGATACTTTGAAGCGACTGCGGCGATCACTCCGGAGCAGCGGGCTGAGGCAGTAAGCAAGATTGTCGGCGTGGCGCAGAAGCATAAGCTGACGACTGCGGGCATTTTTTCTACTTCGGAGTCGGTGGAGGGGATATTCAATTCGCGCGGGCTGGGGGATTGGTATTCGCAGACATCGTCGGAAGTGTCGGTCACTATGCTGGCCGCGGATTCTTCGGGATGGCAGAAAGCGAATTCGCCGAACGTAGCTCACCTGGACGCGGTGACACTGGCGGAAATTGCGGCGCGCAAGGCGTTTGAATCCGCGGGGCCGCACGAGATTCCAGCGGGGAAGTACACGGTGATTTTAGAGCCGGCGGCGGTGCTCGATATCGTTGGCTTCATGTTTTTCGATTTTGGCGGGCTGGCTATCCTTGACCAGCGATCTTTCCTGAACAATCGCGTGGGTACGAAACTATTCGGCGAGAATATCAATATCTGGGATGACGTCGCGCATCCACTTCAGTCGGGCGCACCATTCGATGGGGAAGGGGTGCGGCGGCAGCGGGTGCAGTTGGTGGAGAATGGAGTGGTGAAAAGGCTGGTCTATGCCCGTGCCACTGCCGAGAAGATGAGGAAGTCTGAATATAAGGAGAAAGTGGGAAGGATCGAGCCGACCGGGCATGGATTTTCCATCCCTAACGAAATGGGGGAAGCTCCGATGAATATTGTGTTTGGCGGGGCCCGAGAGCCGAAGACTGTGGAGCAGATGATTGGCTCGACAGAGCGCGGGATTCTGGTGACGCGGTTGTGGTATATCCGCGAAGTTGATCCCTATGAAAAGATCCTTACTGGCATGACGCGCGATGGGACCTTTTTTGTGCAGGACGGGAAGATTCGGCATGGAGTTCGCAACTTTCGTTTCAATCAGAGCTTGATCCACATGCTTTCGAGTGTGGAAGAAATGGGAACCCCGATGCGCGCCAGCGGTGAAGAGTCCTTCGATATGGTGGTGCCGGCGATGAAGGTAGGCGAGTTTAATTTTACGGAAGTGACGAAATTCTAAGAGCAGCATTCAGCAATCAGCATTCAGCATTCAGCTCTCAGCTCGAACACCCAGCACTCATCCTGCCCGACGATCTGCTTCAACCTTGCGGACTAGCGACGCTAGCATCCGTTTTATTTCAACTATGGCATTGTCCAGTTTGGTGTAATCCAAATCGCTTAGGAAACCAAGATCGCGAGCTAAGAGGAAGTGATATTCGAGCTCGCTCGCAGACCCGCTAGCAATGTTCAGGAAGCGCTGAAACTCAGGATTTCCTCGTTTGCCACAACCCTCGGCGATGTTCGCCGTAACTGAGGCAGCACATCTACGAATTTGATTGGTCAATCCATACATTTCCTCCCGAGGAAATGTAGATGTCGCTGCATAAGCCGCGAGAGTCAGGCGATGAGCCTTTTGCCATACTTGCAAATCTCGGAAGTTTTTCAATGAATACCACCTTCTTTGGGGTCAGCTGAATGCTGACTGCTGGATGCTGACTGCTAAGCAGAAAATTTGCTGTGAGCACCATCACAACGTGTCCTCCCCCCCCCCGCAATTCCATGATTCCCAAGCATTTAACCCTGAAAGTGCAATGACTTCGGTAACTTTCTACTGTTGATTTCGGGGTGTAAGCTGCGTGACGTAATGTCAGATCAGTGTCGAACCACGGGAAGTGGAAATCCGGGCGCGTCTCCGGAGATTCGGAAAGAGAGTTCGTCTTCGGTGGCAGACAAATCAGGTAAAGCAGAGAAGGCCGAGAAGAAGAGCGGTCGCCGCTATCCGGACATGCAGAGCGCGATGCGCTTCCCCATCAAGCTGCCGATTTCGGTGAAGTCGAAATCGGGCGACAGCGCGACGGAAACGCAAAACATCTCCGCCAACGGCGTGCTGTTCCAGGTGGACGCGGAAATGCCGGTCGGCTCGATGGTGGACTTCACCATCTCTCTGCCTGCGGATGTGGTTGGAGCCGAGGCGGACGTGCAGCTCGATTGCCGGGGCCGGGTGGTGCGTAATTTTGAAGAAGGTGGCCGGCGCGGGGTGGGCGTGGTCATTGATGAATATCGTT
>MNDG01000001.1 GCA_001914815.1 Acidobacteriales bacterium 13_2_20CM_55_8
TGCCATGCAGCACAGCCATTAATGGCCCATTGGAGTATCTGAGGCCACTCAAGCCTTAATTTCTCAGCCAGCTTCGCATCCCGCTCTTGTGGTGGAATCGTCACCGTGAACGGCACTAAGTTGAACCGCCGCCTGATCGCTTCGTCTACAGCGCGGAGTGCTGGTTTGTGATTGCCCTGGATCAAGAGCTTAAATTGCGGGATGTACTCAAATTCGTCGCAGTGCATAAATCTCGCCCTTATTGGCTCGCCCCCGGTTAAGGCTTTGATCCGCGATTCCGCCCAACGTTTCCCCACCTCCGTCTCAGAAGCCACGACCAAGCGTGCGCCACGCAGGGCCGCGAGTTCGGTTGGGTGCCGATCATTTTTGTTTTCGGTGAACGTCTCCATCTGGGCTACTTGCGCGTAGTCGCCCCAAATCCCCAGTAGTGTGTTGGTGAACGTGGTTTTGCCGTTCGCACCACAACCATAGAGGAAGAAAAGGACATGCTCGGTGGTGACGCCCGTCAAACAATAACCAGCAACTCGCTGCAAATATCGCTGCAACTCGACGTCACCAGCCGTGACCCGATGCAGAAATTGCAACCACAAAGGGCAATCGGCAATGTCTGGCGCGACAGCAGTAGTTTTGGTTATGTAATCCTCCGCTCTGTGTTCACGCACGATTCCCTCCTGCAAGTCACACGTGCCCCCTGGAGTATTCGAGGCAGTGAGATTACAGTCCCATTGATCAACGGTCGCCGCATGTCGAGGATCGGAGCGCGCCATGTTTTCGATGGCTGCCCTAGTTTTTGCGGCCTTCAAAGACCTCAATAAGCCGGTCTCTTTAGCATCAATTTCGGCGCTTACAGCGCGGCAGAGTTTGCGAGCACGATCAAACACGGAGAGGACATCATCTTCCTGCCATCGCCCGTCCGCGTATTGAAACCACTTTCCCCATTTCCCCACATACCGGAGATCCGCATTAGTAGCCGTGAATGTGAGCGCGAGATCGTCTTCGGTCCAAACCACCGGCGATTGGTTAGCCGATGCAGCGTATTCGGAGAATTGGCTTAGCGGCTGAGTATCGTGAGCTTTGCCATTTTTAGGCTCCGGGTCTGCGCCCGCCGTCACCACTTCTCCGAAGTCGAGAGGAACGCCGTGAATTCCATTCATCCGGCAAACTCCATCCCGATCAGCGCCATATACGTGGATTCCGTTTCTCGTAAGCCATCCAACACCAAGGACGCAACACTCCAGCAGTTTTCGATTTCATTTTCGTGTGCAGGTGCCGCGCCCCTGAGCAATTGACTCAAACGTTCGGAGACATCCACTTGGATTTTTACAAGACTGCAAATTTCTTCACGCAGTGCGAGCCGCGCGATTCGTTCGACATCCTTAATCTGGGCGGCCTGCTCACGCTCCTGCTTCCGCCTGGCGACTTCATTGTCTAGCTTGAGCCGCTCCTCTTTGCTGACCCCTTGCCAGCAGCCGAGCAACTTGCATGCGCTTCGGAAGTCGATGCGGTCGCGCTGCATGATGAAGCTAACGACGTCCCCGCCTTTGCGTTGGCAGCCGTGGCAGAAGAAGCCACCGGTTTGGAGATGCATCGCGAACGATTTTCCGCTCTTACTGTCGTGGAAGGGGCACCGGCCCATCGCCCAGCCTTTGCCGTTGGGACGCGAGAGTCGGCCCACTTGCTTTTGGTAGAAGCCCCAGGCACATGGGACAAGTTCCTTGCGGAAGGCATTGGCTGTGGCCATGGTTCACCTCGCCCCGACCTTCCGACGCAACGGGCGCGATTCGTTTTCCTGCAGCCAGTGCGCGACTGACGATTTTTTATAAAGAATTTTTCTGCCCACGCGGATCCGCGGTGGGCCGATGCGCAGTGCATCCCATCGTCGGATGGTTCGCACGTTCCGCGTGAGTGAGCGTGCGAGCTGCTTTTCCGTGAGATAGTCGCTGAGAAAATCAGAAGCAGTTGTGGATGTGTCTGCCGACACGAGTGCGACTGGCTGAGAAGCCATTGAAGGTCCTTCCTTTCCTTTATGCGTGGAAATAGAAAAGGGCAGCCGAAAATGTTCGGCGCGCCCTGGTGGTTACAGCGGTTAGATTTTGGAAATAATTATGCGACGATTACGACAAATTTTTCGACACTTCTAGGCAAAGGGAAGCAGTTTTGGTTACCGGACGCTACCGGTTGCAAACGTTTAGAGCCAACGCGGCGCCAGAAACACACCGATACGACTAAGGGCTGCGATTTTGGTAACCGGACGCTACCGGTTGAAACCTGTCATCAACCCACTATCGAGAGTGTGGCTGATGTCCGCGAGTCTACGCCTAGCGGTACATATGTCAAGAACTATTTTTGCAAAAAAAAATACGGATACTGGGCGGACACGGAAACGGTGAGCAAAAAGAGGAATGATTACTTCATTCATGGGACCCGCATTTTTATTGGGGATTTATTGGCTGCCCCCCAGGGATTCGAACCCCGATATGCTGATCCAGAGTCAGCTGTCCTACCATTGAACGAGGGGGCAGTGAGCGGTAAAACAATGGCGTTTCCGCCGTTTCGATTTTATGGTCTGCATAGGCTGTGGTCAACACGGTCTCTATCCGCGCTAAAATCTCTAATTACAGCACGCCATAAGGAGCACAAATGGTGACCGCCATCGGCAATGCCAGCACGCTGACCAGCGATTACAGCGAGATCGCCCGGCGTCCGCTCGAAGCCAATCCCTGCGCCCTGGTTGTGATTGACATTCAGGAAAAGCTTTTGCCGCCAATCTTTCAGAAAGAACAGCTCATTAAGAACACGCAATTGTTGATCCGGTTGGCCGGCGTTCTCAGGATGCCGGTTCTTTTGACCACCCAGTACGCCAATGGACTAGGTAGCACCGTTCCTGAGATTGCTTCCCTGCTGCCCGAAACCGAGGCCATCGATAAGGAGATGTTCTCCTGCTTTGGCAGCGAAGTATTCTGCTCTCTGCTAAAGCGCCTTCCCGGCAACCGCAACACTCTTTTGCTCTGCGGAATGGAGACTCACATTTGCGTCATGCAGACCGGTCTTGGCGCTTTGCGGGATGGATATCTCGTCCACGTTGCGTCGGACGCCGTGAGTTCGCGCACAGAATGGAACTGGAAAATCGGGCTGGAGCGCATGCGATCTGCCGGCGCCATCCTTTCTTCCACGGAGATGATGACTTACGAGCTACTGCGTTCTTCCGGCGCACCGGAGTTTAAAGAAATGCTTAAACATTTGAAGTGAACCTGAAGCCGTCTAAATGGTTGTCCTGTATGAGCAACCATCGGTAACCAACCGGCATCTCCCGAAGTAACCTGGAACTCGCAACCGGATATTCGAAGCTGGGTTAGAATGCGTAGGACATTGTAAAAAGAACCACATAGCCCCAGGAAGTACAAGTAAAGTATCAACCGGGTCACCCGCGCCATCCCTCAGACGTGAGGACCCCTGAGAGAAGTGGTTGGGAGTGAGGTCGGCTCCCCAAGGAGATATGCCATGAAACTTCTCAGGCGCGTGATGTTCGCATTCCTCGTGCTGTTCCTGACGACATCTCTAGTCTCGGCCGACGATGATCCTCCCGGTCGCGTCGCCCGTCTTCAATATATAGCGGGCTCGGTCTCGATCCAGCCGCGCGGCACGGAAGATTGGGTCGCCGGATCGGTGAACCGTCCCCTTACCACTTCCGACAATATTTGGGCGGATAAAGATTCGCGTGCGGAACTCAACGTTGGCACTGGAGTTCTGCGAGTGAATGGCGAAACCAGCCTCAGCCTTACCAACATCAGTGACAACACGGTCCAGGTGCAATTGCACCAGGGAACATTAAATCTTCGGGTTCGCAAGTTGTACCGCGGCGAGATTTACGAGGTGGACACTCCGAACATAGCGTTCACCGTGCAGAAGTCCGGCGAGTATCGCTTCGACGTCGGCGCCAGCGGTGACGTCACCCTGGTGACCGTGCGAAAAGGTGAAGGCGACGCTACCGGCGACGGCCCCGCAGTCCGCGTTCGCGCTCATGAGCGCGCCCGATTCAGCGGTGGCACTTCACTGGCGCATGAAATTTATGAGGCACCTGCACTCGATGGTTTTGACGATTGGTGCCGTGTGCGCGATCGCCGTGAAGGTGGTTACTATTCCGCGCGCTATGTTTCCCCTGGCGTAATTGGATATGAAGACCTCGACGAGTACGGTTCCTGGCGAGTAGTCCCTACATACGGCGCAGTTTGGGTTCCGGCCTTGGTTGGCCGGGGATGGGCGCCCTATCGCTACGGCCACTGGGTCTGGGTCAGCCCCTGGGGCTGGACTTGGGTAGATGATGCCCCTTGGGGATTCGCGCCGTTCCACTATGGCCGCTGGGTCTATGCCGGATATTGGGCATGGGTCCCGGGTCCGGTTTACGTTCGTCCGATTTACGCCCCGGCTCTGGTCGCCTGGTTTGGTGGCCCGCGCTTTGGAGTTGGCCTCTCTTTTGGTAATAGTTATGGCTGGTGTCCGCTGGGCTACGGAGAACCGTTTGTTCCCTGGTATCGCGGAAGCCGTCACTATTTTCGTAATGTGAACGTCACCAACACGCGCATCACCAATATCACATACGTCACCAACAATTATTACAACAACGGCGGTGGTCCGCGCCGAGAGACGCCGCGCTTTGCTAACCTCAAAGCCCCCGGAGCTGTGACTGCAGTTCCGCAGCACACCATCGTGAATTCGTTGCCCGTGGCCAGAGAAGCTGTGCCACTTTCAGCGAAGGAAGCGAGGACGTTAGCCAACGATCGACTGGGATCGAAGATGGATATCCCCGCGACTCGAGCAAGCATGTTGGGTGCGAACGCTGGAAGACCTACCGCGACGCCACCGGAGAAGAGCTTCGCGCGACCAGTAGTCTCGAGAATCGCGCCGCCCGCTTCGCCAGTCCGCATGCAGAAAGAAGAAGTGGCGGAGTTGGACAAAGCAGATCGCCCGATGGCCGCGCCGAAGTTGGAAAAATCCGCTCCGGTCGCTGCACCAATATCAGGACGAAACGCACCTCGTCCTCCATTAAGGGAAGTCAAAGAAGACAATCCGAAGATGAACGGGGCGGCAATGGCAACACGCAGCGTGCCTAAGCCTCCCACGGCAAGTGCTGCCCCGGAAGTCCGTGAGTCGCACTCGGGAGCTACGCATTCCGTACCGCGTCCTCCGGAAAACAACCGTTCGGTGTGGGATCGCCCGACCGGTACGCCAACTTCCAGAATCTCGCACTCGGATGCAGCAGATGCCGCAGAACGCGGACCCTCGGCTTCACCGGCCATGCGGCCAGTTCCGCGTCCACCGACCGGTGACAATCATCGGGATAACTCCGGTGACTCGGACCGAGCGCCATCAGGCTCACAGGGTACACGGTCAGCTCCGCATGCACCGGCCAATGACAACCGTTCCATGTCATCTGACGGGGATCAGAATCGCGGATCGCGTCCGTCAGACATCTCTGTGCGAGGTGCAAGTTCCGATGTCCCGCAACCGTCGGGTCCAGTTGCACCTTCACATTCGGACCAGACCGGCCCGCGCTCCGCACCACGGGAGAGCGCGCCGTCTCAAGGTGGAGGTTCTCCACGAAGCTATGGCGGACCTTCGCAATCCAGCGCTCCACCAGCGAGTGCCTCGGCTCCAAGCCATGGCGCTTCTCAAGGCGGCTCAGCGGCCCCATCTGCGGCTCCAGCTCCCAAAGGGGGCAAAGACAGATAATCACGATGAAACTGAAAACGCCGCCTCGCGGGGCGGCGTTTCTTTTTTGTGCAGAGACCGATGATGCCGTCAATCCTTCTGCTTCACTCGCACCAATGTAATCTTGGCAAATCCTTCTTCAAACGTTGGCGGACGGAGTTTCGCCGACATGCGACGCATGACGTCTTCCGCAACCACTCGCTCCCGCCGCCGATTACGTTCCAGGCAAACTTCTACCGGCACGTCAAAGAACACCGCATGCACTTCATATCCATAATCTTTAGCCAGTTTGATCCAGCTTTGGCGCTCGTGCGGCGTCAGGTTCGTTGCGTCCACATAGTTTGTGGGACGCCGCGCGATTAGCCG
Organism: Acidobacteriales bacterium 13_2_20CM_55_8; assembly: GCA_001914815.1. Classification (GTDB taxonomy): domain Bacteria; phylum Acidobacteriota; class Terriglobia; order Terriglobales; family Acidobacteriaceae; genus 40CM-3-55-5. The sequence continues at coordinate 6,076 of MNDG01000001.1, forward strand.
CGCTTTCAGCATGGAACGCAGATTGGAAAAAACCAGGTCCTGAAATCGCTGCTCCGTGGCATCGTCAAACAGAAGTGCTCGCAGCAAATCGCTGGAAAGCGGCGTAATGTTATGACGCTTGAACCACGAACTCTTTCCTGAGCCTGGCAGTCCGATGGCCAAAATTACAACTCCCTTCGGACGCACACCCGCAGCAGAGGATGCGCCCGCCGCCGTTCCTGTCACTCTCGGTACTTGCGGGGCGCTAATTGCTGTGGGGATATTCTGCTTTAAAGAAGACCCTGCTTGGGTTTGCCCGGAAGACCCACCTGGCTGGGCTCCCCCCCCGCCCCGGCCTCGACCACCGCGGCCTCTCCTGCGTCTCCGACGACGATTCGCATCCCCTGCAGCAGGTTGCGATTGAGCGGCCTTCAACTCTTGCCTTCCCTGCCGCTCTTCTGGTTGCAATGCCGGCGATTGCGACTCAGGTGATTCCGATTCGGATTCTTGCACCTCGCGCGACGGTGAAGACGCCGGAACATCCGCATCAAAATACGCCGGCTGCAATGGAGCTTGAGGAGATTCGGCTTTGCCTTTCTCGGGAGGCTTGGGGCGGCGCTTCATGCGCTCGCGCATCCATTTGCGCATGTCTGGCTTGTAACACACTCACCTACCGGTGAGCAACGCTAGGTACCAAACCAGACAGCCGAAAAAATGCTCGAAACAACCCGCTGGCCACTGAACCACTGGAATCAATCTCCCAACCACGCTCCCAACCCTCGCAAAGAATCCACGTAATCACAAATGATTTTAGTCGCCCCCACAATTGGGACCGCCAATATCAATCCCATCGCTCCCCAAATCCACGCCCAAAACAATAGCGCCAACGTCACTGCCAGCGGATTCAAACGCAAACGCTGGCCAACAATTTTTGGATACAAAACATTCATAGTCAAAACATGCAACCCCACCACGGTGACAAAAATGATCACCACGCCAGTTGTGTTCACACTTCCAACCGCAGCTGTCAATGGCGGCAATAACGCCAGAAATACTCCCAGATATGGCACCAGGCTTACGAAACCGCTGATTGCGCCGATAAAATAAAAAAACGGGATACCCAGCCACCAAAACACCAGGCTGCTGACTGCCGCATTCAACAGTCCCACCACGGCGTTCGCCACAATAAAACTGCGGATCATGCTGGATATCTTCCCCACCGTGCGATGAGCCTTGGCGCGATGTTCCGGCGCGAACAGCCGGACTGTGGCATCTCGCGCGTGGTCCTTCCACGTCAGCATGAAGAAAACCAGAAAAGGGAGGAAACCGATCGCCAGCAAAACCTCGGTTCCTTTCGACACCACGCGAGTCAGCGCCGGCACCTCTTGTACTTCGACTGGTACCGCTTTCTGCCCATCTTTTGGCGCCGCAATTACGGAACGAGTACTGTCTTCGATCTTTTTTGTTTCGGTCCTCACCTTAGCCAAGGTAGCGCGTATTTCGCCGGAATACTTCGGGAACTCCGTGGCGAAGTCTACCGCGCGCTGGTAGAAGAAATAGCTCAACGCTCCCGCCAGTGCGAGCGTCAGCACCACTGCAAGCAACGCTCCGGCCGCCCGGGGAACTCGCAGTCTGTTCAGCCCACTGACCAATGGTTCTAAAATAAATGCCAGCAACATGGCGGAGAGAGTAGTGACCATCACCAACTTCAGGAGGTAAATCAATCCCACCACGGCAATCACCGCCACTACGATCTGCGCGACCGAACCTGCCTTGATCGATGCGTGCAGAACTTCCGCTTCTTCCTCGCTGGCGGGCACGATTGCGCGTTGCCCACCGTCCGATGGCGGACGAGAAATTGGATAGACCTCAGACTTGAGCGGGTCAGATCGCCCACTTGAGGAGGAGTCGACCGGACTGGGTTCGGCACGCATAGCTCAGCTTGCGCTTTATGAGTGCATGATTGCCGGAACCGTTGCCTTGAACAAGGGCTTTTATGGATGACGAGTAGAATACCCCGATGAGTAACCCCATGCCGCCCGAGATCCATGGCCAGAAATACATCTGTCTCACCACATTCCGTAAGAGTGGCGCGGGCGTCTCCACCCCGGTATGGTTCGGTGAGGATGCCGGCAAAGTCTATGTCATGACGCGCAGCGACTCGGGCAAATACAAACGCCTCCGCAATAATCCCCAGGTTCAGATAGCCGCCTGCACTATACGCGGAAAAATCAAGGGACCGCAGTTTCCTGCGACCGTGCGCATCCTTCCCTCAGAAGACTGGCTGCATGCGAAGCAGACCATCCACCGAAAGTATTGGTTGGCCCGAGTCCCGTTCTTATGGAGCAAAAATAATGTGTATCTGGAAATTGTGGTGCGGGACACTCAGACTTCCTGATGGAGACACATGGCAGACAAGCTGTTGAAGTTTCTCATCAAGAGCGTGCCGAGCGGCGGTCGTGCGTTTGTGTGGATTACTATCAGCGGGGACAAGTCCAGCCTGCCCGCGAATCACTGGCCACTAGTCACTAATTACTTGCTCTTTTCACCAGCTGGCGCAGTGTATTTTCACCACGCTGCACGTACCGGCCAATTGCATTGTATGTCCAGAAGATATGCCCAGCCGTAAGAGGACCAATAAGCTTCTTATTTCCGACAGCAGCCAGCCCCATCGAAGCCATGCAACCGCATCGCGAGCAGTCGGGGTCGCCGCCAAACTGGCAGGGTTCCACACGCGTGGTGAAATCTGCTGAGAGCGTTCTCGTTGACTGGGCGAAGATGCAGCGCTCAGGTGATGCCGGAGGAGACAGGAATTCCTTGACCATCCCTTCAGGCATGTCGAGCTTGGCTTGATCGCGTCGAAGCCGCAACAGGGTTTCCACCACACCCCTCCGCTCATCGGCCGTGAGGCATTCGACATTGGGCGCACCACGCTGCGGTGTGAAGATGCTCATCCAGATTTTCTCCACCGCCGGGTTGGCCGACCAGAGAGCGACAAACTCGGG
>MNDG01000073.1:0-5251 GCA_001914815.1 Acidobacteriales bacterium 13_2_20CM_55_8
TCCTTGTACTCGGAGGCGGTGAGATAGCTGGAATTAGCATCCAGCGACTCGAGCAAGCCGTGCAGGGCCCCATCCGTAACTAACGGAATGTTGGGCTCCTCCACATACTCACTGCGGACTCGCGAAAGGACTTCGCTGTACACCTGGAGCTGGCGATAGGCACCGTCATTGCTGGAAGCGCGAACGCCTTCCAGTCCGCCCAGCACTATGAACAGCAGGGCGGCAGCGGAAGAAATTAGAATTACAGCCTTGGTTTTCATGGACATTCGGATTTGATCTTCTCGTAAGGGACGTAACTTCCCAAGGAAGTTCGTTACATTATATCTCTTTTGATGCAGCTTCTATGCAGCGGTTTCACCCTAAGGCTGTTCTTCAGTAACGGCTCAGTCCAAAGGCAGGCTCACAAGCCGGGCATTCAGAATCGGCCTGCGATGCTCACAAAAAAGGACTTAGGCTTCTCATCTTGACGGCAGTTTGGTGTATATTTTCGTGCTTCGAAAGGTGGAACTCATGGTGATGCGGTTCTTGGTACTATTTTGTTTGGCAGCTACCCTCCTCAGCCCCGCTGCCCAGGCCCAATCCGGAGAGTGGAAACAACTGTTTAATGGCAAAGATCTCACGGGGTGGAAGCATGTGGGATCGGGAAGAATGACAGTGGACGATGGAATGATTCGCACCCATGGAGGCATGGGCCTGCTCTACTGGACGGGCGGCAAGCTGAGCAATTGCGTGGTCCGGGTGGTGTTCAAGATGCGCGACGAGAATGACAACTCCGGCGTATATATCCGTATCCCTATCGAACCGCGGGAAGCATGGATGCCGGTGCACTACGGTTACGAGGTGCAGATTGACAACCAGCCGGAGGATTCCGACGAAGACGATTATCACGTCACCGGTGCGCTTTATTCTCTGACCAAGCCCCTGGCGCGTCCTGGGAAACCTGGACCGGAGTGGAACACAATGGAAATTACGCTGGACGGTCCACATACCATGGTTTCGGTAAACGGTGTGAAGGTAACAGACTATACCGAGGGTGATCCGGTACCGCCCATGAAATACGATTTCGAGCCACAGCGTGGTCCCCGTCCCAATGAAGGTTACATGGGATTGCAGAACCACAGTAAAGATGACGTAGTGTTCTTCAAGGAAGTCGCGATGAAGAGCTTGAACAAGTAGATATCCGGCAAACAAGATCTATGAAAGTGGAGGCATGATGAAATTTAACCGCTTCTCCCGCCGGGAATTTCTCGCTATGGGCGCCGGGGCTGCCGGCGCATCACTGGTAACAAAAACCATCTTTCTGGACCCTGAGCCTGCATGGGCTTTTCAGGGCCCAGTATCGCCCAGCGATCGGGTACGCTTCGGAATAATTGGTGTTGGCATGCAGGGCTCGGGTTTGCTTACCAATGCCATCGAACTGCCCGGGATTGAATGCGTGGCAGCATGTGACCTCTACGACGGCCGGCATACGCTGGCGAAAGAGATTGTCCGCCCCGACCTGCCTACAACCCGGCGTTACCAGGAACTGCTCGCGAACAAGGACATCGATTGCATCGTGGCTGCTGTTCCTGACCACTGGCACAAGCAAGTGGTTGTGGATGCTGTAAGCGCGGGCAAGGATATCTACTGCGAAAAGCCAATGTCACACACCGCGGCCGATGGCGTGGAAATGGTGACGGCGGCGAAACGAACGGGACGCATCGTGCAAATTGGCTCCCAGCGCGTGAGTTCCGTTATTTGCGCCAAAGCGAAGGAACTGGTTACGAAGGGGGCATTGGGCGACCTGATGCTGGTCGAGGGATCTCTCGGCCGCAATGATCCCACCGGGGCTTGGGAGTATCCTCCGCCTCCCGATCTTTCTCCACAAACTCTCGATTGGGATACCTGGCAGGGAATGGTGCCGAAAAGGCCATTCGATCCCAAGATTTTTGCCCGCTGGCGTTGTTGGAAGGAGTATGGCACCGGGGTGGCAGGCGATCTTTTGGTCCACTTGATAAGCGGCATGCAGTATGTTGTCGGCATTAATCAACCCCCGAAACGTGTCATGGCCATGGGCGGAATTCTGCGCTGGAAAGATGGCCGCAACATGCCGGACGTTCACGCAGCTCTCTTTGAGTATGGCGAAGTGCCGATGTATATGCGTCTCAATCTGGGTACGGAGACTCCGGAGGTTTATCGGTTCCAGGGGTCGAAGGGAATTCTGGAGTTGACCGAGTTCACGTTGACGTACATTCCGCAAGCGGGAGTGGATACATCGCCAAGTTACTACGCTTACAGTTTTCCGAAGGCCATGCGCGAAGAGTATTTCAAGAAGTGGCATCAGGAGCACGATGCAGTTCCGGGAAAGGAAACAGCTTTCGAGGGAGTTACGTACCGAAGCATCTCCTGGGACGACGTCAAACCGCATCTGTGGAACTTCTTCCAGGCAGTGCATAGCCGGAAGCCGGTGGTGGAGGATGCGGTGTTTGGACACAACGCCGCTCTGGCTTGTCACATGGCAAACGAGTCTTATTTCCGCAAGAGCGCGGTGTCTTGGGACGCCGGGTCCAACACCATCAAGAGCTGAGTGTTGGATCGTTGTGGAAATCGCCATCCTTCGCCGGTTCGGCGGCGGAGGATGACCTTTAGTCCGAGGCCGCCAACTGTCAGCATCTCAGAGCGGCGATAGTTCGTCCTCTTTCTGTTCTTTTCTCTCATGGACGAATCTTCTTTCCAGAAATCGTCTTGCCAGCTCATGTCCGCCAATTCCGAACGCCAGCGCTAAACCAAGCATGAGAGCTCCAAATACCAGAGCGAACGCTACCAGCACCGTGCGTTCTCCGAGGCCGAGTTCTTCAAAACCCATGGACAGCGCAAAGATGATGATCATGGTGCGGATGGTGAAACTGACGAGGCGAGGGGAAGGCAGATCAGCATTCACTGCTGCCAGCAATGCGGCGCGTGAAAAGAAGCTGGCCGCCAGCAATCCAAAGAAAAATATGAAGACTGCGGCAAACAATCGGGGCAGGAACCCAAAAAAGTGCGAGATATGCTCCTGCAGGCCGCCGATGCCGAGTACGCTGGCTCCGATCAGAATGAAGCTGATCCAGGCTACCCAAAAAATAAAGCGGCTGAGCAGTTCGGTGGACGGGGGTAATGCCGCCTTGCGAAGTAGCTGCGATGCTCCGGCGTGCTCCGACAGCTTGTCGAACCGTGCCAGCCGCAGGATACTGCGCAGGATGGATTTCAGGACATAGGCAATCAGCCAGCCCACCAGCACAATGAGCAACATCACCATCAGACGGGGCAGGAATTGGGCAATGCTGCTGACGATTTCCTGTGTCGCCTGAGTCAACTGCGTAACAAACTTTTGCCATTGCGACATTTTGACCTCACTTTTTTCCGTTCCAGAGTTCCAGCAGATATGGCTTCGACCGTTCGAATGTCTGGCAAAGCGCTTCCACGTTGCTCTCCATCTCGGCTGGCGTTGCGTCGCGGTTCTGCTCCAGAAAGGTGTAAGCCTTGCCGCGATACAAGGGAGCCATGGCCTGGATAATGTGGTCACGACTGATCACTGCTTTGTGATAAGAAGCGGCGAATTCATATGCGGTGCGAACCCACAACTCGTCCGAGTATTGAAAACTGCCTTCTGGAACAGATGCGGCACGTTGCAATTCGCCAAGAGTTTGAGCGGAGAGAATGGACTTCAGCACCGGCTCGATTTCGGCAACGCCGCGCACGAACATTTCATGTAGACGTTTCGGGTTTATGCGAGCCGGTTCCAGGCTTATTTCGTGCTCGGCTCCGATGGTTGTAATGGGCTGCGATTCCGTTTGTGCGCTCCACACAGGGAAATATTGCTCCAGCGACCAGAACAGAACGCCGACGGTTTGACGCATGGCGAATACTAAGTCCCCCGAACTGTGGTCCATCACGCGCGACTTGGTTCCGACAAAAGACTGGGCCAGACGGAATCCCCCGGCAATCGCGGAAATAACAAGATAGATTTCCGCTCCGATATGACCGACTTCCTGTGACCAGATGTCCTGACCAAGAAAGTGGCTACCAAGGCGGCCAGAAAAGGCAAATTCCGTGGGATAGGGTTCTCTCACCCGCTTGGCATAAAGAGCCCGGCTCATGGGATAAACCAAGCTGCGGACAAGGAGTCCTTCAGATTTTTGCCGGCCATAAACCGGTGTAACCAGATCGAAATTGTCTCGCGCCACCGGCCGCAGCAGGCGCTCCATCCATTCCGGCTCGATGCTGGTGGAATCGGGTGAAACTACCGCGGAAGCATTTGCACGCAGCAATTCGCCGGCTGCCAGAATGGTCTGCAAGGCTGTGCCGCTCGCAGGCCCTCCTGGATATTGGGTGCTGATGCAATGCAGGGTGCGCAACGCATGGAGATTTGACACATGCGGGAGATCGCTGATGGAAGCGGCGCGCACCAAATCCTGGGTGCCATCTTTCGATCCTCCGTCCGCATTGATGATCACGGACCGGTGCCGGGGAAAATATTTCAGCAGGCCGGCGCGGATGGCCTGCACCACCTGTCCCACTGTCTTGGCATCGTTGAACGTGGGCACGCCGATGAGGATGTCCACCTCTCCGACGTTCATCAACTCGCGAAGAAAATCATCCGTTAGAATGCTTCCTTCGGCCAAACCAATCCTCCATTATTTTTCAGATTTTTCGCAGACGGAACCAGTAGAACTGATAAGGCCCCATGGTTAGCAAATACGGCAGGTCGCCTATGCGGGGAAAAATATTCCTGCCAAACATTTCGATCAGGATGTTGCCTTTGTGACGACGCAGATCAAGCTCCACAGCCTGGGCAGAGCTGGACAAATTATTCACCACCAAGATTGTGTCCTTCCCCAGTTGTCGTGTATACGCCAGTACCCTGTGGTTCGCAGGATACAGGAACTCGATCGTGCCTCTGCCGAATACGGGAGTTGACTTGCGAATCTTTATGATGTGCTTGGTCCAGGAAAGAAGCGAATGTTCGAACCGTTTTTGCGACTGCACATTCACCGCCTGGTATCCATAAACGGGATTCAACATGAGCGGCGAGTAAAGACTTTCCGGGTCTGCCGTGGAAAATCCGCCGTTCCAGCCGCCATCCCACTGCATGGGCGTACGCACACCATTACGGTCACCAAGATAAATATTGTCGCCCATGCCGATTTCATCGCCGTAATAAAGGATCGGGGTTTCCGGAAGCGACATCAGCATGCCGGTCATGAGTTCAATGCGCCTGCGGTCGTTGTCC
>MNDG01000073.1:5259-8214 GCA_001914815.1 Acidobacteriales bacterium 13_2_20CM_55_8
CCCTTGTCGCGCGCATATTCGTCATACATGTAGTCGCGTTCCAGGTCGGTCACCATTTCGAGGGTAAGTTCGTCGTGATTGCGCAGGAACAGGCACCACTGGCATGAGTCCGGGATAGCGGGCGTCTGCTGCAGAATCTCGGTGATCGGCTTGCGGTCTTCCAGCTTCAGGCCCATGAACATCCGGGGCATGAGGGGGAAATGGAATGCCATGTGAAACTCATCGCCGCTACCGAAATACGGACGGAGGTCAGCCGGCCACTGATTGGCCTCGGCCAGAAACATCTTGCCGGGAAATTCTTTATCAAGCCTGGCGCGAAAATCTTTAAGAATGGCGTGGGTTTCGGGCAGGTTCTCGCAGTTCGTGCCTTCACGCTCGACCAGGTAGGGAACCGCGTCCAGCCGGAAGCCATCGACACCCATGTCTAGCCAGAATTTCATTACGTTCCACATTTCTTCCCGCACTTCTGGGTTGTCGTAATTGAGATCAGGCTGATGGCTGAAGAAGCGATGCCAGTAATAGGCTTTCGAGACCGGGTCCCACGCCCAGTTGGAGAGTTCGGTGTCTACGAAAATGATGCGTGCCCCGCGATAACGCGTATCTGTGTCACTCCACACATACCAGTCACGGCGCGGGTTGACGCGCGAGCTGCGAGACTCCTGGAACCACGGATGCTGATCGGAGGTGTGGTTCAACACCATTTCGATGATCACCCGGATGCCGCGCTGGTGGGCAGCTTCCAGAAATGCTTTGAAGTCGTCCAGCGTGCCGTAACTGGGATGAACAGATCGGTAATCGGCGATGTCGTATCCATCGTCCCGGGCGAGGCCCCGGAAATCTCCGACGCCATCGCCTGTGCTGTCATAAAAGGTCCGGACATGGACCTGATAGATGAGCGCGTCTTTATACCAAAGAGCGTCCTGCGGCAGTGCCAAAACCCTTCTCTCCTGAATGTAGCTCCGCTTATTCGTGATCCGTTGTCAGGACAAATGCTCCCGAGTGCTCCACGGAATGGTTCCCTTGAATGGATCATCGCCGTTCGAGGCTAAACGACTGCGCTCGTGGGGGACGGCGAAGACTCTTACAGATTTTCAATCTACCACATTCAGCGGTGGGAGCGACCTCAACGCGTTCACCACCTCGCGAACCTCGTTTTCCTGGAACAAACGGATGCCGGCGATCCCGGCGGCTCCGGCTTGGAGACACGCGCTGGCATTTTCGAGCGTAATGTTGCCGAGCGCCAGCACAGGTACTTTCTCCTGGCTGGCTTGATGCAACCCTTCGAGGCCAACGGCGTGCCTTCCTGAAACTGTTTTCTTCTGGAAGACTGGCCCGTAGACAACGAAGTCGGCATGATCGACCGCCCGCCTGACTTCGGGCAGAGTGTGACAGGAGACGCCGATGGTGAAACGGTCTGTCGCGCCTGAGTCATGTTGATTTGGATGCTGACCGAAGATATTCCGCACATCGGAAGGGGAAATATCGTTCGAACGCAGGTGAACGCCATCCGCTCCAACCGCCAGGGCAACATCGGTTCTGGAGTTAATGAGCAATCCGGTGGTCGATGGAGAATTTTCGCGTACAGCGCGGATTGCTTCGCAAGCAAGCAATTCCAGTTCGCGGGTCGTCAGATCTTTCTCGCGAAGTTGGATGAAATCCACCCCGCAGCGGGCGGCTTCGGCGATTTTCTCTAGCAGACGACGGCGGCGGGCAGACTCATCGCCCGAAAACTGGCTACGGTCGGTGATATAGCAGAGCAGCAAGGAAATGGTCTACGGATTCGTCTTGGCAATTTCGGGGACGACTTCTCCGACTCGCTTAGGTTGCGGTGACCCGAGGTGGTACTTGGTGAGGCCGTCTCGCAAATATTCGAATCCTTCTTCGGGAGAGTCCACGATCCTGAAAAGATCCATATCCTGCGGCGAAATCGTGCCGGCGTCGACCATGGCCTGAAAGTTGATCAAGCGATTCCAGTATTCCTTCCCGTAAATAACGACAAGAATCTTCTTGGCCAGTTTTTCGGTTTGCGCCAGTGTAAGAATCTCGAATAGCTCATCCAGAGTGCCGAAGCCGCCGGGGAAAATCACCAGCGCCTTAGCAAGATATGCAAACCAGAACTTACGCATAAAAAAATAGTGGAATTCGAAGTTAAGCGAAGGCGTGATGTAAGAATTCGGATTCTGCTCAAAAGGCAAATGGATGTTCAGTCCAATCGTCTTACCTCCCGCCTCTTGCGCCCCCAGATTGGCTGCTTCCATGATCCCGGGCCCACCGCCCGTAGTCACAACAAATCGGTGTCTCTTCGCTGGAATCTGGCTAGACCACTCGGTCAGCAGGTACGCCATGCGGCGGGCATCTTCGTAATAGCGCGACGTCTCCACGGTAGCCATGGCCCGCTTTACGGTCTCTGGATCGGCGACAGAGCCGCTTCTCTTCAGATCAGCTAAAGCCTTCTGTGCCTCGGAGCGGCTCTGAAAGCGTGCCGACCCGAAAAACACGACTGTGTCCTGAATTTGTTCCCGGCGAAAGCGGGCTACCGGCTCACTATATTCAGCAAGAATGCGAAGAATTCGCCCGTCGGGGCTGTTGAGAAAAGGTTCGTTTTGATAGGCCAGAGGCGCAGGTGCGAGTTTACTTTCATCCATGATGGCTTGGTCTTTCCATGAAATGTAGAGGACCGATTGTCGATTTACACTAACGATTTAAATTAACCCAGGCGGAATGATCGTTTTTCCTCGCGGTAGTGAACTGCTTCCCAAAAGCCGATCCAGATATCGAGCATTCCCAAACCGCTAACCACGCCCCGCACAAAACCACTGGCGATGAATTGACGGAGTCCAGGATAGGACAACAGCAGGTGGTTATGTGTCCATTCTGGCCTCCATGGCAGGATGACCAGGAACACTCCCACGCTGGCACACACAAAAACAAACGTTAATACGGCAAGCCGGCGCA
>MNDG01000054.1:0-472 GCA_001914815.1 Acidobacteriales bacterium 13_2_20CM_55_8
TTCTTAATGCAGAAGTTCAGGCCCTGCTCAAAATCGACAAAGGTATCAGCACCCCAAAGGCTCTCCTTGATTTCCTCGCGAGTGACCAGCTCTCCGCTGCGGCTGGCAAGAAAAATCAGAAGCTTCGTAGGCTGCGGCGGCAGCTTGACCGGCAGCCCCCCCTTCCGCAGTTCTCCAGTACGTGGATCGAGCTCAAAGGGTCCGAAATAAAAGCGGCTCGACGGAGTGGTGCTGGCGCCCACAATTCCCTTCTCCCAAGCGGAACGCCGCTCGTGTCCGCCATTCTAATCCCATTCGGGGACCCAGTCTCCTAACTTTCGCAGGCCAATAACTACACTCCCCCATTACTCAGCCAAAACTCAGCGAAAGCTCACCCGTTACCCATTGATTGCCAGCCGGGGCGGGTTCAGGCTGTACCGGCGGGGAATTCGGCACTGTTCCCCGCGCAATCCGTCTTAAGGAGATTTGTATG
>MNDG01000054.1:511-2591 GCA_001914815.1 Acidobacteriales bacterium 13_2_20CM_55_8
ATTATCGGAGCTGACCCCGCCTGTAACGGCGCACTGACGGAAATAGGATCATTCACCGGCAACCCCAGCGGAACGTTCGTTGCCTGTGTGACCAAAATGAAAGAGCACGGCGGAGGCGTCATAGTCTTCAAGCTGGCGCACACCTACACAACTACAAGCGGCGATACATTCACCACTGCCGATAACATCGTCGCCCATCCTATCAATCCACCCCTCTATCGGGTCGACAACCACGCCACCGTTACCGGCGGCACCGGGTCGTACGAGGACGCCGTCGGTTTCATTTACGACCAAGGCACAGTGGATTTGGGAACAGGTGTGGTCTCCGTCGATTACCAAGGCCAGATTTGCACCCCGTAATTCTCATAGGGAAGCCGCCCTTATTGCGGCAGGCCCATGCGGCGCTGAAGATCGATGAAACGAGCATCGGAACGGATGGGATCGAATCGTGGATCCATTTTTGTATAGGTCAACAAGGTGGATCGCTCCTTGAATGCTTTCTCCAGTTCTGCGAACGCTTTGTCCCGCTCGCCAAGTCCAACGTAGATTAAGGCGAACTGGTAACCCGATATATTTTCTTTTTTTGCCTGACCTGCGAGCTCCTGGAGAATCTTTTCCGCTTTCTGTTTCTGTCCTGCAATAGCGTAGGCGTGAGCTAAAGAAGCCATAGTATTGGGATCAGGAGACAGGGCGGCTGCTTTTTCCATCTGCACCACCGCTTCTGCCGGCATACCTTTCTGTTCATAAATCAGTCCTAATCCCCAGTAAGCCGTGTCAAATTTTGGGTCTTCTTTCAAAACGTCGTTGAGGGGTTTCATGGCCGAATCGTATTGGCGCGCGAAGTAATAAATAACTCCAACATTCGCCCTGGCAATCTGCGAAAGCGGGTCCAATTCCTGCGCATGTTTGATTTCTCGCAGTGCTTCATCAATCCGTCCTACGGTCGCAAGATATCGGCTATAGCGGTGCCGCACTGCAGCGTCATTCGGATTGAGTTGCAGGGACCTTTGGAATTCCTGTTCGGCGCCAGCCCAGTCCCAATCATAGTAAGTGTGGATATAAGCCAGAGAAGCATGTGCTTCTGCCAGAGAATCATCGAGTTCCAGTGCCCTCGCCACCGCCGCTTTGGCTTTGGGAAACACCTCATCGGGACTCGCTCCGGTATAGAAGGGCAGCACGCTGTAATAATCTGCCAGCGCTGCGTACGCTGCAGCATAGAGAGGATCGGAGTCCAACGCTTGCTCAAAATAATGCCGGGCTTTCTCGACGTTCTCCAGACCGCCCTTTCTCCTGAAATAGCGGCCGCGAAGATAAGCATCGTGGGCATCCGGATTGACCGGGCGTGATTTCTGCAGCCGCGCCGCTTCCGAGGCGGTTAGCTTGACGCGGATCTCTCCTGCCACCGATCGCGCCACCTCGCCCTGAACCGCCATAATGTCGCGCAGGTCAGCGTCGTAGCTCTTTGCCCAGAGATGCCGCTCCGGAAACGCCTGGATCAATTGTGCCGTGATACGCACTTTTTCTCCCGAGCGCAACACGGATCCTTCAAGCACGCTATCCACATGCAACTCGCGGGCAATTTCCGGCAGCGATTTCTTGCCGCCTTTGTATTGCATCACCGAAGTTCGCGAGATCACGCGAAGCCCACTTATCTGGGCGAGTTCCGTAATCATTGCTTCCGTCATTCCATCCGCAAAGTAATCCTGCGCGGAATCACCAGAGAGGTTTGCCAGAGGCAAAACTGCCAGAGATCGAATGTGCCCGGCTCCCCATGCGCGGTCCCGCAGGCCTCCGACGTTGGCCGCAACCAGCAGCGCGAAAAGTGCCAGCAGTGCCAGTCCGCCGAGCGAGATTGCCCACTTGCGGCTCATCTTCCGCGGATGGACATCCGACGTGGAGCTATCACGAACTGAACCCGGAGGTTCCGACAAAGCCTTGAGAGCAAATCCAACATCTTCCGCGGATTGAAACCGCTCTTTGGGATCTTTTTTCAGGCAACGCTGAATGATCCGGTCCAAGGGCGGTGATATTTTAGGATTCGTTCCAGCCAGTGGGGACGGCTCATGGGTCAGAATGGCGG
>MNDG01000054.1:2652-23224 GCA_001914815.1 Acidobacteriales bacterium 13_2_20CM_55_8
AGATCGATGATCCACTGGCTGTCCCCGCACTTGCTCTGGGGACATGTAGCCCACGGTTCCCATGATGATCCCTGGGACTGTGCTGCTCCCCTGAGTCATCGCGTCGCCAAATTCCTCAGGACGCCGCAACTTCGCCAGCCCGAAGTCGAGAATCTTGAGCCACCCGCTGCTGGTTACGAAAAGATTCTCCGGCTTCAGATCACGGTGGACGATTCCTTTCTGGTGCGCAGCGCTTAACCCTTTGACTATTTGAAGTGTGTAATCAATGGCCCGATCAACCGGCAGCGCGCCCCGCTGGAGGCAGACACGCAGAGTCTCGCCTTCCAGGAACTCGGAGACAATGTACGGCGCTCCGTCCTGAGTGCCGAACTGATGGATGGAAAGAATGTTGGGATGGTTCAGGCCGGCCGCGGCGCGAGCCTCCTGCTCGAAACGTCGCAAACGGTCCGCATCTCTGGAAAAAATCGACGGCAGGATTTTGATTGCGACTTCTCGACCGAGAGTAGTGTCGCGAGCTCGATACACTTCGCCCATGCCCCCTGCACCTACCATCTCGATAATTTCGTAAGCTCCTAGTTTTGTTCCGGGATCGAGTGTCACCGGCGGGAGTGTAGGCTCTTCCAGGAACCCGCTTCCGGCACGATCGTGGGCGGCGAGAAAAGATTTGACTTCTTGATGGAGGTCGGCGTCGGTGGCACAAACTTTTGCAACGTAAGCTGCGCGGGCCTCGGGCGAGAGCTCGAGCGCAGCATCAAGAATTTTACGAACCTGTGCCCAGCGTTCCGGCTTCACCTGGAGCAACCTCAATGCCGCATTTGCCGATATAAGTAAGCTCTTGCGGTTGTCCACTGCCGCTTCAACGTGGCCGGGGAAACTCCGAGGACATCCGACGCCTCTTCGATCGACAGCCCACCGAAAAACCTGAGCTCCACCAGCCGGCTTTGTTGTGCATCTACTTCTTGCAAACTTTTCAAGGCATCGTCCAGCGCCAGCAGATCCACTTGTTTATCCGGCAACGCGAGCCGGTCATCTAATTCCAACTTGAATACGCCCGCGCCACGTTTGAGAGCACCGTGATTTCTGGCATAGTCCACCACGATGTACCGCATGAGCTGCGCAGCCAGAGCGACGAAGTGGTTTCGATCTTCGAAATGCCGGGGTCTCTGTTTCGCCAGACGCAGGTAGGCCTCATGAACTAGCGCCGTGCTCTGGATGGTGTGATTCGGCCTCTCGCGTTGCAGACAACGATGCGCGATCCGGCGAAGCTCGTCGTAGACGAACGGCAAGATTGCGTTGAGGGCATCCTTGTCGCCTTTTTCCCAGTTAACTAGGAGTTCGGTAAGCGGCTTGGAAAACGTATCCAGCAAGCCAAAACCCACCAATAGGGCTTCAATCTGACCCCGATACCTTACATCGGAAGCCCATCTAAATCAATGTATTAGAGCGTTTCGACACTATTTGCCTGAAATCTTTTCGACTTGGTGAGCCGATTTACCTCTCTCTTCCGCTTCTTCTCAATAGGAGGCTTAACCAATGAAAAACTTCATGAGGATCGTTTTCACGCTTCTATTTTCGGCAGTTGCCCTGGCAGATCCACACCAACACGCGTCTTCTCCGATGTCTGCAAACCCTCAACTGGTTGCGGAAAGCGCAATCTTGGCCGGTCTGGCGCCAGGCGCTTTGTTTCCATTTATCGACTCCACCCCACACCACATCGCACAAGCACACATTGCCATTACGGATGCAACTTCTAGTTGTGACGGAGAATCAGCGCCGTCCAATATTCAGGTTCTTGTGGGAGTGGCTGGGGGAACACTGGTCAACGTCATGACGGCTTCAACCAACACCGGCATTGGATCAGGTAACCAGTGCGTCTTTCACGTGACCATCACGCCGGGGAGCGACGGTGTCCCGGCGACGGTAACGGACATAGTCGTCGTAAACGGAAATCCCAACACTCCGCTAACCGGAGTCAACACCGTTACAGCTTCGGCCACCGTGCGGTGAGTAAAACTGTTCGTGGACGGATATGAGCCGAGCGGTCATCTTTCGCTTCAATCTTGTAAAGGAGGTTCTACCCGATGAAACGCTATCAGAAAATACGCACCCTATTGGCAGTTGGCTTTGTCCTGATCTTGTCCGTTGCCGCTCTGGGCCAAACCCCGCTCACTGACGACACCTTTGCATCTTCAGTGACGCCAACCACCAACTACGGCAGCAGCATCGCGCTGGTGGTGCAGTCCAGTTCGACCTCCTATTTCAAGATCAGCCTAGGCAGCCTTCCGGCGACCGTGAGCGCGTCGAGCGTCTCGAAAGCCACGCTCACGGTCTATGTGGACCACGTTTCCAAGTCTGGCACTTTCGACGTTTACGAGGTCAACAACTCGTGGGCGGAGGGATCACTTACCTACAGCACCGCGCCGGGTTTGGGCAGCAAGATCGGCAGTGCGATCAGCGATCAATGGCGCCCATGGCAATGGCACGGGTTGGTTTAGCTGCCGCCACCGTCAATGGGAAGATTTACGCCATTGGGGGCAGCAACAGCATTTTGAACAATAACTCCGTTCTGAACACGGTGGAAGTCTATGACCCCAGTTCCGATTCATGGGGTGCCGCCGCCAACATGTCGACTACGCGATCTTACTTCGCTGCCGCGGCTCTCCAAGGAAAGATTTACGCCATTGGTGGTATGGGCACCGCAAATAGCCTTCTGAACACTGTGGAGGTCTACGATGCCAGCTCTAATTCCTGGACGGCGGAGTATAACCTGCCACGGCGCGGAGGTATCTGGCTGCCGCTACTGTCGATGGGAAGATTTACGCCATTGGTGGTTTCGACAGCAACTCTAGCGTTAAGAACACGGTGGAAGTCCACGATCCCGCTTGCACTTCTCCGTGCCCCATTCCATGGACCGCGGTCGCCAGCATGCCAACCGCGGCGGGCTGGTCTGGCTGTCATTCCAGTCGACGGGAAGATTTACGCCATTGGGGGCCGCCGCAACAACAGCGCGGCTGTGAACCTGTGGAAGTCCATGATCCCAGTTCCGATTCATGGAGCACAGCTGCCAACATCCTTACGTTGCGGCAATTTGCGGCTGCGAGCGATGCTAACGGTTTGGTTTACGCCATGGGTGGGGATGATGGTGGGACTGGTCAGAATTCCGTCAGGGCATCGGTCGAACGGTACACCCCCGCGGTGACAGTTTACAGGTTTACTAAGAACTAGGGTTGCCGGCTGGGCAGCTGCTTGCGCAGAGTTTTACCAAGGTGTGCAAAACTTTCACCTGCCTCGACTGGAGGCCCTCTTGAGGGCAGGCTCCCCGCATCCTACTTTGCAGTAAACTAATACGACTGCGGGTGCATCCAAGTGATTCGCGGTTAGACCTAGGCTGCGCCGCGAGCGTTGCCCAGAACACGTTATCAGGGCGACGGTAACTCCTGATACTGATTTGTTGACCGCGACAAGGGCCCATATGCCTCTGGCAAGGATTGTTACCTGGTTGGCGGAAGATACCGACGCACTAGCCAAAGATTTACGTGCGCGGGGGTTCGAAGTTGTAACCAAATCGCCTGACGAAATTTCCTCCGAACTCGCCGATCTGGAAATTACGGTAGAAGAGTGCGCCCCCGAGGAAGCGTTGACCAGCGCTAGCGGGATTGCGCGTGAGCAGAATAAGTGTGTTTTCATCGCTCCCGGCGCGATCACCGACAATCTCCGGCCGGTGTCGGTCGTCCCCCTGATACGCGAACCAGAACTCGCATATCGTCCCACTCAATCGATCGAGCGTGATGAGGTCGAGCAACTTGCCGCAATCCATCAGTTAGAGGACCGACCAGAAGCATTGGACCAGATTTCAGTCATCCAGGCGGAACCCGTGTTGGATCTGTCCGCGGCAGTTGCGCAACCCGAGGCCGAGACTATTTCCCATTCCCAGCTTGTAGCACCGCTGGCCGAGAAACTTGCGGAGCCGGTAGCCGAGGTCGTGGAGCCGTTGGTCGAAGTTTCGGAACCGTTAGTCGAAGTCACGGAAGCGTTGGCCGAGCAAGAAGTGTTTGCTAGCGAAAAGGAAGAAGAGCTCGTGGCGTATGAATTCTCGGCGAGCGTCGAGTCTCTTCCTACGCCGATCTCCGAGCCTGTGCTGGAAGCGCCGCTGGCCGTCGCGGAAATTGATCCCGGAGAATATTCCGAAACGCAACCGGAAACCATCGTGGAAGTTTCGGCATTCGTCCAGGCCGAAGCAGTTTCTCTGGTAGAAACCGACGCAATTTCGAACGTTCAGCCTGAAACAATCGTGGAAGCCCCGGCAGTTCTCGACGTCGAGGAAGTTTGGCTGGTAGAAACGGACGCAATTTCGGAAATCCAGCCAGAAGCCGTCGTGGAAACCTCGGCAGCCCTGCGGGCAGATGTTTCGCTGATAGACACCGAACCAACTTCCGATTGGCCAATCTGGCATCCCCTCGCCGAAGCAGAAATCCCCGCACAGGATTCACTGGTTCCGGAAGCGCTGGTTAAGGAACCGGCGCTGGCTGTTCCTCTGACGAGTCGTAGCAAGATCGCCTTCAGGGAGCAAGGCCCGCAGGTTGTGCCACTGATGCAGAATGCCGTCCCTGTCCGCCCCAACACTTATCGCCAGAGACTCCTACAAAAGGCGATTGTACAAAACGACGAGGTGTTCTGGAAGACAGCGACCGCCCTAGCTATGGTAGCGGTGGCGGCGCTTTTGGTAGGCGCGTCAGCAAACCGTTTCTCGCCTTTACCGGCCAATGTGGTGCAGCGTTCGATCGAAGCTCAGCAACCAGTCCCATTTGAGAAAGCCAGGATCGTTCCTGCGCTTCCGCTCGACGCAGGGAATAAGATAGGCGCATTGCCGTCAGCTCAGGGATCGGATGTCGCGCGTTTCCACCCAGCTCTTGCCATCGAGCCGGCCGCTCCCAGGATTGTTCCGGAAACTGCCGATCGAGCTAACGACCGGTTGCTAAGAACAAAGCCGCGGCATCATTCTGCCGGCCACCTGGAATCCGACATGGTGGCGGAAGATACTGTGGTGCGCTACGACAAGAAGCATCCTCCTGCTTCTCACACCCAGGCGCAGAAGAACCCTGGCGTCAAACAGTACTCTGACCTGGATTAAATGTTTTGGGATTAATAACTTCCCGTAACCCTGCGCTCCAGACGCTACTTCAACGAGACCAGCTTCTCCACCAGTTCCGAGTAGTCTTTCTTTTCCAGTCCGTGCACCTGCTTGTTGTACTCGTCCACTTTGCTGGAATAATTCATGGAACAGAACTTCGGTCCACACATGGAGCAGAAGGCTGCTTCTTTGTAGTAATCATCGGGCAGAGTTTCGTCGTGCATGGAACGCGCCGTCGCGGGGTCGAGTGATAGCGCGAACTGTTTTTCCCAATCGAATTTATAGCGCGCATAACTGAGAGCATCATCACGATCGCGGGCGCCTGGGCGGTGACGCGCAATGTCAGCCGCGTGGGCAGCGATTTTGTAGGCGATGATGCCGTCTTTCACATCTTTTTCATTCGGCAACCCAAGATGTTCTTTGGGCGTGACGTAACACAACATCGCTGCGCCATGCCATCCGATCATGGCCGCGCCAATCGCGGATGTGATGTGATCGTACCCTGGCGCAATATCCGTCACCAGCGGGCCTAACGTGTAGAACGGCGCTTCGTAGCAGAGTTCGTTTTCTTTCTCCACCTGCTCTTTGATCTTGTCGAGTGGGACGTGCCCCGGACCTTCGATCATGACTTGCACGTCATATTCCCAGGCTTTCTTGGTCAGCTCGCCCAGAGTTTTGAGTTCCGCAAATTGGGCTTCATCGCTGGCATCGGCAACGCAGCCGGGACGCAAGCCGTCGCCCAGTGAAAACGATACGTCGTGCTTGGCGAAAATCTTGCAGATGTCCGCAAAACGCTCGTACAGAAAATTCTGGCGGTGATGATAGGCCATCCATTGGGCAAGAATTGCGCCCCCGCGGCTCACAATGCCGGTAATGCGATTGGAAATCAGCGGGAGATATTGAATCAGCACACCGGCATGAATGGTCATGTAATCCACGCCTTGCTCTGCCTGTTCCTCAATCACTTCCAGCATTACCTCTGCGCTCAGATCTTCGATCCGCTTCACCCGCGAAATAGCTTCGTAGATCGGCACAGTCCCGATGGGGACAGGCGAATGGCGCAGTATGGCTTCGCGAATTTCGTGGATGTCGCCGCCCGTCGAGAGGTCCATTACAGTGTCGGCGCCAAAGTGGACAGCCGTGTGCAGCTTCTGAAGTTCTTCGTCGATATTCGAAGTCACGGCCGAGTTCCCGATATTCGCGTTGATTTTGCAGAGCGAGGCCACGCCGATAGCCATCGGCTCCAGCTCGGGATGATGGATGTTGGCAGGAATAATCATGCGGCCGCGCGCCACTTCATCGCGAATCAGTTCTCCGGAAAGCTTTTCGCGGAGCGCGACATATTCCATTTCTTATTGCCGTTGCCATTCTCACCCTCGCGACGGGCAATCCACTCGGCCCGGGGCTGGGGGACGCTGTGTCCGTTGTTACCATTCGTAGGAGTGCCACTCGTGGCAGCCATAAACCAACACCACCTTGCGGGAAATTGGATGAATCTCGATTATACGCCGCGACTTGAAAGGGAATCCCGCGACGAACTCTCGCATTTGACTCTCGTAGCGCCGGCGTCCCGCCGGCTCTTGCGAATTTTGTTACTCTGCGGGCAGCCGACGGGACGCCGGCGCTACGAGATCACGCCAGCTCCCTGAAGGTATGTTATTTCTGTAGAGGCCAACAGAATTAGTACCGCCTGGATCGTCCATGAGCGCGTGCCAGTTCCGGAGGATTTTCATGGATCGTCGCGAATTCCTGCAGCTCAGCAGCATGGCCGCACTGAGTTTGTACGCTAGCCGCTTGCAAGCATTGCAAACGGGAAGTTCAGCCGTGCGGACAGGCCCGGCCCAAAAAGTCGCGATCCTGGGAGCGGGAATCTCTGGTCTGGCGGCCGGTCTGGAACTTGTAAAAGCCGGACACAACGTCACCATCCTCGAGGCACAATTACGTCCCGGAGGCCGCGTCTACACGCTCCGTGCGCCATTCTCGGATGGCTTATATGCCGAAGTCGGTGCGGGCCGGATCCCCATAACACACACTCTTACGCTCGATTATGTGAAACGTTTTAAGCTGGAACTGGATCCGTTCTTTCCGCAATCCGGTGCAGATGTCTTTCTGTGGCGGGGCCAGCGGCAAGTCGTGCCTCACGGTCAAGATCCGGATCTGACGCATCTGAATGTGAATCTCACAGCGGAAGAGGGCATGGTCGGCTTCGGCGGTCTAACAAAAAAGTATCTGCAGTCGCTGCAGGAGAAAGTCCGCGCTCTTCCTGCGGACGCGTGGCCACTCCCTTCGCTGGCCGAGATGGGCGAGATCAGCCTGGGCGATTACCTCCGCCAACAGGGCGCCTCTGTGGACGCGATCCTCTATCTCTCTCAGGGATTCGACACCGACTCATTGCTCGATTTTGTTCATGATTCCGTTAGCCACGCTGTTCCAATGATGTGGAAGATCCGCGGCGGCAACGATCTCCTGCCGCACGCTATGGCGGACGCGCTGCGCGACAACATCCGTTACGGCGCGGTGGTAGCGCGCATCGCGCAAACGCCAACAAATGTGGAAGTCACTTTCGCCAACGCAGGTTCCCATCACACGCTGGTGGCGGACCATGTGATCTGCGCTCTCCCGTTCACTGTCCTACGCGGGATCGAGGTACATCCCCAATGGTCGGTGAATAAAGCATTTGCCATCGAGAACGTTTACTTGTCACCGGTAACCCGCGCATACGCGCAAACCAAAAGTCGCTTCTGGGAGGCCGATGGCCGCAATGGATTCGCTACGGTGGACCAGCCTATGGAGATCTGGAGTCCCACATATAACCAGCCGGGCAAGCGCGGCATTGTGATGTCCTATACCTACGAAGATCTAGCGAGAGAATATTCCGCCATGAGCGAACTGGCACAGGTGCAGCGGTCGTTAGATCTTTTCGAGCAAATCCATCCTGGGATGCGCCAGAATTTCGAAGGCGCCGCCACATGGTCCTGGCTGAACCACCCTTTTTCCAAAGGAGCTTTCATGGTCACTAAACCAGGACAATTTCGCACCGTGGTTCCATATTTGGCCACACCGGAAGGCCGCATCCACTTTGCTGGCGAGCACACCTCGCCATGGCCAGGATGGATCCAGGGCGCGCTCCATTCCGGACTGCGGACAGCACGGGAAATTGCTGCGCCCTCCTGATGGGTAGACACGTTCTAACCTCCTCGCAGCTTGCCCGTCTAATCGCCAAGGCCTAGAATCACCAGTCCGCCCAGATGAGGTCACTCATGCGGTTTTACTTTCTCCTATTCGTCTGTCTATTGCTCGTCACCGCTGGTTTCGCCCAATCCGCTAGCGCCACCAAACCTGCAGTTGGGTTCAGCATCGACAACATTGATAAAGCTGCCGATCCTTGCGTCGATTTCTACCAGTACGCCTGTGGTAATTGGCTGAAGCAGACAGAAATTCCCGCCGACCAGACCGAGTGGGTTAGCTTTGTCGAACTGTACGAGCGGAACCTGGTAACGGAACGCGACATTCTGGAAAAAGCATCGGCCAACGATCCGAGCCGGAGCGCCATCGATCAGAAGATTGGCGATTACTACAACTCTTGCATGGACGAAAAGGCCGCAGACGCAAAGGGGGTGTCGCCGCTCAAGCCAGACCTTGACCGCATCGCGGCAGCTCCAGACAAACCTGCCCTTATCGATGCGATTGCTCGGGTGCATCTGATCGGACCCAATCCGTTGTTCAACTTCTACTCGTCTTCGGATTTACATAACGCGGAGCAGGTGATTGCCTACATTGATCAGGGCGGTTTGTCGCTGCCCGATCGCGATTACTACATCAAGGACGATGCCAAGATGACCGAGATGCGCAAGCATTTGGTTGACTACGCCACCGAGATGTTCACTCTGGCGGGCAAGTCGCCGCAGCAGGCGGCCGATTCCGCGCAGACGGTTCTGCGGATCGAAACTGCCCTGGCCAAAGCTTCGATGGATCGCACGTTGCGCCGTGATCCCAAGAACCGCGATCACAAGATGAGCAAAGATCAGGCGGTCAGCCTGGCTTCCAATTTCTATTTCAATCGTTATTTCGCGGCGGCCGGTGCGCCTGCTTTTTCCGAGCTGAATGTTTCGAATCCAGACTTCTTCAAGCAAGTGAATGGCGTGGTCGAGTCCGAATCCCTGGACGCGTTGAAGACTTATGTGAGCTGGCACCTGCTGAATAATGCGGCCCCCTGGCTGTCCAAGCCATTTGTGGACGCAAACTTTAAGATGCAGAAGCACTTGACCGGGCAGGATGAGATTCAGGCACGTTGGAAACGTTGCGTCGATTCGACCGATGGCGCGCTGGGCGAGGCACTAGGCCAGAAATACGTCGAACTGACTTTCGGCGCGGATGGCAAGCAGCGCATGTTGAAGATGGTGGATGCGTTGGAGATATCGCTTAATCAGGACATCCACAGTCTGCCATGGATGAGCGAAGACACAAAAAAGCAAGCTAAGCTTAAGCTGGATGCGATTCGCAATAAAATCGGCTATCCCGATGTGTGGCGCGACTACAGCTCTCTCAAAATCGAGCGCGGCGATCTGCTGGGGAACTATCTGCGAGCCAACGAATTCGAATCGCGCCGCCAGATCGCAAAGATCGGCAAGCCTCTCGATCGGAAAGAATGGGGCATGACTCCACCCACAGTGAATGCTTACTACAGCGGCTCACGCAATGAGATCGTCTTCCCCGCAGGCATCTTGCAGCCACCGTTCTTCGACAAAAAAATGGATGATGCGGTGAACTTTGGCGGGATCGGCGCCGTGATCGGACACGAACTGACCCACGGCTTCGATGACCAGGGACGCAAATTCGATCCTCAAGGTAATTTGCGCGACTGGTGGACCGAGCAGGATGCCAAGGAATTTGAAACCCGCGCCAGTTGTGTCGCCGACGAATACGGCAACTTCATCGCCGTGGACGACCTTAAGCTGAATGGCAAACTGACCTTGGGTGAGAACACCGCCGACAATGGTGGTGCTCGCATCGCATTGATGGCTTTGCGCGAGATGATGAGCCACGACCGGAGCAGTGAAAAGGCTAGTCAAAAGATCGACGGCTATACCCCTGAGCAGCGCTTCTTCCTGGGATATGGGCGAGTGTGGTGCGAAAAGCGGCGTCCGGAGTTTTCACGCATGCTCGTGAGTGTGGACCCGCATTCACCAGGCCACTACCGAGTGAACGGAGTAGTCCAGAATATGCCTGAGTTCCAGCAGGCGTGGGGCTGCAAGGCCGGACAACCAATGGTTCGCGCCAACGCTTGCCGCGTTTGGTAATGCACTTAGTCCCCCGGACCGCTTGACCCGTGCCGGGGCAGAGAATAGAGTTTGCTCAGAGTCGTGAGTTGTCCATGTCCAAAGAAAGAAGTAAATACCTGAAATTCGGCGGCGCAACCGTCCTTATTCTACTGTCGTTGGCTTATCTCGCGTACACCGGAGTTCAGGAAAGCAAAAGTTACTACGTCACCATCAAAGAGCTGCGCGGGATGGGCGACAGCGCGTTCAGCAAGCGGCTGCGGGTTGCCGGAAATGTTGAACCTGGCTCCATCCGGCGGACGGGAACCCGCGTGGAATTCGTGCTCGTTGAGCAGGATCAGAGTTTACGGGTCGTATATAACGGCACTGAAGCGCCCCCGGATACTTTCAAGGACAATTCTCAAGCGCTGGCGGAAGGTAGCTTCGGTCGCGATGGCGTTTTCCAGGCCAAACAGTTGCAGGCCAAATGCGCTTCCAAGTATGCCCCGCAACAACCTGGTGCGCCGGCGATGGGAACTCCTTCGACAGAACCACGAAAGAGCATGACGCAGGTTCAACCAGGCGCGTCGACCCAGTCATCCAACTGACCTCCGGAACGCAGTCCCGTGAGCGCTAACCTAGGGCAGAATTCCTTTCGAGTGGCCCGTCATCCTCCCAGAATCGTTGGCATGGATTAACGGAGCTGCCTGTTTAGGCCAATACCTGATCCTGCAATCGCAATTGCGAAGTTGGAATTCTCGGGGAAAAGTACAGCTACTGTCACATTGCGGGAAACCGATTCTGCGCACCAGGCCGGCGTAGCGCGGATGGACCGCCTCTGTCGATTCTGTCTCTAGGTCCAATTCCTGTTCGCTCACTCCTGCCCAACATTCGTCAGTCCTTCCAGCAGAACGATATCGGAATCACCCTCGGCGACCGCGGCCAGGATAGAGCGACCGTCGGACGACCAGGACACGCGGCGGGCGATGAAAGTCGCGCGTTCGCCGAAATCGGTAATCTGACGCCATTGGCCGGTCGTCGTCGAAAGCGCCCAGAGGTTGGTGGTAAACCCGTCGGTTAGTGCTAGCGCCAGCCATTTTCCATCGGGCGACAGCGCGGGATTGATGATCTGCCACATCGGCACACGCGAGGCTGGAATGCGCGCGACCACGCGAAACGGTCCGTCCTCGGGAGTGGCGGCCCGGATGTCGAATTCCGGCGTGCCGTCGACCAGCGGCCGCTCGACGGTGTAGTACAGAGTGGTGCCATGTAACCCGGTCACGTTGCGTAGCCGCTCGGTCCTCACAGTGATGGCTGGCCCTCCGTCAACAGGCACTTTCTTCAGCATGACATCGGTGGCTGCCGCGCCGCTCGACGTCGAGTAATACACCCAGCGGCCGTCCGGCGACCAGGCAAGACCGAGACCGGGGTTCGCAATATTGCGCAGGTTGCTTCCATCCGAATCTACCAGCCAGATTCCGAACGTCAACCCCTGGTTGCCGCGGGAGTAGACGAACGCGATCGTGTGGCCGTTGGGCGACCACACCGGGACGCCCACGGCCACCTTCGGATCGCGCTCGTAAGTTATCTGGCGCAGCCCGCCACTCTCGGTGCTCACAACCCACAGGTTTGCATGACCGCCGCTGTCGGATAGAAACGCGACCTCTTTGTCGTCGGGGCTGGCCGTAGGGGTGAGAACCTGCCCGGTCTGGCGCGTCACACGAACGCCGCGGCGCACGTTCTCGCGGGGCGGACCGTCGATCGGGAACCTCCAGATGTCGGTCTGCAGTTTCATGCGGCTGACCAATATTGCGCCACTCTTGGAGATGTCCGGACTCGCATACGACGTCTCGCTCGATGTGAGCCGCCGGACGCTTCCATTACGCAATCTCACTTGCCATAGGCTTAACGTCGGCAAATAAGGCATCGTGCCGCCGCGGCTGGAACTGTAGACGATGCCCGTGCTGTCGGGCAGCCAGGCAAAACCGCTCATCATGTTGTTGTCATGCGTTAACTGGTGCGGTTCTCCTCCAGTTGCCGGCGCCACGAAAATGTCGAACCTGATGCTGTCTCCGCGCTGAAAGGCAATCCATCTCCCGTCCGGCGACCAGCGGGGATACAAGTAGTACATGGCCGTCGCGAACTCGGAGATCACGTCGAATCTCGAACCGTCCGTCGGCGCGGTTACTAGCTGGATGCCCTCCTTCGCCAGCCGAAACAGCGCAAGCCTCCCATCCGTAGGGCTGATGTCGGCACAACCTACACTGTTGATGTCCCGCCGTGGCACGCCGCCGAGCGCCGGGATCTCCCAGATGCTCCCCTGGACGGTTCCTGATACCGCCGGCGAGAAATACAGGATCGAGCTCGAGTCTGGCGACCAGCGGGGGCACTCGTGATCGACTGCATCGCGCGTGATTTGCAGCGGCGCGCCCCCAGCAATGAGCCGCACGAAGACCTGTCGTTTGCCGCCCACGCCGGCGGTGAATGCCACCGACTTGCCGTCTGCTGAAATGGCCGGAGACTCCTCGAGGCCGGGAAGATCCGTGAGGCGTATGACGCGAGTATCCGGCCGCGATGGCACCTCCGCCGGCCTTCTGAGTCTGTCGCGCGCCGCCCAGAGGAAGACGAGGGCTGCCACAATTCCGAGCGCCAGCGCCGAGAATGCCAATCGGGACCACCGTCGGGGCGTCGGCACTGGAACCGGCTCGGCAGGCATAGCCCTTGCGTCTTCGATCTCAATCCGCGCGTCTGCGATGTCGTGAAGCCGTCGCCTGGCATCTTTCTGAAGACAACGCGTCAGCAAACGTCGGATGCTGCCCGGCGTATTGGTTGGCAGCGACTTCCACTCTGGTTCGCCTCCGACGACGGCGGCGATGGTATCCGTGACGGTCTCGCGTGCGAAAACTGGAGAGCCCGTTAACATCTCGAAGAGCACGCACCCGAAGGCCCAGATGTCGGTGCGTTTATCGACCGACTGACCTCGCGCCTGCTCCGGGCTCATGTACGCGGCGGTGCCGAGAATCACACCTACGATCGTCCCGTCCGTCATCATCGTCGGGGACTCCGACAGATCCGGACCGGACCTTTCGGCCGCGAGGGCTTTTGCGAGACCGAAGTCGAGCACTTTGACCACCCCATCGGGCGTGATCTTGATGTTGGAGGGTTTGAGATCGCGATGGATGATCCCGGCCCTGTGGGCGGCGTCGAGCGCGTCGGCAATCTGTTGCGCGACGGCCAAAGCTTCCGAGAGAGGCAACCGGCCCCGGCGCACGCGATCGTCCAACGTGTCGCCCTCCACCAACTCGAGCACCAGGGCCGGCACGTTGCCTGCGTCCTCGAAACCGTAGATTGCCCCGATGTGCGGATGATTGAGCGATGCGAGCAGTCGTGCTTCGCGTTCGAAGCGCGACACGCGATCGGCGTCCGCGGTGAACAGGGGTGGCAGGAGCTTCAGAGCGACGTTGCGCCCAAGCTTGAAGTCGTGAGCGCGATATACCTCTCCCATACCACCAGCGCCTAGCGGCGCGACGATCTCATAGGGCCCGAGTTTCGTGCCAGAGATTAGGGCCATCCGCGCGCGTAATTATAGTCCCAGGAATGCGGCCTTCACATTGACGCCTAACGGCCTACAGGTCTCTTTGACCGGATATTCTCGGCGGGGTTGGTAGAAAAAACAGTTCGCTTGCCGGCAGAAACATATGATCCCATATCGCTCCGCTCGGTTGGATAACTCCCAAGTAGTCGACTACTCAGAAACTACACATCTCGGAACTGCCGCACTCCCCCATCAAACTTCTAACCCAAAGAGCTTAACTGAGGCCTTAGGGGGACGCAGCCCCCGTACCCACCTCCTAATCCCTCATTTGCAAACTCCTTCAAAAATGCATAGATTCGTTGCGTTCGAACCAACTGTGCTGTCCATGTCCTCCGATTGCCTGTGAACCACGTCTCACACGCTGCCGCAACTCCCATCATCGTTATCCATGATCTGGTCAAACAATTCGGCCGCTTTGCAGCTTTGCGGGGAGTAAGCGCAGAATTCGTCTCCGGACGTCTCTATGCCATCGTTGGCGAAAACGGCGCAGGAAAGACGACGCTGCTGCGGTCGCTCGCCGGCTTAACGCGGCCCACGCGTGGAACAATTTCAATGCTGGGAACTACAGACCTGCGCTCAGTGTGCCGGCAGGTGGGCTACATGGCGCATCCTTCGCTGCTCTATGACGAGATGGCTGGCATGGAAAACCTCCGCTATTTCGCTCGTCTCTACGGGATCCAGGACGACGAACGCTGTGCCGCGACCATCACCGCCGTTGGACTCGATCCCGCGCTGACCCGCCCCGTGGGGCAGTATTCGCAAGGCATGCGGCAGCGTATGTCACTTGCGCGCGCCATGATTCACGATCCCAGAATTCTCTTGCTGGATGAACCATTTTCCAATGTGGACGCCCACTCCGCCCGCCAAATGACGCACCTGCTAAAGCAACTGCGGGACGCAGGCAAGACAATATTCGTCGTCACACATCAAGCGTCGCAACTCGAACATGCCGCTGACGAGTTCGTACAAATGGAAGCGGGCTTGATTACTCGTCGCACCCGAGAATTGATGATGGCGGAAACACCATGAGCGCGATCACAAATGTTGCGAGAGCGAGCCTGAGCAAAGACCTGCGTCTGGAGTGGCGCTCCAAAGATGCCATCAACTCCATGCTATTTTTTGCACTGTTGGTCGTCGTCATCTTCAGCTTCTCGTTCGATCCGACTGCAGAAGAATCTCGGCGCATCGCCGGAGGGTTGGTGTGGGTCGCGTTCCTGTTCGCGGCGGTGGTGGCGCTGAACCAGACTTGGGCGCGAGAACTGCGCAATCAGGTTCTGGACGCTTACCGCGTTTCTCCCGCTCCGGCCAACGCCCTTTTTCTGGCCAAGGCTTTTGGAAATTTTATTTTTGTCATCGTGCTGGAAACCTTCATGACACCGCTATTCATCGTGTTCTATAACTTGCGTGCCCTCGGGCCTGCCTACCAATTGTTGATCGTCTCTGCCCTCGGGACATGGGCCTTGGTGGTGAATGGAACGTTCTTCGCAGCCATGTCCTTGCGGACGCGTAGCCGCGAGATCATGCTGCCGCTTCTTCTTTTTCCCATCTCGATACCGGCACTGCTGGCGACGGTCGAAGCCACCACCGCAATCCTGACTGGAGATTTCTCTGCCAAATTTTGGATCGTGTTGCTGGCCGCTTACAATGTGGTGTTTACTACAGCGTGCCTTCTTTTGTTCGACACGGTATTGAACGCGGAATGAAAAACCAGTGATAAGGCGTACATTTCCAATTCTCGGTGTGCTGACGGCTGTGCTCCTTAGCTACGGCCTTTATGAAGCACTCATCGGAGCTCCCACCGAGCAAAGCATGGGAGACGTGCAACGCATTTTTTACTATCATGCACCCTCCGCCTGGACCGCGTTCCTGTTGTTCGGCATCAACTTCGTCGCTTCCGTCGTATATCTCATTCAACGAAGCATCAAAGCCGATATCATTGCACTTGTCACCGCTGAAGTCGGCGTCGTCTTCTGCACGGTCGTGCTGGTCACGGGGCCAATCTGGGCGCGCCCGGTATGGGGAATATGGTGGACGTGGGACATTCGCCTCACCTCAACACTGGTGCTGTGGTTGATCTACGTGAGCTACTTGATCCTGCGCCGCTTCTCCAGCAGCGGTCAAACTCCGCTTATGGCTGCGGTGATAGCAATTTTTGGCGCGTTGGATGTGCCCTTAGTCTATTTTTCCATCCGGTTCTTCCGGACACAGCACCCCCAGCCCGTGATTGGCGGCGAAGGCTCGATTGATCCCAAAATGCTGCAGGTAGCGTTGATCAACTGGGCAGGTTTTTTGTGTTTTGCTTGCTTAGTCTGCTGGTCACGCTACCGGCTGGAATTGCTGCAACGTGAGGTGGAAGAAACCGAAGCTTTGGAAGCGCTGCTTGACTCCCGGAAGGCGCAATGAAATTTCTATACGCCGCTTACGCCGCCACCTGGATCATCCACATTAGCTACTTGGCCCTTTTGCTGCGCCGCTATATTCGCCTGCGAAACGAGATCCAGGAATTAAATCAGAGGTAGTGCCAGGCGGCGTTGTATAACACGGCATTGCAAACCGCCGAATTGCAAACCGCTGACGCGGTGCTTTTGGGTAGCGCAGCGCTTTAGCGCTGCCATCTGGCGCGCCGGAAGAATTCCTTATCGCATTTCGTCAAGCAGTTCGGGCGCAGGCGCCGAGCGTAGGAATTCATATTCCTCAATCATGGCAGCTACGCCGATGCGGGAAGCCGGCAGAGGGGTTTCCACCCGAATCACTCGCGCCCTGAACCGCACCCGGACCGAGTCGGTCCGAGTTATGTGCGGCGGAAAAGTCAAAGTTACTTCGATGTTGGAGCCTTCTGTCAACGGCCGGTCAAGGTAAAAGAAAACCCCGCGAGCGCTGACATTTTGAGTCTCGGTCAATAACTCATCGAGAGCAACACCGTCCACCTTGACCGATGCCGGAAGACGCATGTCGAAGCGTCGCATCACGCGCCGTTCCTGGGTTGGCTGAAGCATCGTGCTTTCTTTTCTTAAGAGCATTTCAAATGCTGGCTTCGGTCCATGTCCTGCCTCGTCCTCGCGAACCTCAGGCACAAATTCCTTTCGATGAAAAACCTTGCACTCTCGAATTAAGACTTACTTATTTATTACCGGTTTGCAAGAGCAAAAATTGCAGGGAACTGACTCGGTTAACGGCTTTGCAAATCCGGTCCGAGCCCGGCAATCCCATAACCAAGGGGGAAGCTGTGGGGTGAATCGTGAAAATACCCGAGGCTGCGGGGGAGATAGGAGCAATCGTGGTGCCACAAGCGGCAATCAGCCGACATAGACTATCGACATGAAATGAACCACTTGAGAAGAAACGGCAGTCTGAAGGCGTAGCCCGAATGAAAGAAGTTGCAATAAACTTGCAGCCTACACTTGTCCGCATTGAATTGGCTCTGCCACTGCCGGTGCCGGGCTACGGCATCTCTGACGAAGGCTCGGCGCATCCTACCCAGACAAGGCGGGAGGAGCCCGACGCGGCTTGACAGTCTATCCGTCAGATGTTTAAGTAGTTACTTAATTTTTTTCGCCCATTTTCTGGTGACAAAGTGCGCATGCCGCCCCGTGCGGCGTGTCAGGCGGATTGCTGTTTTTGTGCGCCGTTTCTTCTTCCTCTCCACGAAATCGGGAAACTCGGAGGAGCTCGTGACATTGAATCGCCCTCGGTTGGAAACAACTGGTCTGCAGAGCCGCGTCCTGATGGCATTATTGGCGCTGGGGATGGCGGGAGCCACAGTTCTCGGGTTTGGCAACAAAACCTGGTCGCCACGGAGCGCCGGAGAGACGCAACCCACGTCGAGTTTTTCCGGAGCAGCCACATCGAGCGCCCATCTCTTCGTCAATCTGCCGCTCGTCTTTGAATCCAACCAGGGCCAGAGCGATTCCCAAGTTCAATTTCTCGCGCGCGGAAGCGGTTACGGATTATTTCTCACCCAGAATGAGGCGGTGCTGGCGTTACAAGAGTCAGCCGGGCAAACTTCAGTTGTGCGCATGAGCCTCGACGGCGTGAACACAAACTCCCAGGGTTTAGCAATGGACCCGTTGCCCGGCAAAAGCAATTACTTGATCGGCAACGATCCGGCCAAGTGGCATCGCAATGTGCCGCAGTTCGCACAGGTGGGTTATGACAATGTCTATCCCGGGATCGATCTCATCTACTACGGCAATCAGGGACGCCTGGAATACGATTTTAAAGTCGCGCCCGGCGCCGACCCGACACAGATCGCGCTTCGATTCCGTGGCTCAGAAAAAGTGGAATTGACGTCCGCTGGTGATCTGCTTCTGGCTACGACCGCCGGTGATGTTCGCCTGGTAGCCCCAAACGTGTATCAGAAAATTGGAGACGAACAGCGTCCAGTCGCGGGACGATTCACCCTACGCGATAAGAATCGTGTCGGTTTTGAACTCGGCCCCTACGATCGCAGCCGCACATTGATCATTGATCCCGTGCTCACCTATTCCACCTACCTCGGAGGCAGCGGCAATGAAGGTTGCACCGCCATTTCGGGATCTGTGAAGTCCGGCTGTCCCGCGATAGCGGTCGATTCCGCGGGTAATGCTTACGTTGCGGGCACAACAACCTCAGCGGATTTTCCACCAAGCGGAACTCCGTATCAGGCCGCCCTAAGCGGAGTTGCCGATATTTTTGTCGCTAAGTTCAACTCCGCGGGTTCGGCGTTGATCTTTTCCACCTATCTCGGCGGTAGCCTCACCGACACCAGTGCGGGAGTTGCCGCTGATTCCGGCTTCAACGTTGTCGTGGCAGGAACCACAAATTCCGCCGATTTCCCCACCAACGGAACCAACGCAGCTTTTCAGGCCACCGCGCTCAGCAGCGGCAATCACGTTTTCGTGAGCATGTTGGATTCAACCGGCTCTAACCTCATCTACTCCACCTATCTTTCCGGTTCCGATGGCGCGGACAATGCCACCGGTCTCGCACTCGACGTGCGTGGCCGCGCTTACCTGACGGGAACGACCACATCGACAGATTTTCCTACCACCACCGGAGCGTTCCAAACGACGTCCAAGGCCACCCACCAATTCTTCATGAGCAAAGTTGATCCCAGTCTCACTGGCTCCGGGAGTCTTGTCTATTCCACTTATCTGGGCGGCAGCGCACCCGCGAGCGGAGTGACGGTAGGCGGCGGCATCGCCGTGGACACCAGTTCCACCAGTCCAAGCGTTCTCCTTACCGGAGGCACCAGCTTCACCGACATGCCGGTGCTCAACGCCGCGCAGGGAACCAACGCAGGCGGGATTGATGCATTCGTCGCCAAGTTCATTCCCACGAACGCCAGCGGCACCGAACAAATTTATCTAACTTATCTGGGCGGCTCCGGCGACGACATCGGAAATGCAATCGCAGTGGACGCCGGCGGAAGCGCCTACGTTACCGGCTCGACCACATCTTCAAACCTCCCTGCGGCGGGAACCGGTCCCTTCCAGCCTGCATACGGAGGCGGAGCCAGCGATGCCTTCCTGGTCAAACTCAACAATCCAGCTTCGGGATCTTCGGTCGCGCTGTCCTACTCGACTTACCTGGGCGGCGGCGGAACCGATGTAGGCCTGGCGGTCGCCGTGGATTCGTTGCAGGGGGCGCGCGTCACCGGCTACACCGACTCCTCTGATTTTCCGAAGCCGGCTGCAGTACAAGCCAGCCTGGGCGGCGGCACAGACGCATTTGCTGCTCGCATCGATACAACGGCGACTACGGCCACCGCGGCCGGACACTATTCAACTTATCTGGGCGGTAGCGGAAACGACCGTGGCACCGGCATCGCCGTGGATCCGCAGGGCGCAAGTTATGTCACCGGCGAAACTGCTTCCAGTAATTTTCCCACACATAATCCTTTTCAATCCGGCCTCAGCGGATCGAGCGACGCCTTTGTAAGCAAACTCGGTTCCACCGTTACTCTCAGTATCGCTGCGACTGCCACGCCCTCGTCGACCGGAGTTGGCAACCAGGTCAGCTTCAAGTACACCATCACCAACAATGGCGATTTGACTACGGGCGTAACTTTCTCGGATGTGCTGCCTTCCGGCGCGACCTTTGTTTCCGCCGCCACCTCGCCGGGAAGTTGCGGTGCCCCGACTGGAAGCCCGTCGACCTTGACATGCTCAATCGGAACTATTAACGCAGGCGCGACCGCGACCGTGACTGTGGTTCTGACCCCGACGGTTGCTGGTTCCATAGGGAACAGCGGAACGGTGACGGTCCTTGGATCTACATTCACCGCCACCGCGAGCGCCAGCGCAACCGTAGCCGACTTCAGTATCAGTGTGGCGCCTCCCAGCGTCAGTGTTCCCGCAGGAACACCGGCTACTTATCAGGTCACGGTGACACCGACTGCGGCATTCCCCAACAGCGTGTCGCTGTCCTGCACTTCGGGTTTGCCTGCCGCCACGGCTTGCGCGTTTACGAATAATCCCATCCCCAATCTGAATAGTGGCCCGCAAAGTCGCGCATTGAACATCAACACCACCGCGCGTCCGAATCCCACGGCGAGTCTAGCGCCAGGAGGCGCGTCGGGAGCTCCACTGAACGCCGCATGGTTGCCAG
>MNDG01000161.1:0-3912 GCA_001914815.1 Acidobacteriales bacterium 13_2_20CM_55_8
GCTGAATGCCGAGTGCTGAATGCTAAATGCTATTTCCCAAACGCCTCCTTATTGACCACATAAGGCATCTTCGTAACATCTCCCCCATAGTTTCCTTCCAGCACATCGATCAACCCTTGCACGCACCTCCCAGCCATGCCTTTGTTCGGATCCGTGGAGAGCCGGGTAATCTTGGCCGCGCTGGCAAAATGCGGATACAGCCTGCAACGGTCCTCAATGGCCAGATCGCGCAATGGTGAATCAGGCGGCAACGGTTCTTTTTCATAGACGTCCAGCGCCGCTCCCGCGATCCAGTTTTCTCGAAGGGCTCGCGCCAGTGCTGCTTCGTCCACCACCGGTCCACGCGAAGTGTTCACTAGAAATGCGGTCGGCTTCATCATCCGCAAAGTGCGTTCATTGAATAGATGGTAGGTCGGGGTATCGCTCTCGCGCTCGCGCAAAAGCGGTACATGCACGCTGACAAAGTCCGCCTCTCTCAGCGCATCGTCCAACGTGGTGTACTTGATCCACGTCTTTTCTTTCGCAATGCCACGCCTCTGAAGTAGATCCTTGATCTCTTGAATTGCCTTCACAAATGCGTGGTTCTGATAAGCGGGGTCATAGCACAAAATATTCATATCGAACCCGGCGCACTTCTTGATCATGGCCAGCCCGATGCGCCCAGTTCCGATGATCGCAATCGTTTTCCCCGTCACTTCGTCGCCCAGAAACGGCAGGTAGGGATGCCAGTAGTCCCATTTGTTTTCACGCAAAAGATGCTCTGCCGTCCACATCTTCCGGGCCAGCGCGCCCAGCATGAAGAAGGCAAACTCTGCCGTAGCTTCAGTGAGCACGTCGGCGGTATGGATGAACGGAACCTTATAGCGGTTGGCGTCGGCGCGATTGATGTTGTCAAAGCCGACAGCAATCTGCGCCACCACTCTGAGTTTTCCCTTGCCCGCCTCGAATACTTCAGCGTCGATGGGGTCACGCAAGGTGGTAATCAGGCCGTCGATCCCTGACTTGACCTTCTCCAGGATCAGACTCTTCGGCGGCGCTTTCGGTTGCGGATACACCTCAACGTCGTATCCGCGTTTACGCAGCAGCTCTATGGACTCGCCAACATCGCAAGTAGCAAAGACGCGAAATTTCTTGGTCATCGTTCTCTCTGGATGGTGTCTTGCAGACCTATAGCTCTGGTACCCAATACCTTCTATTCGAACGTCCATCGCGTGGCGCTGCCCATGAACTTCCTCTCGAAGAGTCCGAATGCCACGCGCGGACGAACCACATAAATCGGCTCTGCGAAATCTTTCATGTCCCAGTCATATTTCTTTTGATACAGGTCCCCAAACTGTTTGCGGAACGCGTGATCGTTAACCAGCTCGGCAACTCCTTCGACGATCACAGCTTGTTCTGCGCGGTCCGAACAAATCACACACCTGGGATTCGCCGCCAGGTTTCTTGCTTTGCGCGACTTCTGGCCCGTACTGAAATAAAATCTGCCATCCAGCCACAATCCCCAGACCACCATCGTATGTGGCGTTCCATCCGGACGCGCAGTCGAGATCCAATAATTATGCGATTTTTCCAGACGCTGTTCTGCCCAGCTCCACGAAAGCAAACCTTCCTTGCCCTTGGGTATCCCATATCCAGGCATATGCGGACGACTCGCCTTGGGCTCTCGGACTTTGCGGGAAGCTCGTTTCACTGGCATGCTGATCCTCTTTGCCGACTGATCTGGGAACTGGTTTGCTGCGGAGTCTCAATGCCCGAATCGACTTACCACGAGCCCAATGATCACTCCCCCGATCGCGCCTAAACCAATGATGGGAATGTAGGCTTTTGTGATCAACGCATCACCCACGCTAAGCAGCACTCCGATGAAGAGGCCGGTTGCCCAGCCTGGCCACGGCAACTGGATGGCACCGATTACAAAGCCAATCGAAAAGCGATTAATCAATGCCCCAGTGATCGCGGCACGCTTGTCGGAAAACTGCATGGGGATCATGAGCGCCGCATCCAGCGCGCCATAAATCAGCCCACACAGCACGCCTAACCAGATCCGTGACATTGTCTTTACTTGGCTACAAATTCCGCGTGGTCCACTGCTCGATCCGCTCCAGTGCCTTGCTCAGGTTCTCCAAAGAATTTGCCACGCTGAAGCGTAAATATCCTTCGCCAAAATCCCCAAACGCAGTCCCAGAGAGACAGGCCACACCGGCTTGGTCGAGCATAGCATCCGCCAGCTTCTTCGATTTCCGTCCCGTTTTCATAATGTTAGGAAACACGTAGAAGGCGCCTTTCGGCATGCGGCAGGAAAAGCCCTTGATCCGGTTCAATCCCGCGACGAAAACATCGCGCCGCGCCTGGAACTCCTTTCGCATCACTTCCACCGACGATTGGTCTCCGCGGATCGCTTCGATGCCCGCAATCTGGGTGAAGCTTGCCGTACACGAATTCGAATTGGTCATCAAGCGCGTGATGTGGGTCGCCAGATCCGGCCGCATGACGCCATAACCCATGCGCCATCCCGTCATGGCATAAGTCTTGGAAAAACCGTCGAGCAGAATCGTGCGTTCCTTGAACCCAGGCACCGACATCATGGAATAATGCTCGCCATCGAAGATCAGCCGGCTATAGATTTCATCCGAGAGCACCATAATGTTGCGCTCTCCGATGGCTTCGGCAATATCGCGGATGTCCTGCTTCTGAAGCACGCCTCCTGTCGGATTGTGCGGAGAATTCAGGATGATCAGGCGTGTACGGTCTGTTATCAGCCCCGCCAATTCGTCAATGTCGAAACCAAAATCCTTCTCTTCCCGCAGTCGGATCGGCACCGCGTGTGCCCCGACGTAACGAATCATCGACTCATAAATTGGAAACCCAGGATTGGGATAAATCACTTCATCTCCCGCATCAGCTAACGCCAAAATTACAAAGAAAATAATAGGCTTGCCGCCTGGAACAACCACGACTTCATCGTCCGATATCTTCACTCCGCGCGAGCGCCCGACTTCCTCCGCAATGGCGTGTCGCAGTTCCGGCAGCCCTGCCGACGGCCCATAGTGCGTCCAACCCTGGCGCAGAGCCCCGACCCCAGCCTCCACAATATTTTTGGGGGTATCGAAATCTGGTTCACCGATCTCCAGATGAATGATTTTCTTTCCCTGACGCTCCAGCGCTCGAGCCTTGTTCAAAACCTCAAACGCGGTTTCGGTCCCCAGCCGCGACATGCGCTCGGCCAGCCGAAGTTCGTATTGGGTAGCTTTCTCCATGGTCGCAAAACCCGCCATTATACCTCTAGGAAGTAAAGTATCGCCGGCATGGCAACTCCCCCGACGTACAGGCAGATACTGTTAGCACTAAATCCTCGCCGCGGGGGACGTGAAAGTTATTGGGCCGCTGGAAATTCTTCGACGGTTTCTCGGCTATACATCTCGACCGCGAGTCGCAGCATCCCTAGTACATATTCGCTAAACCGCGTACATGAACTCAAGAGGAGTCCCAATGAAAGCGAGAGCGGCGAAGGTTGTCCTGGGTGTGGGAATTCTATTGCTCCTTCTGTTGATCTCTGACTCTTTGCGGGCGCAGGTCGGTGACGCCACGCTGTCGGGAACTGTCACAAACGCTTCGGGAGCAGTCGTGCCCAACGCCAAGATCTCTATCAAGAATTTAGACACTGGCCAATCGACCGCCACTCAAACCAATTCAGCAGGGTCTACAACCGGTCAAACCTCTCATCAGGAGACTACGAGGTTTCCATCTCGGCGGATGGGTTCGGCCCGAAAGTAGCTAAGGTGGCGCTGACGGCGGGGGCGAAAACCGTGAACGTAACTTTGGCGGCATCGCAAGCGGAGCCCCAAACCCCTACTAGCAACCTGCCGAACGCCCCTTCCAGCAGTAAGACGGCTCCTTCGATTCAGGACTTGG
>MNDG01000161.1:3986-10792 GCA_001914815.1 Acidobacteriales bacterium 13_2_20CM_55_8
TACCAGCAACACCGACCGTACTGTCCATATGGTTCTGGGCGCCGCCGCGTCGGATTTCTATTTTACAAGCGCGTACTTTGCCATCCGCGCGCCGCGAGTCCCCGGAACCAGAACCCGGGGGCCAATCCGCGTGCACAAGGCCCTGGCGTGGGTTCACGGTCCGGGGATGATCCTCACCCCCGTCTTGGGGGCAATGGCGTACGCTCAAGGGTCAAAAGGTACACGGAATCGCCGCAGCACATGGGCCGGTAGCCATCGTAACCGCCGGGGCGTTTGGCGCCGCCCTATTGTCCGTATCGCTTAAATTCTAGCTCTCTATGAATGCAAAACTCCTAATGGTCCCCCTCCTTCTGTCCTTGCCGCAGCTTGCCCCGGCGGCGGGTAGTCAATGGCTTCTCGAACAATCCACTCTCACTTATCACGTCTCTCACCGTCTGCACCAGACTGAGGGCATCAGCCATGCGGCCCGAGGGAAGGGCACTTGTCACGACGGACAATGCGATTTCCTGATTGCAGTACCTGTGAAGTCGTTTGATTCCGGCGATAGCAACCGCGACATTCACATAACAAGCAGGTTCCTTTCCAACTCGTGACGCAAGGCACCGAGACCCGAATCTCGGAAACAATTCCGGCCACGCTACCTGATTTCAAGATTGACCCACCTACACTCTTGACTCAGCCGGTTAAGAACGAAATTCCAATACGAGTGGAAATGACGTGGCGTTCGCAGTAACTTGTGCCGATGCTCGTCAGGGGCTGATTTGAAAGGCCGTTTCCGCAACAGAAGCGTCCTCGCCCACGCCCGAATCAATTGTTTCCTTTCAGGTATTTGTCGAACCACTCCACGGTGCGCCGGATCGAATCAATCTGGTTCTCACGTTTTTCGAAGCCGTGGCCCTCGTTGGCGTAGTAGTGCGCACCCACCGTCTTTCCGTCTTTCTTCAGCAGTTCGACAACTTGCTCCGCCTCTTCCCGCGGAACGCGTGGATCATTGTTCCCTTGCAGGACCAACAATGGCGCCTTCACATTGTGGATGTAGGTGATGGGAGACGCTGCATCGTAAGCGGCGCGATCTTTCACCGGATCGCCCAGCAGGCTCTTTTCGTATTCCTGCAGCATTGGGTCGGAATGTTCAAGCATAGTCATCCAGTTGATTATGCCGAAGAGTTCCACGCCCGCCGCCCACACCTCCGGACTCCTGCCCAGTGCCATCAGCGTCATAAATCCGCCATATGAGCCGCCCGTAATCCCGATCTTTTTCGGATTCACGTAGCCCGTCGCTTCCAGGAACTTAGCCGCGAAAACTTCATCCTGCAGATCTCCGCCGCCCAGGTCTTTGTAGTTGGCCTTTTGAAACTCGATGCCATACCCGGTCGAGCCACGAACGTTGGGAGCGATGCAGACATATCCTCGGGAAACGAAGGCCGCGATGCGGGGACTCCAGTAGTCCGCGGACTGCCCCGTTGGCCCGCCATGGGGTAAGACTAGCGCGGGATTTGAGCCGTCGCGCTTAAGATTGAAAGGAATCCACATCAGAGCGCTGATCGTTTTTCCCCCCAATGACTTGTAACTAACGATCTGCGATGGCGGAGCTGTTTTGATTTTCCAGATGCCAGGTCGTAAACCCAGAAGTCTCCAGGCTCGACCGAACTCTCATGCGATAAAAGTATCCGATCTCCAGAAGTCGAAAAAGAGTTTGGCGAGGCTGCGAAGCCGTTCACGCCTCCAGGGACTGGGATCTGCTCTGACTTCGCTGTGGCTGCGTCTCCGAGGTATACATCCGCACGACCGTCTGCGTTGATGGCATAGCTGAAGCGCTTGCCGTTGGGAGAGAAGTCACCTGAACTCGCCTCCCACTTGGTCTGCGTCACCCATGTGCGACTTTTCTCCGCAATATCCAGGAGAGCTACGTTCTGGTAGCCACCCTTTTCGTTGGATGTGATCAAAAGCGTCTTCCCATCCTTGGATAAGGAAGAGGCCGTGTTCAGCACCTGTCCTTGGTGTGCAGTGAGATTCCTGGCATTTCCGCTCGTAATATCGATAGCGTAGATGTCGGCGTCGGTAAAACTCACTTCCAGACGGTTGGCGTACAGTGTTTTTCCGTCAGGGCTCCAGGCTACCGACTGCCAAAGATGGTTCGCCGTGCTTTCGTGAGTGAGTGGCGTCACCTTCCGGGTGCCCCAATCCATTAGGGCGATGTTGTACACGGTAGCTTTCTTTGGCTTGTAGTTTAACGCGATTGTCGTCCCGTCGGGCGACCAGCGCGGGCTCTCTTCGCGAATCTCAGGAGTATTGGTCAGGTTGATTACTTCACCACCGTCACTCGGGATAGCAAAGATGTCCCACAGTTCGTTTCCGGCGGTGTCCTGCTGAAAGACGATCCATTTGCCGTCAGGGGACCAGGTCTCGCCATATTGCCTTTCGTCCGACTGCGCCAGTTGTATCGGCCATCCGCCTTCTGCGTTCACCTTCCACAAATTTGACCGCCCGGATATGTCGGTGGTGAACACAATCTCTTTGCCGTCCGGAGACCAAGACGCGCTGGAAACGGAGCGCGTGAAATAGAGATCATCAATCGGAATGGGACGCGCAAGAGGATTGGAAGCAGATACGAGCGTCTTGGGATCGGTGATTTGACGCGCATCCGGCCCCGATGGCTGAGCAACCGCGGAAGCGGAAGCAAAGAGAAGCCAGAGAAAAAGACAGGTACTTGACAGAGATTTCATCACGACCTCATCTGATGTTGTCATGCTGAGCCTAGCCCGACCGTTCGCTACGAACTGCTGCTTCCTTGCCAATTCTAGGAGAGAATATGCCGCTCGAATGCTGCGGTCAATTCTTCACGTTAGGCAACAGATCACTCGTCTCCTCCATCAAAGAAGTCTCTGCCTGTCGGGAGATGAGCACTCTTGCTCAGACGAATGCCAGTTGGAGTGCTAACCTCAAGGTGTGCTCCCATCCGAATCGCCGAGGAGCCGGAAAGTCGCTTGCCGTTTTATGGGACCGAGTCATGGTGGGTCAAACTGCACTAATCCGAGTCATTTGGTTTCTTCTATTGACCGCTAGCGGGGCATTGTGCCAGAGCGAACGTCCTTCACCTGACTCGCTCCACGCCTTACGATTTGACGGCTCAAACTCACCCGAAGCAAAGCGTCAGGAGATGCTTACGTGGAGATCACTTCCTGATGCTCCCTCAGTACAGCGTCCAACTGGAGCAGACAAATTTCATGCGTTCGTCGAGGAAGCGCGCTCGCCTTTGACATTTGGCGCGGTGGCCATCAACGTGCGGGTGATGCGCGAGGAAGATGAACACCTCGCTTCCGGAATGCAGCCCAGCTTTACCGCACTTTATAGGGCGGCGGTGCTGCAAAAGGAATCCAGCGCCTTTTTTGGCAAGTACCTGTATCCGATGTTGCTCAGACAGGACCCCCGTTATCACCCTTCGACCAGCGACAGCATTATGGGCCGGACCACGTACGCCGCTTCGCGCATTTTAATCACACGCAACGACTCCGGAAAAAGAACACTGAACACGTCGTATCTCCTCGGGGTACTGACTTCGGCGGCAGTCGCCACTGCTTATCGCCCCTATTGGGCGCGATCCGCTTCGACAACGTTCAAAGACTTTGGTTCGACCATTGGCAGCGACGCTGGGATAAACGTCTTCCACGAGTTTTGGCCTGGCATCCGACAAGTGCTGAAACGCCATTCACCCAAGTTCGTTTCTAGGATCGAAGAGCGCATCACCAACGATCAGACCTCGAAAGAATTCGTCTCCACCCAGGCAAGATAATGTCCTGTAGTTCATTTCTGCTGACGGGATCGTGCCCGCGCTAAACACCTTTTTCCGTACACAGCGGATCCGAAATTTCCAGCGGTTCTCTCCAGTCTCGTGCTGACACATGCCCCGCATGAACCCACGCGATGCGAGTTATGAGCGATCCCGCCACCGCTAAGATCCCAGCCCAGCGTCGCAAAGCATGTGAACGTTCGTTGCTGCTAATGATGCTAAGTGCTCTGAGCGCGACAGGCACCGGCCCCGAAAGCACGCCCCCTGTGCGGACGATCCAACCGCTTGCTCCGCGTTTAAGTGGATCCAGCCCAGTCTGTTGACGGCTTTCAATTCGCCATCCTTCCCAGGATTCAAAAATCGCAGCTCCGAGGCCCAGCATTTGCAGGGCACGGCTTTTGCGGTGTCGCATCATTTCCAGCATTCCCACTGCCGCGGATAATCCCGATGCACCAAAGTGAAGCGGCAAGTTCCCGACATTCCGATTCCACACCGGAATAGTGGTCGCGCCGATGAGCACGCCGGTGTAGTTCGAGAAGGGAAGACCAAAAGCCAACGATGCCGCCTGCCCCGCATTTTCCATGACGCGCAGCGGCAGCGATGGACCATACCGCTCGCGCATGAAACCGGCAAACGCCGTGGCCGTTGCCGCCCCGGAAAATCCCAGCAATGTCCAAACTCCCACCGACATCGGGCTCTGCGGCTTGAACACCCGCATCATGTTTAAGAAGCGTTGAGGACGCCCCAGGTCGGCGATCAATAGCGCCGGCGAAATTACCGCCCCCGCAGCCGCAATCCATCGCGCATCGCGCACCAGTTTTCGATCTGCGCCTGTGTAATCCGCGATCGCTCCTACCACAGCCGCCGCGCCAGCCGCCCCGCCTACAAAGAAATAAAGCGGAACCTCCCAGGTCCACGCCGGCTCCTTCAATAAAGGAATGCCGTAGTAGCCAGTTTCAGGGGAAGCTATAGGAAAGGGAGCGCCCGAGGGCCGCACTCCGGCGGCTTTCACCTCGCCACGTTGTTCTGCTTCGCGGCGGATCTCTGCCAACCGCTGCTCAGTGGTTAGATCAGGTGTTCGCGAAGGCATTCCATCGTGCGGGGTTCTTCTCATCGCTCGCCATCCGCAAGAAAAGCCAGCAGCGTCCCACCGAGCAGAAGCGCCGCCCCAATCACCGAAGAAGTCCACCCTTTTTTGAGATAGATAGTCGGTACTTCCGGCTTGGACGGAAGATTGTAGCTGCGCGGATCACCACGCACGATGAACATAGCGTGCGTACCGCCGACGCTGGTGTTGCCCGCATCATAAAACGTGGCGTCCTTCACGCCGCGCTGATGCAATTCTTCCACACGCTCCTGTGCCTTCACCCGCAGACTTTCAATTTCTCCAAACTTGATTGACTCCGTCGGACATGCTTTGGCACACGCGGGA
Organism: Acidobacteriales bacterium 13_2_20CM_55_8; assembly: GCA_001914815.1. Classification (GTDB taxonomy): domain Bacteria; phylum Acidobacteriota; class Terriglobia; order Terriglobales; family Acidobacteriaceae; genus 40CM-3-55-5. The sequence goes on from MNDG01000161.1 coordinate 9,209, forward strand.
ACCAATCCAGCTTTCTGGCGGTCATAGCAGAAGGTGCACTTGAAAGCGCGCCCATCATCCCGATTCCTTTCGACCACGCCAAATGGACAAGCAATCACGCAATAAGCGCAGCCGTTGCAAATATCAGGCTGCACATAAACGCCACCGAACTCCGTACGCACAATGGCGCCTGTAGGACACGCTTCCAGGCATCCAGCATTTTCACAATGCTTGCAGACATCAGACGAGAACGCCCAGGAATTCAATTCCGGCGCGTTGCCCCCGAACCCAGGCTGTGGCGCGTGCTCCACAAACTTCACATGACGCCACGTCGAATGCCCAAGCGCCCCGGTATTGTCGTAGGAAAACCCGCTCCATTCCAGGCCGTCCTCGCCGACTCCGTTCCACTCCTTGCACGCGACTTCGCACGCTTTGCAGCCGATACACAAGGTTGAGTCTGTGAGAAACGCGGTGCGGCTCATGCCGGCTCCATATTCGCTGCCAATTGATCGAGCGCCGCGGGACCAGCAGCTCGCCGTCCTGGCACGATGTTGCACACTAGCGCCTTGCTTTCCATAATGCGCACGTTAGGCTCTTCGCTGATCGCGACCAGATCGTTCACCACATCTCCCTTCACCCGCCCGCGATAGCCCCAATGATAGGGAAGTCCGACCTGGTGCAACCGCCTTCCGTCCACCCAGAGTGAATGCATTCGCCGCGTGACAAGCACTCGCGCCTCCACAATGCCGCGCGGCGAAGTGATGGTGGACCACCCTCCGTGCTCAAGCCCAGCTTCCTCCGCCAACTGCGGAGACACTTCAGTGAACAACTCCGGCTGCAACTCTGCCAGATGCGAAAGTGTGCGAGTCATTCCCCCGGCTGTGTGATGTTCGGTCAGGCGATAGGTTGTGAGCACGTACGGAAAACGCGCGTCACCCGGAGAGTTCGCGTAAGAATTATCCGGCCGCTCTTTCTTTTGTGCCGCCGGATTCGGTCCCTGCGCGTACAACGGATTTCCTAACAACGACTCCAGCGGTTCGTAATGCGTAGGCAGCGGCCCATCCTTCAATCCACTGGGAACGTGCAGCCAGCCCACGCCATCCGGATGCAACACGAATGGCCTCGCGCCGCCGAGTGCCTCCACCCCGTGACCGTGTTCCAGATTTTCTTTGGTATCCGGCGAAGTAGTCTTCTCGAAATCGGGAGTATCCAGCCCAGTCCACTCTCGTTTTTGCTCATCCCACCAGACCAGCTTCTTGCGCTCGCTCCACGGCTTTCCATCCGGACGCGCCGAAGCCCGGTTATAAATGATACGGCAGTCATTGGGCCATGCGAACCCCCAACCGTGTCCCAGATAACCTTGCGGCTGACGTTTGTTGGCCCTGTTCTCATCGGGATTCGGAAACACACCCGAATAAATCCAGCAGCCGCAAGCCGTGCTGCCATCTTTTTTGAGCGCCTTGAAACCGGCCAGCAGCTTGCCATCCGCCACAGTGCGGCCATTGATTTCCTGCAAAACTTCTTCCACCTCCGGCTCCGCATGTTTTCCGCGAGTCGAATAATTCCATGTAAGTGCGTTCAGCCCCGCATTGCGCGGCCGCAGAT
>MNDG01000161.1:10858-17780 GCA_001914815.1 Acidobacteriales bacterium 13_2_20CM_55_8
CCGCCATATTCCGATATTGCAGCAGTCGCTGCGTGTTGGTGAATGTCCCATCCTTTTCCGCAGTTCCAGCGGCAGGAAATAAAAAGATTTCCGTCGCAATGTTCTCCGGCGAGAGTTCGCCGCGTTCCACTTCCGGCGAATCGCACCAGAACGACGCCGTTTCAATTTCCACCAAATCTCGGACCACCAGCCACTTCAGTTTGGCGAGCGCCTTGCGCTCCAGACGTCCATTAGGGGCGCCCACAGCAGGGTTCTGCCCCATCACAAACAAGCCATCGAGTTTGCCTTCCGCCATCTCGAGCCAGTAGCCGAAGTGCGAGTGATCGCCGGTGATACGCGGCATCCAATCGAACCCGAATTGATTGGCCACAGTAGCAGCATCTCCATACCAGGCTTTCAGCAGGCTCGTAATATACTTATCAAAATTCGCCCACAACCCAGTTCGCGAGCTGTGTTTCTTGATGTAATCCTTTAACTTGTGGGAGTCCTCGAACGAGGGCATCGGCAGGTAGCCCGGCAGGATGTCATAGAGCGTAGGAATATCGGTCGATCCCTGAATGGAAGCATGCCCGCGCAACGCCAGGATTCCTCCACCCGGCCGTCCAATATTGCCCAGCAGAAGTTGCAGAATCGCCGCCGCACGAATGATCTGCACACCCTTTGAATGCTGCGTCCACCCCAGCGCATAACAGATCGCGCCAGTCTTCTCTGGTCCTGATGCCGAAGTAAATGTTTCCGCAACCTTCAGAAACACTTCCTTAGGCACTCCGCAGTAGTGCTCCACGATCTCCGGAGTGTACCGTGCAAAGTGGCGCTTCAGAATCTGGAACACGCATCGCGGATTCTCCAGGGTTGGATCGGACTCGAATTGAGCAGCATCTTGCGCTTCTCCCCCGCGATCCTTCGAGTGCCCACCCTCAATTTCTTCATGACCAGGTGCCCCGTCGTTACTGCCTTTTTGCGGAGAATCTCGGTAAAACCAACTCTCAGGACTGTATTTCTTGTTCTCCGCGTCCCACCCCGAGAACAAACCATCCAAATCTTCCGTATCGCGGAAGTCGTCGCGCAGAAGCGTGGACGCATTCGTGTAGTGCGCCACATACTCCCTGAATTCCTTCTTGTGCTCCAAAACGTAGTGAATGAGCCCGCCCAGAAACAAAATGTCGCTCCCGGCCCGCAGCGGAACCCAGATATCCGCCATTGCCGAAGTTCGCGAGAATCGCGGATCCACATGGATTACCTTCGCCCCACGCTCCCTCGCCTCGATCACCCATTGGAAACCAACAGGATGGTTCTCCGCCATCGACGATCCCATAATCAGAATCGCGTCCGCGTTCTTCAAATCTTGCTGTGCCGTAGTAGCGCCGCCGCGCCCAAAAGATGTCCCCAGACCGGGGACGGTAGAGCTATGTCATATGCGGGCCTGATTGCTGATGCACACCATCCCCAGCCCGCCGGTAAATAGCTTTTTTATTAGATAATTTTCTTCATTGTCCAGGGTGGCGCCGCCAAGATGGGCGATCGCCGTCGTCTGCATTAATGTTTCGCCATCCCGCGTTTCCTGGAAGCTGCGCTCACGGCTCTCCCACACCCGATCCGCAACCATGTCCATCGCCGACTCCAGATCCAGTTCCTCCCACTGCCGCGAATAGGCACGGCGATACTTCACTCGCGTGAGCCGTCCCGGATGGGTATGTAATTCGTAAGTATCCGCGCCTTTGGGACAAAGACGTCCGCGCGAGATGGGCGATTCAGGATCGCCTTCGATGGAAATCAGTTTTCCGTTTTTGTGATACACCAATTGTCCGCAACCGACGCCGCAGTAAGGACAAATTGAACGCGTGACGTCAGCCCCGTCGTGCTTGGGACGCAGATTCCGCGTCTTATCCGACATGGCTTCCGAGCCAGTGCCGTCTGTTCCAGTCTGAATTTGCCGTATAAGTGGCCAGCGGGAAAGCAGATCATTGAGCACAGCGTGCCTCCATGAACTTCCCCAGCGAAGGTGGGAATAAAACCTCAGATGATTCTATCAGCCCCCGCGCTGCCCGTCCGGATGCTGCGGACCCTCCTGCTCTGTGGGCTTTGACTTACGGATTGTTCGCCTCACTCTGCTTTCTCTCCGCGTATCATGATCGCCTATGTTTTCCCGACGCACCGCCTGGAAGCTAGCACCGAACCGTTTCGCTGAAGCCCAGCGGGAGATGGCGGCCGCGGACAGGGAAGTGCTCGACCTGACTGTCTCGAACCCCACCCGTGCCGGTTTCCACTACGATCAAGAATCCATCCTGAACTCGCTGACGAATCCCAAGGCCCTCGACTACGATCCACAGCCCAAAGGCTTGCGCGGTGCTCGCGAAGCCGTGGGGGCTTACTATCGTGAGCAGTATAAAGAAGATATCGACCCGGACTCCCTCGTCCTCACCACCAGCACCAGCGAAGGCTACTCCTACGTTTTTCGCCTGCTGTGCAATTCTGGCGACGAAGTCCTGGTGCCGAAGCCCAGCTATCCACTATTCGAATTTCTTGCGGACTTGCAGGATGTCAAACTTGTCTCTTATCCGCTGATTTACGATCACGGCTGGCAGATTGATTTTCCTTCGATCCACAAAGCGGTGACAGACCAAACTCGCGCCATCGTCGTCGTGCACCCCAACAATCCAACGGGATCCTACGTCAGCGACACAGAACGATCCGCGCTCAATAAAGTTTGCCGAGAGCACAACCTATGGTTGATCGTGGACGAAGTTTTTCTGGATTACGCCCATGACGGATTGCCGAGGCCCACCTTCGCCGCAAATCAAGACGCCCTGACATTCACCTTGAGCGGTCTATCGAAAATCTCCGGACTGCCCCAGATGAAGCTGGCGTGGATCGCCACCAGCGGCCCAAAGGATACGGCTCAAGTGAACACGGCGTTGGCGCGGCTGGAAGTGATTGCCGATACCTACCTCTCGATGAGTGCTCCGATCCAGTTGGCCGCGCCGATGCTGCTGGAACAGCGCAAGCATATTCAGCCACAACTACTTGATCGCCTGCGCGCCAATCTCAAAGAACTCGATCGCCAACTCGCAATCCAGAAAAACTGTCGGCGACTCAATGTGGAAGGTGGATGGTATGCAGTATTACGCGTCCCTGTAACTCAATCGGATGAAGAACTAGCTATCAACATTCTGCGCAAACTCTCCGTGTTGGTCCATCCCGGCCACTTCTACGATTTTCCCGATGACGGATACCTGATAGTGAGCCTGATCACAGCGAAGGAAGACTTCGGACAGGGAATGGGGCGAATATTGGAATTATTGGGATGATGAAGACAGAGAAGAACCGAACTGGCATTTCCAATTTCCGATTTCCAATTGCAAACCCTCCCGTAACCTTCACACAGTAAGGTCGTCGGCTTTTCAAATCGGCAATCGGAAATCGGCAATCGAAAATCCTAATTCGGCAGTCGTAAACTCCGTCCGCGCTCTGATCACTGCTTGGTCAAAAAAGGATTGCTCTCCCGCTCCTCGCCGATGGTCGTCAGCTCCCCGTGGCCGGGGATGACAGTGGTGTCATCCGGCAGGGCTAACACTTTTTCTTGCAATGACCGGATGATCTTTTCAAACGAGCCGCCAGGCAGGTCGGTGCGGCCGATGCTTCCCGCAAATAACGTGTCGCCCGCGATCAGTTTCTTCTCTAATGGAAAATACAGGCAGACGCTGCCCTGGGTGTGTCCCGGAGTATGCAACACGTCCGCCGAAATCGAGCCCACGCGGATTTTATCGGCTTGTCCCACACTCTGATCGATCTCCACTCTGCCCGGAGACGCCATACCCACCCACGCGGCTTGCACATCCAACATCTTCAGCAAAGCATAATCATTCTGGTTGAGCAGAATAGCGGCGCCGGTGGCCGCCTTCAGTTTCTTGGCGCCACCCACATGATCAATATGGGCGTGGGTAATAATGATCTGCTGAACTTTCAGATTATGCTTCTGGACAATCGCCAAGACGTCAGCGACGTCGTCCCCCGGATCAATCACAATGGCTTCCCGTGAGACATCGTCTCCAATGACCGAGCAATTGCATTGCAGCGGGCCGACGGGAAGGATCTCGTGAATCATGCGAGCTGAAAGGTGACTTGAGCTGAGAACTGAGAACCGAGGCCTGAGAACTCCTGACACCCGAGGTCACCCGAAATCTGCTACTTCTGCGCAGGCGGTGGCGGAGGCTGTGGCACCGGAGTAGCTGGCTGAGATTTCGTCTGTGAAGGTTTCAATCCCTGCAGTACTGAGCCTGGACCGCCCCTGCGCGAAGCCGCGATCGAGAGCGTGATCGATGTGACCATAAAAATGATCGCTGACCAGGTAGTTGCTTTAGATAGTGCGCTGGCCGCTCCTCGTGGCCCAAACGCAGTCTGGCTGCCCATCCCGCCAAACGCCGCAGCGACGTCCCCGCTCTTGCCGCTCTGCAAAAGCACTACAATGATGATGAAGAAACAAACTATCACGTGAATAATCGTAATCACTATAACCATAGGTTTTCTCTGCGAGATATCGTGCGGAAGCTCTTCTCTGCTGGATATGGTGCGGAAGGGGGGATTTGAACCCCCACGCCTTTCGGCGCCACCCCCTCAAGATGGTGTGTCTGCCAGTTCCACCACTTCCGCCTGCACCACTTCCGCCTTAAACCAATTCTGCGAAGTTTCAATTATAGCAAAGCTAATAATTGACGATGGAGGCGAAGGAACTGGCATTCAGGCTGGCGCCTCCGACTAGGGCGCCGTCGATTTCTTCCTCGGACATCAGTGCTTTCGCATTTTCTGGTTTTACCGAACCGCCGTAGAGGATGCGGAGGGAATCGGCCAATTTGTCGCCGAAGGCTTTGGCGGCTTCGCCGCGGATAAGGACGTGGGCTTCGGCAGCGAGTTGCGGGGTGGCGGTTTTGCCGGTGCCGATGGCCCAGACAGGCTCGTAGGCGACGACCAGCTTTCCTGCTTTTCTGCCGGAGATAGCATGGAAGGCGCGCAGGCATTGGCGGCGAAGGACATCTTCGGTGAGTCCGGCTTCGCGTTCTTCCAGGACCTCGCCGACGCAGACGATGGGAGTGAGTCCGGCTTCCAAGGCAATCTTCAGCTTTAAATTTACGGTGTCGTCGGTTTCGCCAAAATATTGGCGGCGCTCGGAGTGGCCGATGATCACGTGGGTACAACCCGTGGCCAGCAACATGCCGGCAGAAATTTCACCGGTGTACGCGCCCTCTTTTTCCCAGTGCAGATTCTGGCCTCCGATGGCGATATTTGATCCCTTGGCTGTGTCTACTGCTGCGGGCACACAAACGAAAGGCGGACAGACTGCGATTTCGTCCCGAGTGTGGTCAGAAATCAAGGGGAGGAAGTCGCGGAAAAAGTCACGCGTCTGGTCGGGGGTCTTGTACATTTTCCAATTTCGACACCCGGGAGTTTCTTGCCTTCCAGGAATTCCAGGGAGGCGCCACCACCAGTGGAGATGTGAGTGATCTTGTCGGCCACGCCGGCGGCGTGCACGGCGGAAACCGTGTCACCGCCGCCTACGATCGAGGTCGCGCCAGGATTTTCGGCGATAGCCTCGGCGATTTCAAAAGTTCCCTTGGCGAAGGGCGCGGCCTCGAAGACACCCATGGGACCATTCCAGATGATGGTGCGGGCGCGGGAGATTTCTTCGGTGAAGGCTTCGACGGTGCGCGGGCCGATATCGAGCGCCATCATGTTTGGAGGGATGGGCTGACCGCTGCTAATAATCTGCACCTTGGCGTTGGCGTCGATCTTGTCGGCCACGACGTGATCCACCGGTAGCAGGAACTTGAGCTTGTGGCTCTTACTCTCCTGCAAGAGTTGGCGGGCGAGATCCACTTTGTCTTCTTCTACCAACGATTTTCCAATCTGCTCGCCATGGGCTTTAAGGAATGTGTAGGCCATGCCTCCGCCGATAATGAGGACGTCAACTTTATTCATCAGATTGCGGATAACGCCGATCTTGTCACTGACCTTGGCGCCCCCGAGAATGGCGACGAAAGGGTGCTCGGGATGTTGCAGGACCTTGCCCAGATACTGGAGTTCTTTTTCCATCAATAAGCCGGCAGCGGCTTTTTGGACAAACCTGGTGATGCCAACCGTGGAAGCGTGGGCGCGATGCGCGGCGCCAAATGCGTCATTTACGTAGTAGTCGGCGAGTTTGGCAAGTTGTTTCGAGAACTTCTCATCGTTAGCTTCTTCCTCAGGGTGAAAGCGAAGATTTTCCAGCAGCAGGGTTTGGCCTTTTTCCAGCTTGCCGGCTACTTCTTCGGCTTCCGGTCCTACGCAGTCCGGACAGAATCCAACGTTTTCGCCGAGTGCCAATTGCTTGTCGAGCAGCATGCGCAAACGTTCCGCCACGGGCTTCAGACTCAGGCTGGGATTCGGCTTTCCATTCGGACGACCGAGATGGGAAGCGAGAATAAGGCGCGCTCCGTGACGGAGGGCGTATTCGATGGTGGGGAGAGTCTCGCGGATACGGGTATCGTCCATGACCCGTCCATCTTCGAGCGGGACGTTGAAATCCACGCGCATGAAGATGCGGTGATCGTTGAGATCAAGATCGCGGATGGAGAGTTTATTCATGGGTGACCTAAATCCGGTGAACCACCCCACCCTATCTCTCCTAGGTCGGGAGAGGCAAGAGTGGGGCACCCGTTTCAGACAATCTTAGAGTCCTTTGCTGGCGATATAGGTGATCAGGTCGCGGACACGGCAAGAATAGCCCCACTCATTGTCATACCACGAGATTACTTTGACGCAATTCCCGGCGACTACTCGGGTCATAAGGGCGTCAACGATCGAAGAACGGGCATCGCCGCGGTAATCAACCGAGACCAGTTCCTCTGTTTCGTAGCCGAGGTAGCCCTTCAGTGGTCCGCTTTCGGAA
>MNDG01000004.1 GCA_001914815.1 Acidobacteriales bacterium 13_2_20CM_55_8
CGCGCCCAAGGAAGTATTGAGTCACCACAAGATTTCATACAGGAATGTCGAAGACATTTAAAGAGACCCATGGCGGATAACAAAAAGAAGGTTCGTTTCAAGATCAAGCGACAGGCCACCCCCCAAGCCAAGCCTCACTGGGAGGAATTCGAACTTCCCTGGAAGCCGGGCATGAACGTGATCTCCTCGCTGATGGAGATCGCCGCCAATCCGTTCACCCGACAAGGCAAGCCGACTACACCCATTACTTATGACTCCAATTGCCTGGAGGAGGTCTGCGGCTCCTGCGCCATGCTGATCAATGGCCGCGCCAGGATGGCATGCTCCGCCTTGGTCGACCAGCTTGACCAGCCTATTCGCCTCGAACCCTTCTCCAAGTTTCCCATCATTCGCGATCTGGCTGTCGACCGGAGCGTACTGTTTGAGAATTTGAAAGCCGTGAAGGCATGGGTGCCAATTGACGGTACCTACGACCTGGGCGCCGGTCCTCGCCTGACCATGGTGGATCAGGAAGCCGCCTATCCCCTGTCCCGCTGTATTTCCTGTTGCTGCTGCATGGAGGCTTGCCCTCAATTCAATGACAGTACCGGCTTCGTAGGCGCGGCTGCCATTTCACAAGTCCGACTCTTCAATACGCACCCCACTGGGGAAGCGCTTAAACGCGAGCGATTGGCGGCTCTGATGGGCGATGGCGGCATCCACGAGTGCGGGTATGCCCAAAATTGTGTGGAAGTTTGCCCCAAGGATATTCCTCTCACCCGCTCCATTGCCGAGGTCGGAGGCGAAGTCATGAAACAGGCTCTGGCTGATTTGTTCAGGAAGTGACTGCGCTTGCGAGGCGTCCGAGCCTCGCGCAGTCATCCTGAACGAGGTGAAGGATCTGGCGGCAGCTTTCGAAGCCAGTGGCTGCAAAGCCGTTCGAAGCGTGAGACGGTAATCCCATCAAGTTACTGAAGCCCCAGAAAACTGTTTGCTGCTGGATTGCATCTTGTTGTTGGCATTGCGCGTAAGGCGCTATGGGCGGGAGTTTTCAGCGATTGGGGTAACCAAGGGTAACCTAACTGTGAACTCCTGCGTAACGGGTCCAATGTCGAATGTGCTCTTGTTTTGGTGCAGCACCGGTTTACAATAATCGCATCCTACAAGATTAGGCACGATCAGATTCGAGGCCATTTGGTGGATAAGAAGAATCGACGAAACGCCGTTCTTCTAATGCTGCTGACCTTCGCAGTATGCGGTCAAGCGTTCGGCTTGCACCACAATATCGTTCGGCGTCCGCAAAGAACTGGAATTCGTCGTGCCCACCTGCGTCGCTTGCGATGGAATCCTCTCTTCCGCCCATCCCGCGATTCCCTGCTGCGCCAGAATGAAGAAATTGACCGTCTGGAATTGCCGCGCATCCAGGACGATGATGAGCTCGAAAACTTGAAAGCCAGCGAAGACCTGGTTCCCATTATTGCCAATCAATCTTTACGGTTCGATCCCCGTCTTGATCCCGACCGGCGCTATTGCCGCCCGTGGACACGCGACTTTTTAGAGGACCTTAGCCAGGCCTATTACAAAGAGTTTCGTAACCAGATTCAGGTTAATTCCGCAGTGCGCACAGTGAAGATCCAAAAAAAGCTCAGGCGCCATAACCGCAATGCGGCGCCCGAAACCGGCGAGACAGCGTCGTCTCATCTGGCCGGTGTCACTGTGGACATCCAACGCCGGGGCATGAGCCGTCAGCAGATCAAGTGGATGCAACAATACATGCTTCCGCTCAAGAATCTGGGTTTGATCGAACCGGAAGAAGAGCGCCGCCAGTGGGTGTTTCACGTGATGGTTTCCGACCGCTACACCGATTGGCGCGAGTCCAGGATGCTCGCCGGAGAGCCACCAGAGCAGGCCGAGAGCGAAGCTATGCCTGGCGCTGCTGGCGGCGGAAATTCTCAGTAGTTTCTTGATCAGGCCCTACCGTATACAATCCATTCCTTGCATCCGCTGAGAATCTTCATCCCTATGAAATTGACCTTTGTCGGTACCCTTTTGGTTTGTACTTTGGCCGCCGCCGGCCAGAGCGACACCCCTCCCAAACCGAGCGCACTCCCGATCCACAACTCGTCTATCGTTGTGGACACGCACGCCGATACACCTCAGCGATTTTTGGACGAGAATTTCGATATTGGCAACAGCGATCCGAAAGATGTGGGGCACATCAGCCTTAACAAAGCCCGTAACGGCAATTTGGGAGCGGAATTTTTCTCCATCTGGGTCGAACCTTCATTCAAAGGTCAATACGCTCACCGCGCTTTGGATCTAATCGATTCCGTGTACCAGCAGGCAGAGCGTCACCCTGATCGCATGATGATGGCCTTTAGCGTGGCCGATATCGAGCGCGGCCATCAACAGAGAAAACTGGCTGCGCTCATGGGAATTGAAGGCGGCCATGCCATCGAAAACGACCTGCGTCTCTTGAACAATTTCTACCGCCTCGGCGTGCGCTACATGACACTAACCTGGTCCAACACCAATGAGTGGGCCGACTCCTCGGGCGATGTCACCGATCCCAAGATCGAACATCACAATGGTCTGACCGATTTCGGCAAGCAGGTGGTCTTGGAAATGAATCGGCTGGGCATGATGGTGGACATTTCCCACGTCTCCGATAAGACCTTTTATGACGCTGTCGCCGTCAGCCGCGCTCCCGTGATCGCGTCGCATTCCTGCGCGCGCGCCTTAAGCGATCACCCTCGCAACATGACGGACGATATGCTCCGCGCAGTAACTCAAAACAACGGCGTTGTCATGGTCAACTTCTATTCGGCATTCGTTGACGAGACTTACCGCAAGGCCGCCGACGCGCAAAAGAAGGATCGCGACGCTGCAGTCGATGCCTTTGTGGCGGAGCGCAAGGCCCTGGGCAAACCAGTCTCTTACGCGGAGTACGATCAGGTCCAGCGGGCCTGGGCGGCCAAGATTCCGCGTCCGCCGTTCAAATCGCTCATCGATCAGTTCGATCACATCGCCAAGATCGCGGGCGTGGACCACGTAGGATTGGGCTCTGACTTCGACGGCGTCAGTGGAGCGACTCCCGAGAGCATAGACCTGCCTAAAATCAGTCAAGCGCTACTGGATCGCGGTTACAACGCCGGCGATATCCGAAAAATTTTGGGAGGCAATCTGCTGCGTGTGTTCCGCGACGTGGAAAAGGTCAGCCATCAAATGCAAACATCCGCAAGTACCAAATAAATCTTGCTTTAGCGTAAAATTGAAAATCGGTTTTGTCGCCGCAAGCACATCTTCGGCTGGTCGAGCATAATCACTCAGGAGCTTTCATGCGCAAACTGAAGGGTATGACTATCCTGCTATGTCTAGTCGCCGTCCCTCTGTGGTCACAAACCAAATCCACGCCGCCTGCTGCTAAACGATCCTCGAAGCCGCCTGTGGCGAAATCTGCCGCTGACATGTCAGCCCGCATTGAGACCACCGCTGGCAAGTTGAATTGCAAATTGTTCCCCGACAAAGCGCCCATCGGCGTACAAAATTTCATCGATTTATCGGAAGGCAAAAAAGACTGGACCAGCCCCACAAGCCATCAGAAAAAGCATGGCGTTCCTCTGTACGACGGCACCATTTTTCACCGTGTCATCCCGAATTTCATGATTCAAGGTGGAGATCCCGCGGGCAATGGAACCGGTGATCCGGGATATGCATTTAAAAACGAAACTTCGCCCGACCTCAAATTCGACCGTCCGGGACGTCTCGCTTACGCAAATGCGGGGCCAGACACCAATGGATCTCAGTTCTTCATCACTGAAGGAGCTTATCCCTCTCTCAACGGCAACTACACCATCTTCGGACAGTGCGACGAAGCTACCGTGGCGCTGGTGAAACAAATCGCTCGTATGGGACGGGATGCAAACGATCGCCCTTTTCGCCCTGTAAAAATCGCCCACATCACAATCTTGCGCGGTGGAACTAATCCGCCGAAGTCGCCGGAGTCTCGGAAATTTACAAAGAAACCGGCCGTCGCACCCAAGACTGTGACGCCACCACAGACTGCTCCGCAATAATTCTTGTCAGACCCGCTAACGAAAGGATTCGAATGGCCCGTCAACCTGGTTCGTACGCCATCTTCAATACTTCGGAAGGAACCATCGTCTGTCGTCTCTTTGAAAAGGAAGCGCCCAAGACAGTTGCTAACTTTGTCGAACTCGCCGAAGGCAAGCGCGAGTGGACCCATCCGGTCAGCCGCAAAAAAAGCAAAGACCGCTTGTATGACGGCACAATCTTTCATCGCGTCATCCCCAATTTCATGATTCAGGGAGGCGATCCGGCGGGCACCGGCTTTGGCGGCCCCGGCTACCAGTTCGAAGACGAAACCAAAGGATCGCCGCACAAGTTCGATAAACCAGGAAAGCTCGCCATGGCCAATGCCGGCCCCAACACGAATGGCTCACAGTTTTTCATCACAATTGCGCCAACTGAGTGGCTCACCGGCAAGCACACAATTTTTGGAGAACTAGTCGAAGGAAAAGAGGTGGTTGAAAAAATCGTCGCTGCTCCGCGCAACAAGCAAGACAAACCGCAGAAGGATGTAGTGGTGAAATCAGTGACCATCGAGCGGGTGTAATGCCCTGAGAACTGGGAACCTAGAACTGCCATCTGGTTCTCAGAAATTCGGTTTGATTCTGGTTTTCAGACCCCAATTACCGCTACTAACTCCTTAACCGCCGCTGCGCTCTTATCCAAAGCGGCCTTCTCGTCTGGAGTGAGCTTGATCTCGATAATTTGCTCGATCCCCTTGGCGCCCAATTTCACGGGTACACCGACAAAGAGTCCACGGATCCCGTACTCGCCTTCGAGATAAGCGGCACAGGGCAGAATCTTTTTCTTATCCTTCAAGATGGCTTCAACCATCTCCGTCACTGCAGCGGAAGGCGCGTAGTAGGCTGAGCCTGTCTTCAGATATGTCACGATCTCCGCCCCACCATCGCGCGTGCGCTGCACCAGTCGTTCCACCATGGATTTATCCATCAGTTCGGTAATTGGAATTCCGGCCACGGTCGAGTACCGCGGCAAAGGAACCATAGTGTCCCCGTGTCCGCCCAGCACAAATGCGGTCACGTTCTCCACGCTTACCTTAAGCTCCATCGCGATAAACGCGCGGAAGCGCGCGGAATCCAGCACGCCGGCCATGCCAATCACGCGGTTGCGGGAAAAACCGCTCATCTTGTAGGCGGCTTGCGCCATCGCGTCCAGGGGATTTGATACGACAATCAAAATGCAGTTCGGCGAATGCTGCACTGCTTTGCCGACCACGTCTTTCATGATCTTGTGGTTGGTATTGAGCAGATCGTCGCGGCTCATTCCCGGCTTGCGCGGAATGCCGGCGGTAATCACCACGATGTCGGAATTCGCCGTGTCGGCGTAATCCTGCGTGCCTAGTATGTAAGAATCTCGTTTTTCGATTGGCATCGCCTGCAGCAGATCCAAACCCTTCCCCTGCGGTACTCCTTCAATGACGTCAATCAGCACTACATCGGCCAGTTCCTTAGCCGCAATCCAATGAGCGGCGGTAGCGCCCACGTTTCCGGAGCCTACGATGGTGACTTTCGCGCGCATGAAAATCCTTTCAAAAACATTATCCCGAAGGAGAGAAAAAAATATTTGTACTCCTCTGTGTGCCTCAGTGCACTTTGTGGTTTGATTAATCCGCGGCGGTCAGAAGCGCCGCACCCATATTCTCGATGATGTAGTTGGCGAACTCGCTGGTCTTGACTTTGGTTGCGCCTTCCATCAGTCTCTCGAAGTCATAAGTAACTTTTTTCTGCTCGATGGTGCGTTCCAGGCCCTGCTCGATCAAATCGGCCGCTTCTTTCCATCCCAGAAAGCGAAACATCATTACGCCGGAGAGAATCACCGAACTGGGATTGATCACATCCTTGTCGGCATATTTGGGAGCCGTACCGTGGGTAGCCTCAAAACAGGCGTAACCATCGCCGATGTTCGCACCTGGCGCGATTCCCAACCCGCCGATCTGTGCCGCGCAAGCATCGGAGATATAGTCGCCATTCAAATTGGGCGTGGCCAGCACGGAATATTCATCAGCACGGGTCACTACCTGTTGAAAAATCGAATCCGCGATACGGTCGTTAATCATCAGCTTCTTCTTCCACGCGCCTTTACCGTGGGTTGCGTAAATGAAATCCAAAACACTTTTCACTTCCTTGTTCACTGTCTGGCGAAATTCTTCGGTAGCAAACTCCAGTCCCGGCTCCACCAGATTGGCGTTTTGCTCAACGCTGAGGCTGGAATTCTTATCTTTGTTGTCGATAATCCAGCTCTCCCGTTCGGTCACTACTTTGTCGCGAAATTCTTCCGTGGCTAATTCATATCCCCATTTGCGAAACGCGCCTTCGGTGAATTTCTGGATGTTGCCTTTATGCACCAGCGTGACACTTTTGCGTCCACTCTCCAGCGCGAACTTGATGGCCATCCGCACCAGCCGCTTGGTGCCGGTCACTGACATCGGCTTGATGCCCACGCCCGAATCCAGACGGACCTGCTTCCTGCCCCCCTTCAGCATTTCTTTGTTAAGAAAGTCGATCAGTTTTGCGGCTTCAGGTGTTCCCTGCTCCCACTCAATGCCGGCGTAAACGTCTTCCGTATTTTCGCGATAAATCACCACATTCATGCGCTCGGGATTCTTCACCGGGGAAGGCGTTCCCTTGTAGTACTTCACCGGGCGCACACAGGCGTAAAGATCAAGAAGCTGTCGCAGCGCGACATTCAACGAGCGGATCCCCCCGCCTACAGGCGTCGTCAACGGCCCTTTGATCGCTACCCGGAACTCACGGATGGCGTTCACACTGTCATCGGGAAGCCAATTGTTGAACTTGGCTTTAGCCTTTTCGCCGGCAAAGATCTCGTACCAGGCAACGCGTCGCTTACCGCGATAAGCTTTCTCCACCGCGGCATCAAACACTCGCACCGACGCTTTCCAGATGTCCCGTCCCGTGCCATCGCCTTCAATGAATGGGACGATCGGATTGTCCGGCACCTGATACCGCCCATTGCTGTATGTAATTCCGGCACCATTCGAAGGCACCGGCAAACCGTTATAGGAAGCCGTCATCCACACACCTCCGTCACCAACTGGTAAAACGCATAATTATAAAGGGTGCAATGATTGCGGAGAAATGGCCGACTCGAATCTGTCTGGGAGGAGCTCTACATTACAATGCAAACATGGCGATGCGTGCTTCGCTGTTCGAAATGGCGAGCTTCCCAGTCCTCTGCGTAAGTTGGGTATTGATCACGACTCTCGCCGCCGCCCAGCCCGCACCTGTGATGCAGCCCGATCTTGCCGCAACAATCTACACGCTGCCTGTTGCGAACCCCACCCCTGCACTGGTTGCGCAAACCTCGAAATTATCTCCGCCTCACGCCTTCTGGGATCGCACCAACTTGACCCTGTTTTCTGGCGTGATTCTTTCTCGCGCCGCCGATTATGCCTCTACACGCAATATGCAGGCTCGAGGCCGCGAGGAGATTTTGCTTCCCGATGACGTCGTCAACAACTCTGCAGGTTTCGCCGCACTGGAATCGGCCGGAACGGCAGCGTCGGTCGGTCTTTCCTACTGGATGCATCGCACCGGCCATCACAAAATGGAGCGCTGGGTATCGATGGTTCACATCGGGGTAACGGGCTTCGGTATTGCGCGCAACTATTCGCTTCCGACAAATCGGCCTGGCCGTTGAAATCGCCTACTTGGAGACTTCCAAAACATGCTGATAGATTCCACGCACGGTACCGCAGGTGCGCGCTAGTTCCGCCTCCAACCCACCGGAAAATTCGCGGCCCAATATATCGCCAACCAGCTTTTCGGTAACCTGCCGGGCATGTTCCGTCGCGGGCAACCACTTACGGGCACGTCCGACTACGATCCTCACGATGTGCTCCACCGTCCGTAGCAATTCCGCAGCATGGTCGAGGGCTGCGGCGTCGGCCTTTTCAAGCACTCCGGCATCCGCACATCGCCACAGCCGATCACGCAAGCTTCCTCCTTTGTTATTCACGCCATGCTTCACCAAGAGATAGCTGGAGAGGAAATCTATGTCATAGATCGCTCCGGCCGAAGTCTTGAAGCTCTTCTCAATCCCCTCAGCCGTCTCCAGTTTTGTTCGCATCTCACGTACGGCTCGCAGAAATGTTGGGTCGTCCGCGAAACGGCGGAAGAGCGTTTTCGTTGCTGACAATGTTCGCTCGGCTAAGTCGTGCTCTCCCACCAGAAAGCGCAGCTTGGTGTACATCAATGCTTCCCATGGCTGCGCTTCCTGCTCGAAGTAAGCCTGTAATTGCGCTGGAGTGACTACCAACTCGCCCTCCCCGCCGCGCGGGCGCAAGCGAGCATCCACAGGAAATACCATCCCGTGACGCGTATAGGCGGCAAGAGCCTGCATCATTTGCTCCGCGGCTTTCGTTAGCGCTGCACGATCCTTGACCTCCTCGGACACAAACAGCACGTCGGCATCTGAGAGTACATCGAACTCTCCACTGCCCAATCGTCCTAATGCTATGACGGCAAGCCCTTCAGGCTGGCCGGCAAGAGAAAAGGCTGTCGCGATTGCGTCTTCGGCCGCCGCAGTGGTTGCCCCCAGTGATTCGTAGACGTTTCGCAATTCCGTGATGTCCCGCGCTCCAGCAGCGAACACTCGATGCCTGTAGTGCTGCCGCAGCAAAGACAGCTTTTCTCCGTAGGGCGCCTGCGAGGCGCCCAAATATGCGAATACTGGATCGCTCGTCCCCCTTGTCTTACTTAGAGGGCCTTGGAATAAGTAGCCACTGCCCACGCGTGAGGATGTTCCGCCCAGTTCCGACAACGTGGCAATTTCCTCGGGATGACGGATTAGAATGTCGGTCAGGTAGTCACTCGCCTCAAAGAGTGACAGAGCGCGCGAGACTGCTTCCGGATGCCTCAGCACCGCGGCATATCGCTCCGAACTGGTGAATGCGGAACTCAGAAATCGGAAAAGATTCTTCCGCGTCTGTGGGACCAGGCCCTGGCGGCTGGCAATCTGGTACAACCAGGGGGCATCGCTTGCCAACCGTTCAAGTATTTGCTGATTAGATTGATCTGCAGTTGTCGGCTCCGGTGTACTCCGTAGTTGGAACTCAACGTCCGCAGCATCGCGGAGGCTGCGTGTCTGTTGCTGATAAATGATTCGTTGATAGATCTCGCCCACCGACGCCATACGCCGGCGCACCGTCTTCTCCACATCGGATTCCGCACTTTCTCCCGGAGCATAACCTTCCATCGACCGCCGCAAGATGCGCAATTCCGCCGCTCCCACCGGCAGCCGGTGAGTCTGCTGTCCTTGCTGTAGCTGCAGCCGATGCTCCACATGACGCAGAAACTCGTAGGCGCTGGTCAGGTCGTGAAATTCCTTGCCGCTAATGTGGAGCTTGTCATGCAGCTTCTGTAAAGAGAACAGGGTTCCGCCTGACCTCAGCCAGGGCTCTGCGCCTCCATAAACTCTTTGCAGACATTGCACCAGGAACTCGATATCGCGAATGCCGCCCGGATCAATTTTGACGTTGACACTTTCGTTGGACTGCTCCAGCGCGGCTCCGTGCTGGCGTTTCTTGTGCATTTTTTCCCGCGCCACCAACGCCGTTTTTATCGCGGCAAAATTCACCTGCTCGGTATAAACGTGCGGTTGCACCGCGCGGATGAATTCGCGCGCCAGGCTGGCCTCTCCGGCCGAATATCGGACCTTGATCAGCGCCTGCTGCTCCCAGTCGTGGGCGGTGGAGGCGTAATAGCTCAACGCCTGTACCAGAGGAATCGCCAGCTCCCCTTCCGCGCCCTGCGGACGCAATCGCAAATCGATGCGAAAAACTGCGCCCTCCCGCGTTACTCGCGACAGAATTTCGGTGACCTGTTGCGCAAGCCGGATGAAATATTCGCGGTTGGAAACTGTCGTTCGTGGCGGCTCTACTCCGTCGCCAAAGATGTACATCAAGTCCACGTCTGAGCTGTAATTAAGTTCGCTGCCGCCAAGCTTGCCCAGAGATAGCACTGCGAAGGGCGTGTCCACCAGTCGCCCTTCCGAGTCCAAATGTTGAGGCGTTCCATAGCGACGTTGCAATCGGCTGTCGGCCTCGCGCAAAGCGTCTTCGATCAGCACATCCCCTAGCGCTGAAATTTCAGCCGTGGTCTCCGCCAGAGGTGCGATCTTCAACACATCGCGCAACATGATGCGCACATATTCCCTCCGTTTGAAACGTGCCAGGAGGAGAGAAACATCCGTCTCAAATGACCGCGAACGAAAACGAGCCAGGCTCTCGTGAAACTCTTCGCGCGAGAAACTGCGGTCCAGATTCTTTTCGCGCAAAAAGGAATGCAGTAGATCTGTGTTCTGGATGAGAGTTTCACCCAGAAAGCGGCTGTGGCCGAATACCACGATGGCATAGTGAGCCAGTGAATTATGGCGATCGAGCAGCCGCACTACTTCCGGAGGCGCCTCGCTGACCATGCGGTCGAACAGCATCAGCGCGGAATCCGGATCGGGGGATTCTGCAAGCAGAGCGGGCAGGGCGCTGGCCAGGACCGGCGACAGACGCTCAATGGCACGCGCGAAGTTTACCCGGGCAGTTTCTGGATCCTGGAAAGAAATGTTGCTAAGGTCTGCATAGGGCCCGACGCCGGTCGTTTTGCCAACCGCTATTTTGCCAACAACAGATCGGCCTTCTTCGTCCGGGACACGGGTCCCTATCGGCTGATTTGGACCGCTTGCGGGTTTATTGGAAGACAATGCGCTCTGCTCGGGAGTTCAGCATAGCATGGGTGCCGCAATCGGCCCCGTTCGCCGTCACATCGGACTAATACCGCCGTTGTCCGAAATATTTCCGCACCCCGATCACGTTGTATCGGCCCCACGGTCCATTGACGCCAAGGTCCGCGGTCCCGAGATTGCGATCACGCGCGCCCAGCCGGTCAAAGAGGAAATGCTGAGTCACACGCATCTCGAAGCCTTTCCCCATATAAATGCCAAATCCCCAGGATCGCTCCCAGCCGATGGCATCGAATGACCAGGTATAAAGCGTCTGTGGAATATTTTTTCCGAACACAAACCGAGGCTCCGCGAACAAGAAGAATCTGCGTAATTCGGTGCGCCCAAATGGACGAACCTCCACATAACCGGACAACATATACCGGCCGAACGCGTTGCACGGAGCATTGACTCCGCCAAAGTTTCCGGCATCTGCCCGGCATAAATTGGGATCCGGCTCGTTGTGAGGGGGCGCTAGATCAAATTGCGTATAGCCCCAGAACATATCTTTAGGCAGGAAGAGACGCTCGCTGGTCTCGTGCGAACTGGAACCCTGCGCCCACATCGGACCACACCCCAGGCAGATAACTATCCACGACAGCCGCTTCACGAGGCCTCTCGACATTTAGACTTGCTCCTTGTTGGGAAAGAATCAGGACCAGACTGCGACCGGGCCTACACGCATTGGTACCCGGTTGTTGGAGGCAGATTGTACTCTGGAAACGGTCCCGCGTAGGCATCAGTGGAGCGAGTTCCACGCTCATTACCTTTTTTCAGCACCCCGAATTTCCACAGGCCAGAACCCTGGCCTTCGCTCTATCTACTGAAATCCATATGTCCCCGTGACATTTCTCCCACAACTGGGATGACGAGGTTGCTAAATAGTGGCGCTTTCTCACAAAACTCTTTGGCGAGAATATTGCTGGAAGGGTTCAACAAGAGGGGCCCATGGGACAAGAAGTATCAATTTCTCTACAAGCGGTCAAGACCAAGGTCTATAAGCTCATCGATGCCCTGATCGAGGGAGCCAAGACCGAGACCGAGGTGCAGGAGTCTATCCGCCGTTGGTGGAAGCTGATCCATCCTGCCGACCGGGCCGTGGCGCAGAAATATCTCGAGCTGGTGTTGCAAAGATCCAACGCCTGTCTCGAGGCCATGAATGACGGCCTTCAAACAGTCAGCGAATCCCGAGTGGTTGTCGCACCAATCCCTGCCAAGACCCCTAAACTTCACCCAGTTTCAAACCAGCCTCAAATCAGTAGTCTGCTATGAACTGCATTTTCACCCGGATCTCGGATATCCGGGTTCTCTGGCCGAGGTAGCAACAAAAAGGCCCAGCCTTCGCTGGGCCTGGCGCTAGCCATTAGCCACTGTTCCTAAATATCGTAGTACAAAGCAAACTCGAAGGGATGCGGTCGCAGTCTCACCGCGTCCACTTCCTTCGTCCGCTTGTAATCGATATAGGTGCTGAGCAGTTCCTCGGTGAAAACGTCGCCCTTGAGCAGGAACCCGTGGTCCTTTTCCAGAGCGTCCAGCGCATCTTCGAGTGAACCCGGCATGGATGGCACCTTCGCTAACTCCTCTGGACCCAGATCGTAAATATCCTTGTCCAGTGGTTGGCCGGGATCGATCTTGTTCTCGACTCCATCCAATCCTGCCATCATCATCGCCGCAAACGCCATATATGGATTGCAGCTCGGATCCGGCGGACGGAACTCAACCCGCTTTGCCTTCGGTGACGCGGAATACATCGGAATACGGCAGGCCGCCGACCGATTACGCCGCGAGTACGCCAGATTCACCGGAGCTTCGAATCCAGGCACCAGCCGCTTGTATGAGTTCGTCGTTGGCGCAATGATCGCCGCCAACGCCGGCCCGTGCTTGATTAAGCCTCCGATATACCACAATGCCATCTGCGACATTCCGGCATAGCCATCGCCGGCAAAAAGCGGCTTCCCACCTTTCCATAGCGACTGGTGAGTGTGCATACCGCTGCCATTGTCCTGGAAAATCGGCTTAGGCATGAACGTCACTGTCTTGCCGTACTGATTAGCCACGTTCTTGACGATGTACTTGTAAAGCATCATGTGATCGGCCGAGCGCACCAGCGAATCGAATTTCAGGTCAATCTCGGTCTGGCCGCCGGTCGCCACTTCGTGATGGTGACATTCCACTTCCAGCCCGCAGTTCTGCATGGTCATGACCATCTCACTGCGCAGGTCCTGATAGTGGTCCGTCGGAGGCACCGGGAAATATCCTTCCTTGTACCGCGGACGGTATCCCTGGTTATTCTCCACGCGTCCCGAATTCCACCGTCCCTCTTCCGCATCGATAAAGTAAAACCCGTGCTGCTCGCGCTGATCGAAGCGCACATTGTCAAAAATGAAAAACTCGGCTTCAGCTCCGAAGTACGCTGTGTCCGCCATTCCCGTCGAACCCAGATACATCTCCGCCTTTTTCGCGATGTAGCGCGGATCGCGGTCATAACGCTGTTTGGTCACGGGATCGACCACGTCGCATACCATCACCAGTGTGGGCACTTCAGTGAATGGATCGAGCATGTAACTGTTGGGATCAGGGATGAGAAGCATGTCGCTTTCATGGATGGCTGCCCACCCGCGAATCGACGAGCCGTCCATACCGAAGCCCTCTTCAAACGAGGACTCCGACAACTGATCGATGGGATAAGAAACGTGATGCTGCAATCCTGGCAAGTCGGTGAAGCGGAGATCGAGCATCTTGACTCCATTCTTCTTCACAAACTCCAGGACGCTCTTCGGGTCAGCCATGAATCACTCCTTTTAGAATGTTTTCAAATGTAGCGCCGACGTCCCGCCGGCTGAGTCCACAACACTGCCTGCCATCAATTCCTGGAACTTCACATTGCCATGTAGGGGAAATCGCGCGCCTGCTACAATCGCTCGCTGGAGTGTAGAGCTTTTGCGCGTGTGCAAGGAAATTGATTGTTTTTATGGGGCTGATAAGGGAGAGTTATCCTCAGTAAGCATCTCTAGTTTCAGGTAGTTACGTAGTGGAAAACAAGGAAAACATTCAGCAATTAGCCGTCAGCACTGAGCTTGCCTCGTTCTCATGAAATGGCAGAAGTGCCCAAGCGCTGAGTGCTGACTGCTGAGTGCTCGTTATGGACTTCGACCAACTAGAAACATTCCTCGAGGTAGCTCGGCTCTCGTCCTTCTCCCGCGCTGCGGAGAAGCGCTTCCGCACCCAGCCGGCGATTTCGGCACAGATTCGCGCCCTTGAGGAAGAAATCGGAGCCAGGATACTCGACCGCTCCGGCGGCAAAGTTTCCATCACCGCTGCCGGCAAGCTCTTCCAAAAGTACGCAGAAGACACTCTGGATGCCCGCAAGGCCGTCCTCACCGCGATCGCCGAAACTGAGCGCGTGCCTCGAGGAGAGATCATCGTAGGGGCCAACGAAGGCACGTGCCTGCACATCCTTCCCGAGGTTTTTGCCCAATTCAAGAAGCAATATCCGGACGTTGCAGTCAACATAAAGAGCGCCGACTACGCCAAGATTCTGGATTCGGTAATCGACAACTCGGTCGACTTCGGAGTGGTTTCCATGCCGGTCAGCGATCCTCGCCTGACGGTGGTTCTGATCCACCGTGACGAACTTGTGATCATCGTCCCTCCACAACATCCGCTGGCAAAAATGAAATCCGCGGGCATCGCCGACGCCGCCCGGTTCCCGTTAGTGGTGCCCAAGGCGGGCCATACCCGTGACGCTCTGGAAGATCTTTTTTACGAACATAAGCTCAAGCCGCGTTATGCCATGGAACTAGACTCCAGTGAGTTGCTCAAACGTTTCGTAGCCGCGGACGTCGGAGTCGGCTTTATTGCCCGCTCCAATGTCCAGGAAGACGTCCGTGCCAACGTGCTGGTTGCAATCCCCATGTCGGACGCCCAGGTCCGCCGCGACCTCGCCCTAGTCTTCCGTAAAGACAAAGCCCTCAGCCGCGCTGCCCTGGCCTTCATCGATACCACAGTAAAAATCAAGACAGTCGACGCCGTCGCCCCCGCCAAACGCTAAGGCGCTTTGAAGTTATCTGGATGTGGTTCTTTGTTAGGACTTGCCAACAAATTCGCAGTGACACTGGGATGCCCTCGCGGACAGCGTTCCGCCGTGACGTAGAATCAACTCTCTCTATTAAAACTGCACAACCGTCCGCAGTGACGCGGAAGAGCAGCCCTTCAGGGCCGCGTAAGCCCTCTTGCATGACGCGGGCTGTAGCCCCAGGGGAGATACGATAGAATCTGCGGAGTGAATCCCCACAAATTTTTATTCTTATTAAGTTCGTTGTTACTCGCCTCTCTTCTACCCGCCCAAACCACGCGCAAACCGCCATCCACCTTCAAGCTGATTTCCATGAACGTGACCGGCACCAAGCGCTACACACCGGCCGAAATCATTACCGCCACCGGTCTCCAACTCGGACAAACCGTGAGCGAAGCTGATTTCAAACGAGCCAGCCAGCAACTGGGAGAAACCGGCGCATTCAGCGATGTTGCCTACACCTATCAATATTCCGCGCAAGGAACCAAGCTGGACCTTCAGGTAGAGGACAGCAACCAGTTCATTCCTGTCCGCTTCGATAATTTCGTCTGGTTCTCCGACCAGGAACTTGCGGAAAAACTCCACGGCGTTGTTCCGCTATTTCACGGCCAACTTCCGGTGGCTGGCGGCCTGATCGACCAGGTTTCCGACGCCTTGCAAACCCTCTTGCTAGAGCGAAAACTTCAGGGTCGAGCTGACTACATGCGCACCGCCCACAGGGACGGCCCCATCGAGGCATTCGTCTTCAAAGTCACAGGCCCTACCATTGGTATCCGCAATGTTGCATTTACCGGATCCGCACCGGCTGAGTTGCCCTTACTTCAGGCCGCTGCCAAGAATCTTCAAGGTGAAGAGTACTTGCGCTCCACACTTCAAGTTCAAGCGGAAAAGAATCTTCTTCCCATTTATCTCGAGCGAGGCTACCTCAAAGCTGCTTTCGCCGATTCCCAGGCAAAAATAGCTCAGGAGAATCCCCAGGAAACCATTGTTGACGTCGACTTCCCTGTCAACCCTGGTCGGCAGTACAAACTCACGCAAATTCACTGGTCCGGTAACACTGTGTTCGCTGCCGAGAAATTGCAGCCTCTCATCCACCTGCAGACAGGGCAATATGCAAATGCGGTTCAGCTCAGCAACGATCTTGAGGCGGTGCAGAAACTGTACGGCACTCGTGGTTACCTCGCCGCGCATATCCGCTCTATTCCCCAAATGGACGACACGCAATCCACAGTCGGCTACCAACTACAAGTCCATGAAGGGGACATGTATCGTATGGGGGAATTGGAAATTCAGGGCCTGGATGCCCGCACCACCGCTCGCCTGGTGGAAAGTTGGAAGTTACGCGGCGGCGACCCTTATGATGCCAGTTATCCCCAGCAATTTCTGAATGACACTAATCATCTGATACCTCTGGCGCCTTGGAAAATCAGTGTTCACAATTCGCTGAATGAGAAAGATAAGACCGTGGATGTGACCCTTCACTTCGATCCCAAACCGCAGTGAATTGCATCTAACAATGAAGCAGTAGTCACTCCACAAGGAGAAATGGATTCATGAGATCTGGTCTGCAGAAATTTTGGATTTCGCTAGCAGCGTTGATTTTTAGTGGTGTCTTGTCGCTCTCGTCCGTCTTTGCCGCCGGCAAAGCCGATACCTTCACTGGCCAGGTCAGCGATGCAATGTGCGGCGCTAAACATATGATGGCCGGCAACCCAGCCGACTGCACCCGCGCCTGCATTGGCAAGGGCTCCAAGTACGCCCTGGTGGTCGGCGACAAGGTGTATACCCTCGAGACCAAGAACAAGTCTGCTATGGATTCACTCAACAAGTTGGCCGGTGAACAAGCCACCGTTACTGGAAAACTCAACGGAGAAACCATCGAGGTCAGCTCGGTAACTTCAGGTCAGTAGTCGGGGGCAAGCGGAACGCGAATCGACAGTCAGTGAAAGTGGCAAGTGGTCAAACCCATCAGCTAGTACTGGCCACTGACCACTAGCCACTACCACTTTTTTTCCACCCTGCCTCAATTTTCATATTCCCTTGACGATTCGCTATGTTAGATTTGTCCCTCGCTCACCAGCGCCATGGGAGGACAAACGAATTGGGCAAGGACATGGTCCCCAAGCGGATCTTTTTCACCAAGGGGGTCGGCAAACACCGGGAACGTCTTACTTCATTTGAGCTGGCGCTTCGCGTCTCATCGATTTTCCCGCCACAATGCAAGCTGATCGCGCGCTCCCAGGGATTGAAGTTTCTGAACCCTGGTGAAGTCGTCTTCGCCGTCGTGGCCGAAAACTCCACACATGAGCCACACCGCTTGCTGGCCGCGAGTATAGGTGTAGCTATCCCGGCCGATCGTAATACCTATGGCTATTTGAGTGAACATCACTCCTTCGGCGAAACCGAGGATGCAGCCGGGGATTACGCTGAAGAACTCGCAGCCGAGATGCTAGCCACTACCCTGAATGTGGAGTTCGATCCCGACCGTTCCTGGGACGAGAAAAAAGAAATCTACCGCATCTCCAACAAAATTGTCCGGACTGCCAACGTGACCCAATCCGCAGTCGGCGACAAGCGCGGCCTGTGGACGACGGTCATCGCCTCCGCCATCTTCATTTTCGATTAAACGTCAAAGCCCGTTCGAGGTTCGAACGGGCTACCGTAGCGCCGGCGTCCCGCCGGCAACCCGGAAGGGGCGTCCGCCGACGGAACTATACCGCCTGCAACTCATTTCCTAGCGTGCGCCTTTTCTTTCTTGGTCTTGGGTTCTGTGCCCTTATCCTTATCCAGCCGCTCCAGCACCGCCGTCACAATAAGTGGCAACCCCACGGTAGCGTCCACAAATACTTCTCCAAATCTTCCGCCTTCCGCTGGCGGCACAAATTTCCCCCACGAGATCGCTTCACTATATGGGCTTCCCGACAATCCGCCCCAATACACTGGCTCCGGACAAATCCGAACCCCGTAGTGGTAACGCTTCAACGGCACGTTCTCTCCCATGCGCCGGTGACGTAGTTCGATGAACGGCCCAAACTGCTGTGACCAGTTGCGTGGCACTCCTCCGCCGATGGTGAAAATTCCCAAACGTTTTTGCCGCAATAACGTGGACGCGAAGTGCTCCAAATCCTCAAAAGGATCAAACCGCAACTTGTGCCTGCCCGCACTCTCCCGCATGCGGTTTGAGAGCGCGACGTCCAACCCCAGCTCCGAGTCGGTAAAAGCCGGGACAAAAACCGGCACCCCTTTTTCAAATGCAGATTTCAGTATTCCTTTCTGGCCCTTGGCATTCTTTGACAGATACTCACCAATCACCCGGTTCAATTTGTACGAACACATCACCTCATTGGGATCCCATTCTTGCAGCACCTGGAACATCACTCGCTCCACGTCGTCCAGGTTCCGCTCCGGCTCCAGCGTGTCGTAAACCCGGTTGTACCCTTGCTCGTAGAGTTGTTCATCCGGCACGTCGGGGTCATAGCGGAAATGGGCGAGTCCAGTGGCCTCCACCAGCCCATGCGCCATCAAAGCTCCGGTAGAAACTATCGCATTCACAATCCCCCGATCAATCAGCTCGCCGATGATGAGACCCTGCTTAGCCACAGTCATGGCCCCCGCCAAGGTCATGACCACGAAGCAGTCCTTGTCACGAGCCATGGCTTCGAGCACATCCGCGGCCTCACCCAACTGACGGCCGGTGAACGCGGTCTTTGCCATAGCGCGCACCAGATCATCAATCGAGTGCACGCGAGTCGGGTCCAGCGGCTCCAAAGGGATGAGCCGATCTTCGATGGGATCATGCAGGTGGCGCTCACTACCGGCGCCGTCATGATTGCCATGCTTCAAGTCGCACCTCCCTGTCGGTTGCGAAGCACTACTTTACTAGAGAGTACTACCGCGAAGCTATCTGAGAACCAGGAACTGACAACAGAGAACTGATATTCTAGGTCGTCTTAAGGAGACCTTTCCTGTGCCTGAAACCTTCCGCGTCGGACTGGTGCAAATGTCCACAACGCCCGACCCGGAAAAAAACCTGCAGCTCGCTATCGAACGCATCCATGATGCAGCCACGCGGGGCGCGCAAATTATCTGCCTGCCCGAGCTTTTCCAGACTCAATACTTTTGCCAGCGTGAGGACGCCGCTCTCTTCGATCTCGCTGAACCCATCCCCGGCCCGACCACGGCCAAACTGGCGGATGTCGCCAAGGAACTACGAATCGTAGTGATCGCTTCCCTGTTCGAAAAGCGCGCTGCCGGCGTCTACCACAACACCGCCGCCATCTTCGACGCCGACGGCCAGCTCCGGGGACTTTACCGCAAAATGCACATTCCCGACGATCCTCTTTATTACGAAAAGTTTTACTTCACGCCTGGCGACCTTGGCTATCGCGCCTTCGACACCAATGTCGGCCGGGTCGGAGCTCTTGTCTGCTGGGACCAATGGTATCCCGAAGGCGCGCGCATAACTGCGTTGCAAGGCGCCCACGTGCTTTTTTATCCCACCGCTATCGGATGGCATCCCTCGGAAAAAGCTGAGTTCGGAACGGCTCAGCATGATGCCTGGAGAACCATTCAGCGCGCTCATGCCATCGCCAACGGCGTGTACGTCGCCGTCGTCAACCGTGTGGGATTTGAGACTGGCAACATCCGTGGCAACTCCGCTCCCGGCGCTGGACTTGAATTCTGGGGCGGCTCGTTCCTCTGCGATCCCTTTGGTAGAGTCATCGCCGAGGCCTCACACGACAAAGAGGAAATTCTGGTCGGAGACGTAGATCTGCGCGCCCTCGAAGACATTCGCCGCAACTGGCCCTTCCTGCGCGACCGCCGCATTGATAGCTATGCCCCAATCACCAATCGCTTACTCGACTGAGGATAGCCGCTCATCATGACCGCGCGCTCGCGCAATACTTCAAGCAATACTTTAAGCCGCCAGCCTCTCGGCTACCGCATGCCCGCGGAGTGGGAGAGCCATGAGGCTACATGGATGGCTTGGCCTCATTATGAGGGCGACTGGCCCGGAAAGTTCGAACCCATCCCCTGGGTCTACGCAGAAATCGTCCGACACCTAACCCGCCACGAACGGGTAGAACTGATCGTCAATAACGCCGCGTCCGAAAAACGCGCCCGAAAGATTCTGATCCAAGCTAACGCCCTGAACCAAAACGTCCGGTTCCATCGCTGGCCCACCAATCGCGTCTGGACCCGCGACTCCGGCTGTACCTTCGTGAAGTGTGGCGCGGGCGCCCTCGCCCGCGAGACCCAGAAGCCGCACGACCCTAGCCGAGAAGGGCACAACTCGAGTCGCGTAGGTCACGGCTTTAGTCGTGCCGACGCCGCCGAGAAAGAGGGGGCTTTAGCCCCAGAAAATCTCGTTGCCATCACCTGGCGCTTCAATGCCTGGGCCAAATACTCCAACTATCGTCACGACGAAAAAATTGGCAGCCTCATGGCCAAGACCGCGAATGCCCGTGCAATCCAACCCGTCTTCGGGAAAAATCCCGTCGTGCTCGAAGGTGGTTCCATCGACGTCAACGGCCAAGGCACTCTGCTGGCCACCGAAGAATGCCTCTTGGGCAAGACTCAACAACGCAATCCGAGAATGACCCGGTCCGACTACGAACAACTTTTCGCGCAATATTTGGGAATCCAGAATGTGATCTGGCTGGCCTCAGGCATCGTCGGCGACGACACCCACGGCCACGTAGACGACATCACCCGTTTCGTCGCGCCGGACACGGTAGTCACGGCAGTAGAGTCCGATCCAAACGATCCCAACTATGAACCGCTGCGCGAAAATATGCGCTGTCTTCGTTGTGCCACCGATCAAAATGGCAAGCCTCTCGCCATCATCGAACTCCCGATGCCCTCTCCGGTAATCTTCGAAAAGCGCCGCCTACCTGCGAGCTACGCCAATTTTTATGTTGCGCATGGCGTGGTCCTGGTCCCTGTCTTCAATGATCCCAATGACCGCTTCGCCCTCGACATCCTCGCCGACCTCTTCCCCGATCGCGAGGTAGTAGGCATCTACTCCGGAGACTTAATCTGGGGTTTCGGCGCGATGCACTGCATGACACAGCAACAACCAGCACTTGGCACTTAGCACTTGGCATTTAGCCAACTCTGGCCGCAGTGTTATTCGAAGACACCCGTGGCCATGACTGGCTGAATGCCGAATGCTGATTGCTGAGTGCTTAAGTTCGGATACGGCGTTGGCTGGCTAAATGCTAATTGCTAAGTGCCAAGTGCTATTTCCGATACTGCGTCGGCTGTGGCCCCTTCTCCAGCATCTCGCGATTCCATATCGCGCCTTCGCGAGTATAGTTGGCCAGTTCGAAATCCTGGGTCAACTCCAGCGCGTCGGTAGGACAGGCGTCCTCGCACAGCCCGCAGAACATGCAGCGGCTCAAATCATAGGTAAAGTTGGTGAGTTCTTTGCGGCGGGTTTTCTCGTTGCGTTCACTCGAAACCACAATCAGGTTTTCTGGACAAGCCAGCGCGCACAAGTCACACGAAATACACAGAGTTTCATTGGTATCGGGATTTACATTCAACCGCGGCGCCCCACGAAATCGCTCCGCCACCTGGGGCCGCTCCAGCGGATACTGCTCCGTATAAATTTCCTTGGGATCCTGGTAGCGGAAAGTAACGCTCAGCCCCTGAAGCAGGTCCACCATAAAGATTTTGCGCAGCAGGTTCGGTATCCCCATATCGCCTAAAGAATACCATGTCACAACTGTGGTGTGGCG
>MNDG01000126.1:0-5142 GCA_001914815.1 Acidobacteriales bacterium 13_2_20CM_55_8
AAGAATGTACGAAGCGCGACCGCGGAAGAAGCGGCTTCCATTCTTTCCGCCGCCAATCAGGTGGTGATCGTTCCAGGCTATGGCATGGCTGTTGCTCAGGCACAGCACAAAGTTCGTGAGCTTTATGATGCTCTCAGCCGCCGTGGGGTGCAGGTACGATTTGCGATCCATCCCGTGGCCGGACGGATGCCGGGGCATATGAACGTGCTGCTGGCGGAAGCCGACATTCCTTACGACAAATTAATGGACATGGAAGATATCAACGGCGATTTTGTGCAAACCGATGTTGCCCTGGTCATTGGAGCCAATGACGTCACCAACCCCGCGGCGCGCAACGATTCCACCAGCCCTATTTATGGAATGCCGATTCTCGATGTGGACAAGGCGCGAACTGTGATGGTGATCAAGCGCGGTATGAGTCCGGGATTCGCGGGCATCGACAATCCGCTCTACTATTCGGATAGAACCTTGATGCTCTTCGGTGATGCGAAATCGTTTGTGGGGAATATTGTTCGCGAACTGGGTGGCGGGGGACAGAATTGAGTCCCTGGGGAGTGCTCCGAAGCGGATTTGCGATCGTTTCCCTCCACTTCACGTCAGATCTTGGGATCTGAATCCAGGTTTGGCGCGCGTTCTAGGTTTCGATTCCCACGTAGCAGATGCGTCCGATGAGATAGTCGGCGGCCGATTTGCCTTCTTCCATGGGCATGACCTCCACCGGATAAGCGTGATTGTGGGGACGCAGAACCAGGTGTCTGCCCGCAAGTTCCACATATTTCACGGTACAACCGCCATTTTTGCTCACGGCGTACATATTGGATTCGCCTTTTCGGTAGGGCTTGAGCGAATTGTAGTGGCGGTCAATGAGGACGGTTGCGCCCGGCAAAAGGCGGGGATACATACTCATACCTTCCCGGCCATCCACCTTGATGACCACGAAACGTTCCCATTCATCGCGGTCGCCTTCGGTTTCAGCTCGCAGTTTGCGCAGGAAACTCTTTTTGAACTTCATCATCTCCTTGACGTTCATGCTCATTACCAGGGCTTGCTTGGCGGCCGTGGCTCCATTGACCACCAGGACATTTTCGAACTCGTCACCACTGGGGGGCAAAATGCTGGCGCGCTTGTTGATTTCGGCGGGATCGAGCAAGTCCAGCACAGAAAGGTGCTGTACATTCAAGACTTTGTCCATGCCCTCCAAGCTCAATCCGCGTTTGCGATTCAAGAAGTTGGAGATGTGGGCCTGTTTAAAACCGGTCTGTGCGGCCAGATGAAGGCCGGTGAGATCGCCCTCTTCGATACGAGACCACAGAGTTTTGCGCAGATTTTCCTGCAACGCCCGGAATTTCATGGGGAAAGTATAGCACTGGTCTATAGCGAATCGCTATACGAAGCATAAGTGTAACATCTTGAAGGAAATATAACCTTCAGTAAATCAGGAGCTATACGATGAGCTCCTCATATAACTCCCTGAAAATCAGGACAATCATGATAAGTGATCCAAAATCCGAAAGCGAGGAGACCAATTTCGTGGAATTTCGCCGCAAGGTGCGATCGGCGGAAGTGCTCTCCTCCGCGATGGAGCGGCTACTGTGGTCGCTTCATTTTACGGGCCGGGTCAGCGTGGTGGTGCAGAACGGCCGCGTGCTGAAATCCGGCTATGAGGAGGGCTATTTTCGCCAGCAGGCGGCACCACCTAACAGGTAGGCCGTAAGCCGTGAAGGCACTCATAACTAAATAATCCAACAGGTTCTCCGTAATAGAAACGGGCCCTGTGCCGAGCAGTCGGCACGGGGCTTTTTTATTTGGCCGGCGACAAATTCATAAAATGATGGAGGGCATCATGGAAGTAATTGAGTTGGAACTGAAGTACTGCGAACGTTGCGGCAGCTTGTGGGTACGGGAAACGGGCACAGGAGAAATATTTTGTTTCCCGTGTGTGCAAAAGATGCAGGACTTACCCAGGTCTGGTAAACGCAGGTTGGCGCCGCGACTGGGAGGGAATCATCGGGTGGAAACAAAAGCCAGCGGGTTGCATCTGGTACCGATCTGTGGAGAAGGAGGAACAGCATGACCACAGCGGTAGTGCTGTTCGCGACTGCTGGGGGGATTATCCCTCCATCCCCTAGCGAGCAGGAAATTTGGGATTCATTTGATTCGCCTGAAATCACGGATAGCGGTGGCGATTTGTGGCTGTACCGGGAGCAGACGGTCAAGATGCTGAGAAGATATATGCGGCTCTCCGTGGAAGTGGGGCGGTTGCCATCACTGTTGGGCCGCGAATTTTTCCGGACCGGGTGACCTCGTATAGCGTATCCACATTTGAGGATGTGGTGATTTTCGTTCACGATGTGGACCGGAGTCTGGAAAGGCTGGATTGGTTCGAGAAGGAATTGATTGGGAAGATTGTTTTACAAGAGTATTCGCAAGATCAGGCAGCAATTCTGCTAGGATGCTGGCGCAAAACAGTCGCGCGCCGTTATCTGGAAGCAGTGGACCGGCTGAGCGAAATTTTCCTGGAAGGAGGATTATTGACGGCGCTACCGGAGCAGGATTTAACCTATTCAGAAAGTTGTCAAGAGGAAGAAACTGAGGAAAACTCTGCAACCGATTCTGAATAGTGGAAATATAATAATATAATTATGGTCATCATGACCCATTTACCCCTTCCAATGTGATACTCTGATATTAGAGAGTAAGAAAAAAGCTCGAATGGGCGCGCTACCAAGCGCGCCCAAACTTTTTTGGAGGCATTTTTGCTTCGAACCGGCGAATCCATGAAAAGGACTAAGTCAAGACGGGAAGGAAGCGTGCGAAACGCCTGCCGGCGGGAAAAAAGTCCCGTCAAGCAACGGATCTGGCCGCGATCCGGCAACAAATCACCGACCTGGTGAGAAACCAGGCTGTCCCGATGGTCGAAATTACGATTTCCGAGGTAGATAAGGGACATTATGCGGCCATGAAATATTTGTTCGAGATGATTGCCTTGTATCAGGCGGCAGCCCAGGAAGAGACCCAAGGAGAGGATTCTCTCGCAAGGACGCTGTTGCGCCGTCTGGGCTTGCCGGAAGAGCCCATGCTGGAGGCTGAAGTTGCCAAAGACTGCCGGCTGGAACCGTTAGCGGATGTGGAGGATGCCGTAAAATGAAATGGCAGCCATTGGCTGATCATCGCAGATCATCCTCGCCGAGATGGCAGGATAGTTTCGAAGCAACCTGCAGCGCGGCGACGATAAGATTACAGCGATGGATGCCACTTTCCTCGCAGGCAGGACTGTCCGGCGACACATGGGACGTTGCGACACGGGACTTCGGGATGGACATGACATGGGTGACCGGGCGGATCGCAGTGGGCGGCGGGATCTGGACAGCAGAAAACATGGCGGCGGTGGCACGGGCGGGAGTGACCCACATTCTCGACATGCAAATTGAATTTGACGACACTGCACTGGCGAAACCACACGGTATCAAGGTGCTGTGGAATCCGATTGATGACGACTTCCAGCCGAAGCCTCCGGAAGTTTTCCAGCGCGGCGTGGAGTTCGCGCTGAACGCGTTGGATGGGAAGGGCACCAAGCTTTTCGTTCATTGCGCCGCGGGAGTACATCGCGCTCCCATGATGACGCTCGCGATTTTGTGTTCGTTGAGCTGGAAGATGGCGGAGGCAATGCAATTGATCGAAACGCGGCGCCCGGTGGTGGACTTCGCCAATGTATACGTGGGCAGCGTGGAGAAGTTTTTGCAGCAGCAGGTGAAGGCAGGGAAATAGCAAATTAGTTCTCGGTTCTTAAGTTCCCCGTTGCCAGTTCGTAGATTTTTTTCAAGACTAAAAATCTGGAACAACATACAAGCAGGTTTGGGGTTAATTCCCGTCGTGCGGATATCTACGCCTGACTGGTCTTCAACATGGAGGGATTTATGTTCGACGCGCGCCGCCGCCAACTGGGGCGGCTTTTTTTCTTGCTGCTGATCGCGGGAATTTCGCATGGGCAGGGACCGGCGACGACAACCATCAACGATGTTGTGTTCCGTGCCGACAGCACGCCGGCAGCAAGGACGCTTCTGATTTCGTGGCCCCCGTTCATCACGGCGAACGGGGAAGCAGTGGCAGCGGGAACGAAAAGCGTAACGTTAGGGCCCCAGGGTGCGCTTTCGGTCGCCCTGACTCCAAATACAGGCGTGACTCCGGCAAATGTCTTCTACTCTGTGGTTTTTCATTTGGATGACGGCACTGTCCAGTGTCTGAATTCTTCCATTTGGGCAAAGGCTCAGTAATCACCCGACCTCTTCGCTCCAGTTCTCCAGCGTTTTTTTCACTAAAGCCATGAACTGATCGGCGACGGCGCCGTCGATTAAACGATGATCGTAGCCGAGCGTCAGATGTACCAGTGAGCGGATGGCGATGGAATCATTGCCGTCGCTGTCGGTGACGACAACCGGAGCCTTCGTGATCCCGCCCACGCCCATAATGGCGGAATTGGGCTGATTGATGATGGGCAGCCCGAAGACTGCGCCGAATTGTCCAGGATTGGTGATAGTGAAGGTGGATCCTTCGACTTCTTCGGGCTTTAGTTTCTTGGAGCGGGCGCGCTCTCCGAGATCGGTGATCCCGCGTTGCAGGCCGAGGAAGTTGAGCTCGTCAGCGTTCTTCAGCACGGGGACGATGAGCCCCCAGTCGAGCGCAACAGCGATGCCCATATTCACGTGGCGATGGTAGCGGATGTTTTCGGCTTCCAAAGAAGCGTTGACGATGGGGAACTGTTGCAGCGCAATGATGGCGGCACGCACGAAAAATGGCATAAAAGTCAGACGCGCGCCATGGCGTTGCTCGAAAGAGGATTTCATCTTGTTGCGGAGGTTGACGATGCGGCTGAGATCCACTTCGAACATGCAGTGGACGTGAGCACTCGTGCGTCGCGACTCGATCATGCGTTGGGCGATGATCTTGCGCATCTGGGTGAGAGGAACCAGCTCTCCGGGAAAGGGCGCAGGCGCCAGGGCGGGGGACGTTTTGGGGGCAGGAGTCGCGACGGCGGGCGCGGTAGCGCCGGCGGATCGAGCAGGAGTTGACGGCGCTTGGCGACTCTCCAGAAAACTCATGATGTCCTGCTTGGTGATGCGTCCACCCAGGCCACTTCCAGCT
>MNDG01000126.1:5231-10516 GCA_001914815.1 Acidobacteriales bacterium 13_2_20CM_55_8
GATGCGGGGGCAGGCTGAGATGCGGGAGCTGCCTTCGCAGGAGCGGGTTTCGCCACGGCACCTTCGCCGTCAGCAGCAATAGTTCCGACGACAGTATTTACCTGAACTGTGTTGCCCTCCGCGACCTTGATATCCTGCAAGACGCCCGAAGCAGGCGCGGGAATCTCTGCGTCCACCTTGTCAGTGGAGATTTCAAATAGCGGCTCGTCACGCTGCACCTTGTCGCCTGGCTTCTTCAGCCATTTGGTGATGGTGCCCTCAAAGATCGATTCGCCCATCTGGGGCATGACGATATCGGTCGGCATAATTTCCTTTCGCGCAGTCCCGGAGAAGAAGTTAGGGCAAGGCGCAAACCTACATTATATATAAGGACGCCCATGTCCAGTCGGAGTCTAGTCGTGATGATGGCCTGTGTCTTTTCCAGAACCCAGAGCGGGCGGCGCGACTCCGAAGGATTTCTTCCAATAGTCCTGCACGGCCGGAGGAAGTTTCTGGATGCGAGAGAGAAAAGCTGTGACCTTCCACATTTCTTCTTGACTGAGGGCTTTGTTCCACGCAGGCATGCCGGTATAGCGAACGCCGGTGCGGATAGCGTAATAGGTGTGCCACTCGGGGTCGTCGAGCGGAGCAAGAACGAGCTGCGGGGGCGCGGGGTAGAACGATTTCTCCAGTGGACTTGGCTTGTTGTCGAGGGTGCCGTGACAGAGCGCGCAGTTCATGGCGTAAACTTTCATACCCTCGATCAAATTTTCATCCAAGGGCGGGACAGGATTGTTAACCCGTGGGGCATGACGCTCCATTGATGCATCCAGTGCGGTCATGGCAATACGGCGCTCGAATGCAGGTGGAGTCGCGTCAGCGTTGGTGGGAATAAATCCGAGTACAGCCAGGGCATACCCAGCTAGAACCAGGACGAGTAGGGTGAAAATCACTCCGAGAACGAAATTGCGCATTTCCCCTCCTATGCGAAGGCTTTCACTATACGTATCAATATTCTTTTAGTCGACGCGCCTCTCGAACTACATCAGTCACCTTAGGTAGGAAATATTCCTCTTGCGGCGGAGAGAAAGGAACCGGCGAGTCCTGTGCGGTGATGCGGACAATGGGACCGTCGAGATCATCGAACGCTTCTTCATTAATGATGGCTGCAATTTCACCGGCCAGGCCACCAGTGCGCACGTCCTCGTGCAGCAGAATAACTTTGTTGGTTTTGCGAACCGTGTTAGCGATCGCTTTCCGGTCGAGCGGCGCAACGGTGCGTAGGTCCACGATCTCGGCGTCAATCCCCTCCTTGGCAAGGATCTCGGCGGCTTCCATCGCGACGTGCACCATGGCGGCATAAGTAATGATGCTCAAGTCGCGGCCCTCGCGAGCGGTGCGCGCTTTGCCGAGTGGCACAACGTAATCTTCTGAGGGCACTTCGTCTTTGATGCGACGGTAGAGATATTTGTGTTCGAAGAAAATTACGGGGTTGTTGTCGCGAATAGAGGCCTTGATCAGACCTTTGGCGTCGTAGGCGGTCGCGGGACACACTACTTTCAGACCGGGTGTATGCACGAAGTACATCTCGGGATTTTGAGAATGAAACGGACCGCCATGCACATTCCCGCCGCTCGGCCCGCGAATCACGAGGGGTGCGGGGGCGCCCCAGCGGTAGTGGGCCTTGGCCACCATGTTCACGATCTGGTTAAAGGCACAGCCGATGAAGTCCATGAATTGAAATTCTGCAATGGGGCGCATGCCGGTTAGCGCCGCTCCGAAGGCAGCCCCCACAATCGCAGATTCTGCGATTGGCGTATCTATCACGCGCTCGGGACCAAAGCGGTCAATGAAGCCGTTGGTCACTTTGAAAGCACCGCCGTAGATGCCGATGTCCTCACCCAGGCAGAATACGGCGAGGTCGCGCTCCATTTCTTCACTAATGCCCTGACGGATGGCTTCGAGATACGTGAGTTGGGGCATGTTGGTTTACATCTTTACCTGAATCCGCGTTCGCGCGCACATCACTTCAAATGTACCGCTGCTTCCACTCGTTTTAGGCGCCCCGCGGTGACGACCTTCGTCTTCGGCGTTCCGTACTTCGGCTGAAACTCGTGGCATCCTTCCTCGCAATAAACTCCGCCAGCGGCGGATTCCGGCTCAGGCATGGGTGACGCCACAGCGAAATCGCGGTCGGCCTCGAGTTCGCGATCCACGTCTGCGATCAACTTTTCATTTTCTGAAGGCGTCAGCCATTTTTTTACTTTCACCAGATAATTCTCGAAGCGGGTAATCGGATCACGCTTGCGCCAATATTCGAACAGCGGTTTGGGGACGTAGTCCGCGGCGTCGTGGATAGCGTGGCCCTTCATGCGCATCATTTTGGCTTCGATGAGCGTAGGGCCCTCGCCGCGGCGAGCGCGTTCGCAGGCCTCGTGGGCGGCGTCGTAAACCTGGCAGGCGTCGGTGCCGTCGACGATTACGCCGGGGATGCCGTACGCGATGGCGCGTTCGGCGAGGTCTTTCACGCGGAATTGCATGTCGGCGGGGGTGGAGTATCCCCAGAGATTATTTTCGACGAAGAGCACCACGCCGAGGTTTTGTACGGCGGCGAAGTTCAAACCTTCATAAGTGACGCCGGTGGATTGTCCGCCGTCTCCGATGTAGGTCATGACCGCGATGTCGCGCCCCTGAAGACGGGCGCCGAGAGCGACACCGGCGAGCACGGGAATCAGATCGCCGAGAGTCGAGATGGGCGCAACCACGTTGCGCTTTTCAATGTCACCGAAATGCGAGGACGCATCACGGCCTTTGGTAGGAGAGCCAGCCTTGGCCATGTACTGCATCATGATGTCGCGGGCAGTGAAGCCGCGGACCAGAAGTGAGCCCTGATTTCTGATCATGGGCCCCATCCAATCGTCGGGACCGAGCGCGTAGGCTGAGGCACATGAGCAGGCTTCCTGGCCGAGTCCGAAGTAGACGCCGCCGACTACCTTGCCTTGTTTATACAGGTTCTCAAGAGCCGTTTCCATCTTGCGGTTGAGAAGCATCCAGCGGTAGATCTCGAGGCATTGTTTCTTGTCGAGGTATTTCGACTCGCGGATGGGCGGAACCGAAGCGCTCAGGTCGCCTTCGATCTCGTAGCATGTCGCGTCATCTTTACAGACTTGACGTAAGGTGAAACTCGGTTTTTCGAGGCGGTAATCGGCGATGGTGTAAGTGCGTTGAGTGACGATGGTTGAGTTGGGGAGGCGTTGGCCGCGATCGTTGGAACTGTTCCGGGGAGAGTTCTTTTTGGCCTTCTTCTTCATGCCCAGAAAGTTTCTTCCTCTTTGTGCAGCTTTCGTAATTCAGCCGGAACTTTTACCGGGATACCACTGGGGGGACGCAACAGCGCATCCAAGGTTTCCAGCCAGAGGATTTGGCTGTTGAAGACCGTACCGAAGTTGCGGGAGACGGAATGCGCTACTTCCTGCAGTGGGAGTTGCTTGCCGAGTTCTTTCACCATGGATGTGACTGGCTTCGCTCCAATCCCGCAGGGAATGATCAAATTAAAATAGTCCAGGTCGGTGTTCACGTTCAAAGCAAAGCCGTGTGAAGTGACTCCGTGCGAGATGTGGACACCGATGGCGGCGATCTTAGCTTCGTGCTTGGTGGAAGGCTGACGAGTCTTCGACTCGCCTGGACGGGCGGGGTCGCCCGTCCCTACGCGGGCATTGCCGGTGTCCAGATCTGTCCAGACGCCGGTAAGTCCTGGGATGCGCTTTGCCGCAATCCCGAAATCTGCACAAGTTCGGATCAGAACTTCTTCGAGCCGGCGCACATACTCGACTGCGCCAAGAGTTTTTCGCTTGCTGTCGACAGGAAAACCATGCAGATCAAAGATAGGATATGCGACCAGCTGACCAGGTCCATGGAAAGTCACGTCACCGCCGCGGTCGGATTCGAAGACTTCGACACCGCGCTGGGAGAGCTGTTCGGAAGAAGCGAGGATGTTCTTTGCTTTGGCATTTCGTCCCAGTGTAATCACCGGGGTGTGCTCCAGCAAAAGGAGAACATCGCCGATGAGGCCGTCCTTGCGCAGGTTGACAAGCCGCTGCTGCAACTGCAAACCAGTGGCGTAATCCACAACCTCGAGTTGGACAACAGAGATCAAATTCGCACCAGACTACGCGTTAATGGCCAGGCCATAAACGCTATTCGATGCATCCAGCATAGCCTCAGCCAGCGTCGGATGAGCATGAATTGTCCACATCAGATCTTCGACGGTAGCTTCCAGCTCCATCGCAGTGACCGCCTCGGCGATTAGTTCCGTTGCTTGTGGGCCAATGATGTGGACGCCGAGAATCTCGCCATATTCCGCGTCTGAGACGATTTTCACGAAGCCTTCATGCTCACCCACAATCGAAGCGCGGGAGTTGGCGGTGAAAGGAAACTTGCCGACCTTCACATTGTGGCCTGCCTCTTTGGCCTTGGCTTCAGTCAGGCCGACGCTGCCAATTTCCGGATGACAGTAAGTGCAGTTGGGAATCTTTAACAGATCGATAGGCTTGTCAGCTTTGCCGGCAATCTTGGACACGGCGACAATCCCTTCCATAGCGCCGACGTGCGCCAGTTGCGGTGTGCACAGAACAATGTCGCCGATGGCGTAAATACCGGGCTCGGCTGTCTCCATCCATTCGTTGGTTTTGATGAAGCCGCGGTCGGCCTGAATCCGCGTCTTTTCCAGTCCAACGTTGTCGGTGCGCGGCTTGCGGCCGACGGCGATCAGGATTTTTTCCGCTTCGATCTTCTGCTGCTTGCCATCCGCACTGAAAGTGACGGCGATTCCAGATTTCGTTTTGTCGATCTTCTCAACCTTGGCGCTGGTGAAGAAGTTAATTCCGCGTTTGCGGTACGCGCGCGCCAGCTCTTTGGAAATATCTTCGTCTTCCACCGGAACCAGGCGTGGCAGCATTTCCAGGATCGTGACTTCAGCATCGAACGAGCGGAATATCGATGCAAACTCCACGCCAACCGCGCCAGCGCCTACAACTACCAGCGACTTGGGAATCTCGCCCAGCTTGAGGATCTCGATATTAGTAAGGATACGGTCGCTGGGTTCAAGCCCCGGAATCATTCGCGCTTCCGAGCCAGTGGCGAGAATGATGTTCTTCGCCTTGAGCGTCTTGCGATCGCTCTCCGCAAGCTCGATTGTGAACACGCCGCTCTGAGCCGGGCCGGTGAGCTTTCCGTAACCTTTAATGGTCTCGACTTTATTTTTGCGCATCAGGAACTCAAGACCTTTGGCGTGCTTGCTTACGATT
>MNDG01000086.1 GCA_001914815.1 Acidobacteriales bacterium 13_2_20CM_55_8
AATCGCGAAATTGCCCAGGAACTCGGCCTCAGCGAACATACAGTTAAGAAATATCTCTTTCGTATCTTCGACAAACTGGGCATTTCCAGCCGCGTGGAACTGGTTCTCTACGCCTTCAGTCATGGCGGCGCCAGAGAGGCGGAGTGGGTGGCGGGCGTAAGCGCCTAGCGCGAAACGGGTTCGCGTGGTCCTTACGATCTTCTGGCAAGTCCGCAAGACGGTGTTGCGCGATTCTCACCCCTCCCCAAAGTTCCAATTGCCGCTCGTTGCTTCACAACGGACTGGGATACAATCGACTTTGGTTTACAAACGATGCGTGGTTGCCAATTCCGTGCGTTGACCCTTCTTGCTATCTTGCTGCTGAGCTGTGGTGGTTCGTCGGCATACTCGGTTCTGACCCACGAGCAGGTCGTGGACCTGGTATGGGGCGATGTGATTGAACCTCTGGTACGAACCCGATATTCAGGCCTGACGGAAGAACAACTCAAAGAAGCGCATGCCTACGCCTATGGCGGGGCCGTCATTCAGGATCTGGGTTACTACCCATTCGG
Source organism: Acidobacteriales bacterium 13_2_20CM_55_8 (assembly GCA_001914815.1). Taxonomy (GTDB): domain Bacteria; phylum Acidobacteriota; class Terriglobia; order Terriglobales; family Acidobacteriaceae; genus 40CM-3-55-5. The sequence continues at coordinate 552 of MNDG01000086.1, forward strand.
CAGCGCCGACTTCAGCAACCTTGTGCACTACGTGCGCAGCGGGGATTTCGTTCTCGAGATGTTACGCCAGAGCCAGGACGTCAATGAGTACGCCTTCGCGCTAGGTGCTCTGGCACACTATGCGGCAGATATTTCCGGGCATCCTACAGTGAACCAGGCGGTGGCAATTGAATATCCCAAGCTCAAGAAGAAATTTGGGAACTCGGTGAGATACGCTCAGAACAAAACTGCCCACATAAAAACCGAATTTGGTTTCGACATGGTGCAAGTCGCCAAGAATCGTTACGCTTCAGAGCAGTACCACGATTTCATCGGTTTCAAAGTCTCCAAGCCTGTGTTGGAGCGTGTATTTCCGGTCATCTACGGAGTGGAAGTCAAAGACATACTCGCACATGAGGACCTGGCGATCGGCACTTACCGTTTCTCCATCAGCCGGCTGATTCCGCAAATGACCAAGGTTGCGCTGCAAACTCATAAGAAGGAATTGATGAACGAGAAGCTCAGTGTTGCCAAACAAAAATTTCTGTACCGGCTGAAGCGCACCGATTACGAGAAGGAATGGGGAAAGGATTACATCAAGCCCGGCCTCGGAACCCGAATTCTGGCAACCATATTGCGGCTTATGCCCAAAATTGGGCCGTTTAGAGCCCTGGCTTTCAAGGTTCCAACTCCGCAGACCGAAGACATGTATATCAAGAGCATCAACACCACCGTTGACCGATACCGAGCTTTTCTGGAGCAAGCGCGCGCGAACTCTCTGCAACTGCCCAATGTTGACTTCGACACTGGCCAAGAGACCAAGCCAGCGGAATATTCTCTGACCGATGATACTTATGCCAAATTGTTGACGAGACTTTCCGAGCAGAAATTCAATGGCGTCACCCCCGATCTGCGGGACAACATTCTGCACTTCTATTCCGACCTCTCGGCTCCAATCAATACCAAGAAAGACAAGGTTCAATGGCAGAAAGTGCTGAGTTCGTTGGACGACTTGAAGGCTGTGACTCCGCTGTCAACCCCTCCGAGTCCTGCTTCCAACTGAGCTGATTTCGCCCAGTCGTAGCCCCTTGTCATCCCGCCCGTGATTTTGGTATCGTTGCCCCCCTCGACTGATTCCTGCCTCACTCTTGCCTATACCGCGGGGACCTATGAAGAAGAACATCACGATCAATATCAACGGAGTTCAGCGTAGTGCCGAAGTGGAGCCGCGCCTGTTGCTGGTCCACTTTCTCCGGGAAAATAGCGGCCTCACGGGCACCCACGTGGGCTGCGAGACGTCACTATGCGGTGCCTGTACGGTGCTCATGGACGGCCGTGCCGTCAAATCTTGTACTGTCTTGGCGCTTCAGGCAGACGGCCGCAGCGTCACTACCGTGGAGGGCCTGGCCGCGGGTGACCAGTTGCATCCCCTTCAGAACGGATTCTGGGAAGAGCACGGCCTGCAATGCGGCTTCTGCACTCCCGGCATGATCATGTGCTCGCATGATCTGCTCGACCGCCAGCCCAACCCTTCGGACTCCGACATTCGCGAAGCTCTCAACGGCAATGTTTGCCGGTGCACTGGCTACCAGAACATCGTTGCCGCCGTCAGAAACGCCTCTCGCAAAATGTCCAAGCCGGTCGCGGCGCGCGCAGGAGCGAGGTGAACTATGACGCGCAACGGAAAATCTAACGGCGCATCGCGTAACGGAGGCAAGGGCAATGGAGACGTTCGCTGGTTCGGCCAGAAACTGAAGCGTAAGGAAGACCCCCGCCTCATTCAGGGCATCAGCCACTACACCGACGACCTGAAACTTGCGGGTATGCTTCATTGTGCATTTACCCGCTCGCCGCACGCTCACGCCGAAATTAAATCCATTCGCACTAATGCTGCTCGCGAGCTGCCCGGCGTAGTAGCAGTTTTTACCGCGGAAGATACGACAGGCATAGGTCCAGTCCCCTGCGCCATCCAAATGCCAGACCTCAAGGTCCCTCGGCATCCCGTACTAGCCACCGGTCGCGTGCGTTACGTGGGCGAGCCTGTCGCCGTAGTTGTTGCGCAAGACCTGTATACCGCTCGCGATGCTGCCGAACTCATAGAAGTGGATTACGAACCCCTGCCCGTGGTCACCGACATGGAGAAAGCCCTGGGCAAGGACACGCCGTTCGTCCACGAGGAGTTCAAAAGCAATCAGGCTTTCACCCACACCCTAAAAAATGGCGATGTGGACGCAGCATTCAAGAAAGCCGATCGCGTGGTAAAGCAGCGCATGATCAATCAGCGCCTCGCCCCAATCGCGATGGAAGCGCGGGCTGTCCTCGCAGAATACCTTCCTGGCGAAAATCGCTTGACGGTATGGTCCTCAACGCAGATTCCTCATCTGCTCAAGACTCAGATCTCACTCCTGGTCGGTCTGCCTGAAACTGCCGTGCGGGTAATTGCTCCTGAAGTCGGCGGTGGCTTTGGCAGCAAGCTCAACGTCTATGGCGAAGAGGGAATTGTGCCCTGGCTGGCGATGAAGCTGGGCCATCCCGTGAAGTGGGCCGAGACTCGTCGTGAAAACTTCCTCGCCACTATCCATGGACGCGACACCATTAATTATGTCGAACTGGCGTTGAAGAAAGACGGCACCATTCTTGGCCTGCGGGCTCGCATCCTAGCCGACGTGGGTGCTTACCACCAACTTCTGACACCACTCATCCCGCAACTTACTGCGCTCATGCATGCCGGTTGCTACAAGATCCCAGCCATCCAGATTGACATCGTTGGCGTCTTCACCAACAAGATGTCCACCGACGCCTACCGTGGCGCTGGCCGTCCCGAGGCCACCTACAACGTCGAGCGCATCATGGACATAGCTGCTCACGAGTTGGGCATGGACTCCGCCGAGTTCCGCTTGAAGAACTTTCCTCAGCCCAACGAATTCCCCTACACCACCATCACCGGCCTTACCTATGATTCGGCAAAATATCAGGAGAGCCTGAAGAAGGCGCTGAAACTCGCCGAATACGACAATCTCCGCCGCCGTCAGAAGACTGGATTAAAGGAAGGCAAATATTACGGAGTCGGAGTTTCTACTTACGTGGAAATTTGCGCCATCGGTCCCTCCGCGGCGACGCCCGCCGGAGGTTGGGAAAGCGGTACAGTGCGCATCGAGCCCACCGGTAAAGTCACTCTGTTAACCGGTGCTTCCCCGCACGGCCAAGGCGAGGAAACAACTTTCGCGCAGCTCATTGCCGACGAACTGGGAATCGATCCTCAGGATGTCAACGTCGTTCATGGGGACACCATGGCTGTCCCATACGGCATTGGGACATTCGGCAGCCGCGCCACCGCTGTCGGTGGAACCGCTGCCTACATGGCCGCGCAAAAACTCAAAGCCAAGATGTCGACGCTTGCCGCACACTTGCTCGGCGTGAAACCTGCTGACATCACCATTGGCCGCGGCCGCCTCACCGCCGACGGCGGAAAGAAGTCCATCTCGTTCGGCGATCTCGTACTCGCTGCCTATACGGCTCGCAACATTCCTCCAGGATTTGAGCCCGGCATGGAAGCCACCCATTTCTTCGAGCCTTCGAATTTCACCTTCCCCTTCGGTTGTCACATTTGTTCCGTCGAAGTGGACGCCGAAACCGGCGAAGTCAAAATCGATAAATACGTCGCTGTGGACGATTGCGGCAACGTAATCAATCCCATGCTGGTCAACGGACAAATTCACGGAGGCATTGCCCAAGGCCTCGGCCAGGCTATGTGGGAAGAGTTGATCTACAACGACGACGGACAGCTCCTCACCGGCACTCTGATGGACTACGCCCTGCCCAAAGCTCACTACCTGCCCGAGTTCACTCTTGGCAGCACGGTCACGCCTTCGCCGGTGAATCCCATGGGCGTGAAAGGTGTAGGCGAGGCAGGGACAATCGCTTCCACCCCCTGCGCCGTAAACGCAGTTTGCGATGCGCTCTCGCAGCTTGGAGTCCGTCACATCGAGATGCCGCTCAAGCCGGAGCGAGTGTGGCGCGCCATTCGCCAGGCACAATCTTCGGCCCCGAAATCTGCAGCGGCGCAATCGAAACCACCCGCCAAGGCTACAACCAGTGCAAGGAGGCCACGCCCATGATCCCGGCAAACTTTGACTACGAAGCGCCTCGCAACTTAGCCGACGCTTTGAATCTCCTGCAATCGCGTGACGACGCCAAGATCCTTGCCGGCGGCCACAGTCTTTTGCCCGCAATGAAACTACGATTGGCGCAGCCCACACTGCTGGTGGATATCGGACGCATCAAGGACCTCAGCTACGTTCGTGAGGCAGGTGACCGTATTGCCATCGGCGCTATGACCACTCACGCCGATATCGCCGGATCGCAACTTCTGCGGAAGTCTTCGCCGCTTTTATCGCTAGCCGCTTCGCAGATCGGCGATACCCAGGTCCGCAACCGCGGTACAATCGGAGGCTCCCTCGCCCAAGCCCATCCGTCCGCGGATTATCCTGCCGCGGTACTTGCTCTTGACGCCGAGATTGTCGCCCAAAGCCGCTCCGGTGAGCGAGTCATCCCGGCCACAAGTTTTTTCAGCGGAATGTTTTCCACTGCCTTGCGCAATGATGAAATTCTCACCGAAGTACGCGTACCGCGCACCGAAGGCCAACGAGTAAATTATAAGAAGCACCATCACCCCGCATCTGGATACGCCGTCGTCGGAATCGCCGTTCTTCTGAAGATGTCGGGGGCCAAAATCGACAACGCTGCGATCGGAATCACCGGAGTTTCCGCCATCGCCTACCGCGCCACTGCCGTGGAAAAAGCTCTCCGTGGCAAATCTGCAGGCGAATTCGCTAGCGCCGCAACCCAGTCGGGTGCAAGTGTGGAGTTCATCGGCGACACTTACGCCTCCGCCGAGTACCGCCAACATTTGGTCACGGTGATGACCCGTCGGGCGCTGGAAGAAGCGATGTCCAAAAAATAATCTGATGAAGTCCTGAGTCCAGCAGGGGCGAAGGATCTTGCGCACACATCGCACCTGGCCAAGTCGAAAACATTACGAGGTATATTTTGAGCATTCCCGAACGTAAATCCCGTCGCTGGAATGTAATTGGCTCCGGACTGCTCTGCGCCGCCTTCGCGGTAGTGGTTCTCTACACCAGCCCGCGTGCGTTTTTCAGCCCGCTGGCGCTGGTGGTTGTGGCTGCGATCGGGTTAGCCGCAGTTCTACTGCAACTGCGTGTAAGGCGTGACGCGGATCGGCGTGTGCGTGGTCCGGTCTGGCTCAATCTTTTAGGAATTCTGCTCGCTATGACTGCGCTCTTCGCCGACGTTCTCCATCTCAGCTCGGGACTGTTTCAAGTGACCGCTCTGGCCGCTGTCGGATGTTTCTCCATCAGCAGCGTGATTATTCTTGAAGCGCTGCGCAAGCAACGCGTTGTTCCTAAATGACCGGGTCCGCGTCCATTCTCCTACCTGACGAATTCAACGCCGCCACATACTTCATCGATCGTCATCTGCAAGAGGGACGAGGCGAGAAACTAGCGTTCGAGTGCGAACGAAGTACCGTCACTTACCGACAGCTTGGCGACCGCGTAAATCGCGCAGGCAATGCGCTCCGTCAACTTGGTGTGCGCGTTGAAGAACGAGTTCTGCTGCTCCTGCTGGACACTCCAGACTTCGCCATCAGCTTTTTTGGCGCCATCAAAATCGGAGCCGTCCCGGTTCCCGTTAACACCCTGCTCAAACCCAGCGACTACCAATACATGCTCAACAATTCGCGGGCCCGAGTGGCCATTGTCAGCCAGTCACTCTATCCGCAGATTCAGGCCGTCCCTAAAGAGAAGCTGCGCTATCTAAAAAACATCATAGTTGTGGGTGAGGAATCGCCTGCAGGCACGTTGAGTTTCAGCCAGCTACTCGACGAGAACTCGCCCACACTTGACGCCGAACCCACAAACAAAGATGACGCCGCTTTCTGGCTCTACTCCTCCGGCTCAACCGGATTTCCTAAAGCCTGCGTCCACTTGCAGCATGACATGGTGGTCTGTTCCGAGCGTTACGCCAAAGGCATTCTCGATATCACCGACGCGGATTGCTGCTTCAGTGTAGCCAAGCTTTTCTTCGCGTATGGATTGGGGAATGTGCTCTACTTCCCGCTAGCCGTAGGGGCCACCAGCATTCTCTATCCCGGCCCGCCCAAGCCGCAGCATGTGTTTGAAACCATCGAGCGTCACCGCCCCACGCTGTTTTTCTCCGTCCCATCAAATTTTGCCGCCTTGCTCGCCTATCATCGCGACGATGGCCGAGAGTTCGATCTCTCTTCCGTCCGCTATGCTGTTTCAGCCGGTGAATCCCTGCCGGCAGCCATCTTCCATCGTTTCAAAGAACGCTTCGGCGTCGAGATCCTCGATGCCATTGGTTCCACGGAAGTGCTGCATATGTTCGTCGCCAACCGCCCCGGCGCCGTTCGCCCCGGTTCCAGCGGCAAGATCATTCCCGGCTACGACGCGAAGATCGTGGACGAAAACAACCAGCTCGTGCGGACCGGAGAAGTCGGCAACCTCCTGATCAAAGCCGATTCCACCTGCTCCCACTACTGGAACCAGCACGAGAAATCCAAAGACACCATCGAAGGCCACTGGATCCGCACCGGGGACAAATATTCCCAGGACGTGGATGGCTATTTCTGGTACGCCGGCCGCTCTGATGACATGCTCAAATGCAGCGGCGTCTGGGTCAGCCCAGTAGAAATCGAAAACGTGTTGAGCGAACATCCCGCCGTGCAAGAAGCAGCAGTCGTGGGGAGAAAAGATCACGATGACCTGATGAAAGTATTAGCCTGTGTGGTTTTGAAAAACGGAACAGCAGCTACATCAGAACTGTCGCGCGAACTGCAAGACTTTGTGGTTAGCCGTTTGCCCGTGTTTAAGCGACCGCGCTGGGTGGAATTCTTGGACGAACTGCCGAAGACCGCTACAGGAAAGCTGCAGCGGTACAAGCTGAGGTAGGTGAAACGGCTGTAGTTTCGAATCCCTAATTCAGTCGAGAAATTGCACCTTTGAACTGAGTCTGCGCAAGGGTGGGCTAGTGAAGAGACCATCAAATGGCAATTGGCACACTGGCAAAACCGCATTCAAGTAACAGGCGGTTGATTTGTTCTGTCCCAAAGTCGCGCTCAGAATTTGGGCCCAGCAGATTGATCTAACCCGTAAAATTCCTTCTCTTGGGACCAATTCCACGTATCGGACTTCATGACCGCGCTTGTTGAGTGTGGTGTGTATTCCTTGTTCGGTCTCATACCTGGACCACCAATCATCCATCTTTGGGAGGAAGACGCCTCGCCACTCGTTCTCTGCGGCTAAGGCGGGGCGTTTGACGATATATACCCACGGGTTTAATACAGTCTCCAGCATGGAATCTGCGATGAAGGTAAACCCTAAACTTTCAAACTCCTCAGCTCTTCTCCGGAAAACTTGGAGACGCTTCCTCAGAGCCTGCCGCTGGAGATCGGGTTCGTAAAGAACTTTTTCGAGCCAGATGTGCCGATAATTGGCGCGTGAAGTCAGCGGAAACTCAACTTGGCATGGGCTCAGATAGAACTCGATCCGATAAGCACCAAACTTGCGATAGTGAAAATCAGAGTGGGGATCCGCACAGAAGCACGCCACATAAGCGTCCGAGGAGCAATCGCTGACTAAGTTCATCTCTGAAAACCCGATCTCCAAACATGCATGCATAGACTTTTGCCCACTTTTATCAGCCGACGTCAATTCATCTGAGAGTATTTCTTGTGCGATCTCAAAGCCATACCTAATTTCCGATGGGTCCTCGAGCTGTCGCGCGTCGGTGGCCCATATGCTCTTCGATGAAAGAATTCCTGACAAAGCTGTCCTGTGAGTGTAGTGATACAAGAGC
>MNDG01000140.1:0-9850 GCA_001914815.1 Acidobacteriales bacterium 13_2_20CM_55_8
AGCGCAGCGATATAGGCGGTATGCGTCCCACCACCCGAATTCCCCGTCAACCCGACTCGCGTGGGATCAACTTCCGGTCGCGAGAGCAGGTAATCGAGCGCGCGCATTCCGTCCCAGATGGTGTAGCGGGCCAGATGCTCTCCAAGCAGCAGGCACTGCGCACCGACCACCGTGTGCTCAACGGTCGAGTCGCCCACTTTCGACTCCCGCAGGTCCTCGTCATAAATCTGCAGCCGTTCACCTTGGCCGATCGGGTCCCAGGTCAGTGCGACGAAGCCCTTTGTGGCGAGCGAACCCAGCATCTGTTGCCAGGTCGGATTGGTCTTGCCGCCAGGCTCATGCCCCAAGGGGAACAGGATCGCCGCGTAGGGTGGATGCCCTGTCGTGGGCAGATAAAGGTTCGCGGTTACATAGAAGTGAGGTTGACTCTCGAAGATCACTCTCTCGATTCTGTACCCCGGGCGCTGTAAGACTCCAACTACACGCGCGTTCAGTGGCGTTCTTTCGGGAAAGCCTCCGAGATCGTTCAGCATCCGTTCCCGGAGATAAGCTCTTCGTCTGCTCACATCTTCGATGGTGGCCAGCCCCTCGATCTGGCGCTCTCGTTGAGTGAGCATCTGCAGGCCGATGTTGTTCAAGTACGACGGCAACATCCTGCGGATATCCTGGAATTGCTCCAGCCCGGAGGCGAAATTCAAGTCCTCGGATTCCTGGGCCGCTGCGGGCACGGCAAAGAGGCAAGCAAGGATACAGGCGATGTACACAGATCGCATTCGTACGCTCCTTTCAGATCGCAGCCAATTCGCGAGCCGGGCAAAAGTATTAGAGCAGTTTGTAACGCAATTCACTCCAATGAGCTGGAACGGCTCACTCGCAGTTATTCTAGAGTCGAACGCAAAGCTTCTCAACGAACTGGACGAGTATCCCGACCCTGCCGTCGTACAATTTGTCGCACAAGAGAAGGTCCGGCTTGGCAAGGCCATCGAAACAGAAAGGCGCGCTGAAACCCTAGCCGACAGAGAAAGGAACGCGTGCTGCTTTCACCCGGTCAGGCGCCTTTTCCAACAACCGCAGCGCGATGTTCGTAAACTGCCCGGGTCCGGTCTCCTCGACCTGGCGGGAAATGGTCACGGCAATAGGCCAGCCGGGCCTCATCCAAATGAGAGAGGTAGTATACGAAGCAGACCTGCGGCGACAGAATGCCGATGCAGCGGTCAAATGCGAGTCGTCGAAAACAGCTGGGTCGGCTAAACACGGATTCGCACACGTGCCTATCCGGTTGCCAACTAGCGGTAAGTCGGTGACTCGGAAAATGGCTGCTCGGCACGGCTTCAGGAACCTGGTCAAACTTTAATCGCGTCTCAAAAAACCTCGCCTCGCCAGAAATGCTCGAGGGTCAGCTTCGAACAAGGCGGAAAGAAAAGGCTGTCGGCGACCACAAACTTTACTACGCCTACGGTTCCAATATGGATATGACCCAAATGGAAACGCGGTGTCCAGATGCGGAGTTTATTGGTTTGGCAACAATTCCTCAGTATCGGTTTCTGATTAATGAGAGGGGGAGTCGCCTCAATCGCTACCGATGAAAATGATTCCGTGACGGGTGTGGTCTGGAATATTTCGACTGTCGATGAGGCTGCTTTGGATCGATACGAGGGAGTTGGCTCGGGAAATTACAGGAAGTTCACCACAGATGTCGTCCAGAACGGCGCAAGAATGCCTGCATTAATATACGTTCTGTCAATAGCGGAAGTGGCAGTGCGAGACCTGGTTACATGGAGCTAATCATAAAAGCTGCCGTAGATCGAGGGTTGCCTGACGCTTACATTGGAGTACTGCAAACTTGGCTGCCGAGCAGGAGGCTCTTGGCCAGTAGTTCCGCAAACTTTTTGATCCAGGCTATAGTCCTCCGCTGAGAACGAGGCCGACCGTCCCCCCGCGCAGTTTTCATGTCGAAATACCCAAGCGTATCTTGCATTCCGTCCGACGGCTACTCATCGCTTTATAAAGTTTCAGGAAAGAACATATTGAAGAATTCATCGATACTGTCAACGAAGAAAATCGCCGGCAAGCAAGACAGTATCTCGGAAACAAAACAGACTATGACCGCGGCTTTTTGTCTTGTCATCGCCACTTGCCTTGGCCCTCGACGATTGTTATGTAACGGTCGATGGGCAACTCCGTGAAACGTTCGACAGCGCCGCCGGGCTGTGGCCATTTTATTTCCAGCCAGTCGATTTTCGTTCGTTTCCCAATGCCGAGCACTATACGTGGATCGTGTGAGGATAAGTAACTTCCTCCTCCTACTTTCGTCCTGCTTCTCTTTAGTTCCCCGGATTGGTACGTCATTCGAGCTCCGATGGCGTCGGGATTCGACTTCTTTCCAGCTAGCTTTATTATTGACGGAGACAAGGACGTCCACCGCGCCATCATTATCGAAATCACCAATAGCCATTCCTCGGGCGGAAAGCGGCTTCGCGAATACAGGCCCGCTCTCCACACTTACATTCTGAAAGCTTTTGCCTGTGTTCCGGAACAACCTAAGCGGCTCTTGATACTTCACCTGACTGTGTAAACTCTCGATGAGATCATCGGGATTGCCATTGGCCAGGAACAGATCCAGGTTGCCGTCGTTATCATAGTCGAAGAACTTTAACCCCCAACCGCTCATCAACCGGGTTGCCGCGCCAATACCTGTCGACCCAGCCTGATCGTCAAAGGTTTCGTCGTGATTGTTCTGATATATGGAAAACATTTCACGGTCGAGATTAGCTACGAACAGATCCATCCACCCGTCTTCGTTGAAGTCCGCGGAATCCACTCCCATGCCGGAACGAGCACGGCCCTCGGAGCTATAGGCCACACCGGCCTGCGTAGCGATTTCGTCGAAGCGACCCTGTCCTCGATTCACAAAGAGAAAGTTGGCTACCGTGTCGTTCGCAACGAAAAGATCCAGGCGGCCATCATTATTGATGTCCGTTGCCACCACTCCCCAAGCTTTCCCCGCATACTTTCCAATGCCCGAGGCCTGGCTGACATCGGTAAACGTTCCATCGCCATTGTTGTGGAAGAGCCAGCTGGGCATCGGCGAATAAATCTTGGGAATGCAATAGTGACGGCGGCCATCATCGTGGATTCCGCAGTATTTGTTGAGTTCCTTGCTGAAATCAGCGAAGCGCCCGACGAATAGGTCAAGGCGGCCGTCATTGTCGTAGTCGAACCAGACGGCGCTGGAACCCCAACCGGGAGCGGCCACGCCGGCTTTTTCCGTTACATCGGAGAACGTGCCATCTCCGTTGTTGTGAAACAAAATGCTTCGACCATACTGAGTAACGTAAAGATCGCAAAATCCGTCGCCGTCGTAATCCGCGACCGCGACGCCCTGGCCAAAGCCGCCCGCCGCCACGCCCGCTTTTTCCGTTACATCGGTGAATGTTCCGTCGCGGTTGTTCTTATACAACGCGTTGCGCAACGGCGCGTTCGGGGTGAAAAAATCGCATTTGCCGCTGTTCACCAAGTAAATGTCCATCCAGCCGTCGTTGTCGTAGTCGAGAAATGCACAGCCTGCACCTGTGGTTTCTGGAAGGTACTTTTCGGCTGACTTCCCGTTCGAATGAACCCATTGGATTCCACTCTTCTCAGGAGGAATTTCCTCGAAGGGAAATTGCGGCACCTCGGGCAACATAAATTGCGGCCATCGCGGCACCAGCAGCGCTCCTGCCAATATGCTGGAGACGAAATCGCGCCGTGTAAATTTCTGTGCCCGAATCCCACTGGGAATTTTCATTCAGTCCGCGCCGAGCAAACCCTCAAATTTTCTAAGTATTAGCACTTGAATCAAACAGGACAAAACTATTTTGGCCTCTCAGGGGCTGACGCAGTCGGCGTCGCAGAATTGAGGCTCCGGTGGATGGCAGCTTCCTTTTCTGCTTCTGACTTGTGACCAGACCGCTCCAAGGCCGTAGCAAGCGCGTGATGGACGGTGGGATTTCGGGGCGAGAGGCTCTCCGCCGCGCGTAAGGGTGGAATTGCCTCTTCGTATCTTTTGACAGCGACAAGACAAAGCCCCCAGCCCAAGTGAGCCTCCGCGAAATTGGGATCGAGCTTTGCGGCCTGGGAAAATCGGGAGATAGCCTCATCCCATTTCTGGTCACGACGGGCAAGCTCTCCCAAAATGTACTGGGCGCCAGCATTGCTTGGGTCAATCTGGATTTCCTTTAGGAATTCCTGCTTCGCACGTTGCATGGCGTCCGGCCCGGCATCAGGTCGCGAGAGCAACAACCTGCCTAGCAAAAAGTGAATGCCGCGTGCTTTGGGTTCCTTTTCGATCATTCCTTCATATTCGAGCTGAGCGGGTTCCCACTTCCCTTGCATTTCGAGGGCTTCAGCGTTCAGCTTATGAGCAGCAAGTGACTGCGGGGCCGTGCGGCCAAGATCCTGGGCCGTTCGCGTCGATAAATCGGAGTAGGCGTGGACAACAACGAAGAGTACGTCAGGGTCCTGGGAACAACCGGATAAAGTCCAGGGTGGAATCGCGATCGTCCACTGCCAGTGAACAGCGAACCCCAACTACACCGGCCTGTTTTTGGGTTGTCGCAGGGACTTGGCCCGTCATCGCACGCTTGAGGGCAGAAATGCTTTCCCTGCAGTGCCCCTGTTCTGCCAAGCTGAGCGCTCTCTCCGGGGATAACCCAGGCCTGGCTGCAGCAGCGACTTTCGCTTGCTGAGCCAGAATGACCGGTTCGGACCACAAACACCCCATTAATAGGACAATAGCCGCGGCTTCACCCGAGTATCTACACATCTGGTATGGGGCGATTCTTCTTTCGAAGGTCCCTTTCTGAAAAATTACGCCCAAAGAAAAAAGAGGCAGGCGAGGTGTTCGCCTGCCTCATTATACGTGCCTTGTTCTCAGTAGTAGAGCTTCAGCGCCAGCTGGATGTTCCTTGGGGGCTGGGCACTTGTAATCTGTCCCATCGTGGTTCCCAGGCTCATGTTTGGTGCGTTGAGCTGGACGTGGTTGAAAGCATTGATGAAGTCGGTTCGGAACTGCAAACGGAACCGCTCCGATAGTTGGAAGTTCTTATGCAAACTCATGTCTATGTTGGTATAACGCGGCCCACGCAGGCTTCCGAGCTGCGGAGCGCAATTGCCGAACGTGCCAACTGCCGGCGTGGTGAAGTTTCCATTGTTGGTGAACCACTGAATGCCACCTGCTCCCTGGATCGGCATGTCTGGGGTAACCTTCGGGATGGAATTGCAGTCGGCCCGCGAACCGCGAGAGAAGGTGCCGGACTGATCCGCCGCTCCGTAAACAGGCATCGGCCAGCCGGTGCGGACGGTGAAGATTGGGCTAACCGTCCAACCTCCGATCACCGCATTCACGACCTTGTTGGCGTCCCTTGCCAAGGTCTTACCGCGGCCAAAGGGAAGCTCATAAATGGCATATCCTGTCAGGACGTGGGTGGCATCGTAGTAGCAGGGCGCCCACTCCGCCCTCGAATCGTAGACATTCTGCCAGTATGCCGATGCGCTCAGGGCATTTTCCCAGGCTCCATAATAACCAGTGCTGTCCGACATGCACTTGGAGAACGTGTAGGCGACTTGATACTGCAAACCGTTGCTCATCTGTTTCTGCAGCACGGCTTGCAGCGAATTGTAACCCATCGTGCCGTTCGACCTTGTGCCTGAGACCGTAGCCCCCTGGCCGTTTTGAGCGGGGTTGCCTAAGACGGTATAGAGCGTCGGATTCTGGGCAAAGAATGGGCTAGGAGCGGTACACGGCGGGGTCGCGCAAGAGGAATTTGGAAGCAGTACCCTTTGCGCGTAGTCGTATGGCACCAGCAAGTGAGTTTCCTTCTGCCCCACATATCCAATTTGAAAGGTAGAATCCTTCCAAAATTGGTGTTGAATGGTCAGGTTCCACTGATCAGCAATCGCAGGCTGCACGTCGGGATCCCATACCCTGAGGAAGGCCTGAGCGTAACAAGCATAGGCTGGCGGATCGCAGGGAGCATTCGCCGCCGAGCCCACGATACCGTCTGTGGTATTGGTGGCAGGCAGTGCAACATTGTTATAAAGGGCGTTGATTTCAGCCGGGGTAAAAGGCGGGTTCAAGGTCAAACGAAGGTTCGTACCGGTTCCTTCCAGATACGAGGAGATTGTGAACGCGCCGCGGACCACCGTGCGCCCGCCAAGCATTTCGGGCGTCCACGCGAAACCGATGCGTGGCTGGAAGTCCCTTCCACCATAAAAGCCCCGATAGAGTCCCCTGCTGGCTCCGTTCTTGCCGGCAAGGTCGACATTGCCAGTAGCGAAATTGTAATTCGCCTGGGCATCGTCAGTTTCAACCCAAGGGGTATGCGCTTCGTAGCGTAGACCGAGATTCAAGGTCAAGCGATCCGTAAGGCGCCACGTGTCTTGAGCGTAGATACCAATGACGTTGCTGGACTGCTCCCAGGTTTTGCCAGTGCTCACCCCACGGCCATATTGAAAGGGGAGACCGAGGACGAAGTCCGCACCGCCATCGCCGGTGCCGTTGCCAGAACTACCGATGACGTTGCTGGTGAACCGGCCGTCAAAGTCCATAAGCCCAAGTTGACCATTGTTACCCGCATAGAATGTCTTGATGATCTGACGCCAGAATTGGCCGCCAAATTTCAAGTTGTGCCGTCCGTGGGTCCAGCTCACCGCATCTTCGAACTGCCAGACGTGATCGTCGAAGCTGGTGGTGCTCTCCTGGGTGCCCAGGTTCGAGAGGGCGGAGTTGGAGAAGTTGAGAGCCAGCAGTCCGTCGAGACCTGCAGGGTTCCCATTCCCGATTCCGAGGGTATTGCCGAATTGCCCTACGCTCGAATCCCAGCCAGTGCCGCTGCCGAACGTAATATGACTCCAGCCCATGCGGAAATCATTCACAAGATTACCGGTGATCGTTCGCGTCCAGTCGCCAACCGTGTTGTAAATTGGCGTAGATGAAAAGGAGTTGGACAACAGCACCTGTGAGTTCGTCCCTGGATTATTCTGGTAAGCCCTGGTAAAGCGATAGTAGATGTTGTCTTTATCCGTGGCCTTGTAGTCTACCTTAAGATCGCCTTGGTCCACCTTAAGGGCCGATGCTTTAGTGTTGATAGCGTTTTGTTGCACGCCTATGCCAATAGCTGCCGGATAGAGCGAGGAAGCAAAGAGGTTGCTCGCTACTGGGCTGATCATCACAGCGGGAATTACGTTGTTCGGGAATGGACTGCGAGTCGTCGCGGCGGGGGAAGAAGGGGTACACGGGGCGCTAAAAGATACGCACGGATTATACAGCTGCACGGATTTCAAACCCGATCCTGGGGGTGCAGGATTGCATACGCCCGAACCATTGAAGCCCGTTTGGCAAAGATCGCCAAAGTCCCCGGTGCGCTCAGCGGCGGTGAAGACGGTATTTAGACTCGATGAGCTTGGGACATTAAAGCGCTGGCCCTGGTAGTCAGCAAAAAAGAAAAGTTTGTTCTTGATAATTGGTCCGCCCAAGGTTGCGCCAAACATATTCCAGCGTAGTTTAGCCTTGTCAAGCCCGCTGAAATTATTCGACCAGCTGTTCGCATTTAAAACGTCGTTGCGGAAGAACTCCCAAGCATCGCCGTGGTACTGGTTGGTTCCGGACTTGATGGTCGTGTTGACAATTCCCCCCTGGAAGTTTCCGAATTCCGCCGGCGCGTTGCTGGTAATGAGGTTGAACTCCTGGATAGCATCGGGGGCCGGCGTGTAACCCAGCAGGTTATCCGACACCTGGTTGTTATCCATACCGTCGAGCAAGAAATTGTTCGCTTGCTCGCGGTTGCCATTGATCAAGGGACGGCCGCTATAAAAATCGGTATTGTTGCCGCTGGTGAAGCTGGCGGGATTGGTCGTTACGGACCCAGGAGCAAGTAGAGTCAGTTGGACGTAATTGCGTGAGGCGAGTGGAAGATTGTCGTTGGTTGCGGCATTGATAACGGTATCGACCTGGGTGACTTCTGTTTCCAAGGCGGGTGTTGCGCCGGTTACTTCCACCGTTTCGCTCACCTGGCCCACTTTCATTCCAACGTCAATACGGGCGACTTGATTCAACGAGAGGACAAATTCCGGGACCGAGGCCGAGGCGAACCCTTGCTTTTCGACTTTGACTTCATACTTGCCAACCGGGAGTTGTGCGATGCGATAAATGCCGGAATCGTTGGTCACGGCGGTGTAAAGGAGACCGCGCTCTACCGACTTTGCGGTAACTGTGGCCCCGGAGACGGCTGCACCACTTGGATCCGTGACCGTACCCGTGATCGAAGCGGTCACTTCCTGAGCGAAGGCGGAACTCGCTCCAAACAACAGCAGAGCCAGCGTCAGGCAAACAAGAACCAACGCCAGCGAAGCTACAGAGAGTAGAGAGGAAAACTTGTCAAGACTGATCGCACGTCGCATCACGGACCTCCAAGAAGGCGCGTTAGGTACACCACCCCACAGTGGTGAGAATTCCAATGGGTCCATGCTATATAGCACATCGTATGCAACCGTCAAGAAAAAAAGTGAAAGCAAAGCAGTTTTTTTTGAAAGTGCTGACAGCGCGCGTGTCTGCCAGCAGATTCTATGAGAAACGGAAGGGCGCCAGCCAAACATTCCAATATTGGAAGTAGCTGGTAATTGAGCCGCGCGGTCTCAGAACTCGGATTGCGAATCAGAGAAACTCTCAACTCGAATGAACTTGAATGGCAAGCGGATGGCTTGATGACCATCAACTGGACGAGGGACACTACTTTCCGATTTCCGTCTTGATCCTAAAAACTGTATGAGCGCTCTATAGCACATCGTTGTATACTGCGATCTCACTAAGAGCAGTTATGTCAGAAAACCGCGGAAACGGAACACCCGCCTACAAGAGAATACAAGGCGCAATCCTGAAACGCATTGAAACCGGACAGTTGAAAACTGGGGACGCGGTCGATTCCGAAAGAGAGTTAGCAAAGATCCATCACGTTAGCCTGATGACTGCACGCCATGCCTTGGCTGCGCTCGAACAAGAGGGCATGGTGGAGAGGCGGCGGGGCGCTGGCACTTTCGTGGCTCCTCCGAAAATTCACTTCAACAAACTAGCCAGTTTTAGTGAACAGATGGCGACCCGGAGTTTGCCAGTGCGCTCAAAGGTCCTGTCTTGCAATGTTGTTGGTAAGGAGCAGGATATTGCAGCGCGGCTGGCGTTACCTGCCGGTAGTCGTCTGCTGAAGGTTGAGCGACTCAGACAAGGAGCGGAAGAACCGTTCTGTTTGGAGACTTGTTATTTATCAGCCTCCGAGTTCGCCGGCTTGACTCGCGCGCCGCTGGAACGCGGTTCGTTGTTTTCCATCCTGCAGCGTGATTACGGGCTCGAACTCGCGTATGCCGACGAAGAGATCGACGCGACTGCCGCGGATCCGCGAACTGCCCAACTTCTAGGCATCGCACGTGGCCTCCCGCTGATTAGGATCCGCCAGGTAATTTATTCGACAAAAGGCAAGCCCGCTATTTACGCACTCGGACTTTACCGATCGGATCGTCACACTCTGTTGATCCGCCGATTCAGGTAGAAGCAAACTCCCTGCGTCCGTAAATTTTTGGTGAGCCTACTTTGCATTCGTCGGAGCGTGGCGCTCGCCGAAACGCCCTTCCTTGAGGTGAACACGGCCTCCAATCCGAAAGTCGGGAATAACAAACTCTGTGAACCCGTTTCGCGCGATTGGCATGAGTGATTCGCAGCAGCCGCGCTCGGGAGTCTCGTATCGAATCGAGTGGAACGACCCTTTGATCCGAACCTGGACCCGCAGCGGCTCTTCTGCATAATTGACAAGCTCAAGCAGGG
>MNDG01000140.1:9862-14386 GCA_001914815.1 Acidobacteriales bacterium 13_2_20CM_55_8
CAATACTTTTTGTTTATCCATGTGCCGGCGAATGTCCTGGGCAAACGTTTCTGGATCGGCCACGGGTTCAGACAGCTCAATAACACGGCCTCTCCCTACACCATAGGCGACCCAGCGCTCTCCAGTCTGGACGCGCCGGGCAGATTGCCAAGCATAAGAGCCAGGCGAGTCCACGAGAATCGCGGTCCCACCTCGAGCCGCAAAATCAGTAATCGATTTAACGTTTTGCATTGCGGAGGCAAAGACGATCAGCATGGCGAACTCTTTGAGACGATCTGCCGTCAGATCGGAGGGACGCAGAATACGGAAGGGAAGATTGTGGCGCGCCAGTAAATTAATAGGCTCGTAAGATTTTTTATAGTCGCCAGCCAGGACGCCAATGTTAGCTGCAGGCTCAACCGGTGGGATCCTGCGTGAATAAAACTCAAGGTAACGCTGCATCTGCTTCCAGAGATTAATCCCATCGGGATCGCTCTGTGCCAGTGCTTTCTGCGAATTCTCATGCAGACTCAAAACCAAATCGGCGTGAAAAGCTCCGGCCTCGGCCACCGCCAGCAAGTAATCTTCAACGTTGGGGCCCTGCAGCTTCTGCAACGAATCAATTAACTCCCACTGAAAGCTATAAAGAGGAACCTGGTCCGGACGAAGGGCTTGCTCAATTCTGGTCAGGGCAAGGTTGATATCAAGCCACGGTTGAGCGGTGGGGCTGGATACTTCCAGAATGCCGTTTCTGCTGAGGACAAGCGTCCCTCTCATCTGCGGTTGTTTTCCAGCGGGATTGAGAATCAGAAACGTGAGTTTCGGATAGAGTGATCGCAGGTTTCGCAGGACGGTGTCTACATCAGCCTGCTCGGAAGGAGAAACCTTCAGGAGGACGCCGGCGGCGCTGTTCTTGCCGGCCTCCGCCGCGGCGAAAGCTTGCTCCGGCGTAGCCTCGAGGTACACATAGTAGCCCTGCTTGCGAGCAGACTCTAATAAGGATGTGGCGCCGGAATCCCAAGGGAATACGAGATCATTCACGCCAAGCGTTTTCGCCGGAGGAACTTGGGAATACGTCCACCGCAGGAGCACTCTGCTCCATGCAGACGTAGACAGCAGAACGCAAAGCAAAACAAGGATTGTTTTCCGAATGCACATGAGATTTCAGCGCAGCTCGCCGCGAAAGTCTTCTGCTACAGTTCTTCTCCTACAGTCCATGGCCCAGCAAGATTTGCGGGCCGCTGGAGGCTGTTTCGCTTTGTCCGCCTGGCGAAACCCATATTGCTGCGGCGTCGGCGATGGTTTTAACCAGGACTTTACCTTTGTCCGGGCCAATCAACAGCAAAGTGGTCGAAAGCGCGTCCGAAGCAGTCGCGGTTTTTGCAATTGCGCTGACGGCAAATTCAGTTCTCGAAGGAGTTGCCGTCTCAGGATCTACGATATGCCCGGCGGAATTACTCCCCTGTAAACTCGGAGTCTGTTCGGAAGTCGAAACACTGTCGTCGCACAGCCTGACCTGGGGATCGATCCGTTTGGATGGATCTCTCAAGTGCACGAGCCAGGCCGGCTGGCCGGGTGGAGAGCCCATTGCATAGATCGTGCTTCCTCCAGCGTTGATCAGGGCGCGCTCGATGCCATAAGAGCGCAAGATTTCAACCGCACGATCCACGGCATAGCCTTTGCCGATGGCTCCCAAATCAATTTGCAGGCATGCAGAACGAAATTCAATTCGATCGGGAGGAAACAACGCGATGTTTTGATAGCCAACGCAGCGTCGAAGCTTTTCTTCCTCCGCGGAAGAAGGCACATGCTCTTCGCGCATAGCAGCCTTCCACAGGTTGACCAGAGGTCCCACCGAGATATCGAACTTGCCGTCGGAAAGTCTGGAATAGACCAACGATTCCTCGATCACGCGGTACAAATCGAGGGGAACGACTTCGGCATGGAAATGCGCCGAGCGGTTCAGGCGGCTAAGAGCGCTGGCAGAGTTGTAGTTACTCATCACCTCATCAAGACGAACAATCTCTTGAAAGGCCTTATCGATTGCATCCGAGGCCCGCGCCAACGATTCCTCGTAGGCCACAATCTCAAAGACTGTGCCCATGACGTATTTCTTTTTATGGACGAAAGAAGTTGCTGGCTCAGAGTCGGTTGCTGAGACGAGTATGAAAGAGACCAACACGAAGCACAGCACACGGAGGACGAGCCTGGCTGCACGGATTCTTCCAATGCGATGGGACGCCCTCGCCCCAGCCGGCGGGACGCCGGCGCTAAGTTTACTCCAGCGCATAGACCTCACCGTTAAGGCTTGCGACGTAGATCACGTCGCCGGCGAGCACCGGGACTGACTGGACTGCGCCGCCCAGCCCCGCTCTCCAGATCACATTGCCGGTAGCGATGTCCAGCGCCAATGTGCCTCCAGACTGGACGCAAACAACTCGCTCGCCAAAAACGGGGGGCGAGGTGATCACATCACTGGCTCGAGCTTTCCACCGGAGCTGGCCGGGGATGTCTAGAGCGTAGAGGTAGCCATCCTTGCTGCCGATGACCACAAGCTCGTCCAGGACTGCCGGGGAAGATGCAATGCCCAATCCAGTTTCATATTTCCAGCGCACCGCTCCGGTGTTCGCATCCATGGCATAAACGAAGAAGTCTTCCGACCCGATCACAACCGTGTCGCCGACCACGGCCGGCGACGAGTCGATACCGTTTCCAGTGGCGGTGCTCCAGAGAATTTTTCCCGATGATGCGTCGAGACTGTAAATCTTGCCGTCGCCACAACCGACATAAATTTGTTTCTCGGCGGCATAGGCTGTGGAATAGACCCGGCCACCAAGTGGTTGTGTCCAACGTGCGCGGCCGGTTGCCGCTTCCACTGCGTACATCCGCGCATCGGCGCTGCCGAAAAAAACAACTCCGCCGCGCACAACCGGCGAGGTCCAGACTTCGCCCCCAGTCGAACTCTCCCATACTTTCGCGCCGGAAACGCAATCGACGGCAAAATTTCCATTTCGCTCTGCCGGTGGCAACATCAATGGCGTGCAGGCTGCCTGCGATGGAAGTGACGTACAAAATGCCGTCACGCAGTATCGGAGCCGAACGGATCGAACTTCCGGTACGAAATTGCCACCGAGTGCGGGAAGGGGCGCGAGTTGGACGAGTTCCCTGCCCACCGGTCCGCGAATTGTCATTGAGCAGTGTGACCCAGTCGGTTTCAGCTATTGAGGGCTTTGCGTTTTCCGTCATTTTTCAGTTAGGCGGGGGATTCGACGATGATCGATCTGCTTGAGATCTGCAATACCCAAACCCAGCTTCCCCGCTGCCGCAATATGCCCAGGCCGGCGGTAGAACAAGTTCTTACTCGGATCGTGGAAAAACTCGTCATAATTTGCGGTGAGGTTCTTGGGATCACGATCCCATACTGAGGGCGACCCTTCCTCTCGTCTCTTCTTTTCGATGGCCTCGAGTTCAACCGTGTCCATCGCCACGGGATCGGTGCCGAGCAGGAGAGTTCCCGCCTGATAGATGAAATCCTGGACCTGGGTAAGCGGTCCGCCGTGCCAAACCTGTCGCATGCCGTCCATGATGTGCAACACCGCTTTAGACCGCAGCGGCTCAATCGAACACATGACCCCGATCAGCGGATCGGTGAACGAATAGGGCGCGCGATGGGAGCGCGCCACATTATTAAATGTGCCGTAACCTAGATTCTTCAGGCAGCCAGTGACGCCCGAGGCGGAGTGATCCTTCATAGTCGGTACGTTAATAATTTTCGTCAACGTATGGGCGACAATACTGGCCATGTAGGAACGGGTTTCCCACTCGCCGAAAAAATTTGCCTCGCAATAGACGATGGGATCGTAGCCCGCGGCGTCAACAAATCCATCCTGAATACCGACGACCCGAACTCCGGGAGGAAGCAGCGCCTGATAGCTGCCGATGTCAATCTCGTATGCATAGCGGTCATACACAATGATGTTGCGAGCAGGAACTCCGACGGATTGCACCCCACTGATGATCTCCCGCACGATCTCCGGAGAAGAGCAGCAGGCCGGCGCTCCCGAGGGATTGATCTTGATGCCGACTACGTCCGTAGGCTCGATAAACCTGGCCCACGCCGCACGCAGAGAGCGTTCGCCCGTCAGCTCCTTCATCCCTTGCTCGATCATTCGGCCTACGATAGGTTGCGAAACCCGGTTCCGCACAATAGATTTTGGATCCGACAGTTCCACTACTCGGCCCGGAAATAATCCCGGCATTCCCAGTGGGGACTGCTTGACTTGTGGCAACCCGTGCACTTCGATTGGAGGCGGCTCGGGCAGCGTCACGTTCTCTTGTCCCGGGGAGTTGGGATCGAATCCGAGAAACAAGCCAGCGCTACTCAAGCAACTCGCCTTTACGAATGTCCGCCGATCCATGGTTGGCTCCGGGCAAAAAAACAAGAGGCTCAGCCTACGACACCGGCCATCCTCTTTACAACTTTTGTTTCACCATCGTGACAATCGCGCTTCGACTGGATACACTTGCGCTTCACACCGCCACAGA
>MNDG01000087.1 GCA_001914815.1 Acidobacteriales bacterium 13_2_20CM_55_8
CCCTACGCAACGCCGTCTCTAGAACAGCTGTTCCGATAACGGCGACGATAAGATTAAGCAGACTAAGGCCACTGAACTTTAGGGCACGAAGCATTTCATTCGGATTCTAAACCACTTTTACGCTTCCTCAGCGTCAACTGTCGTAAACGGCGTTTAAACCACTTTTCGAATCCTAACGAATGCCCGGCCATTTATGAGACAGCTTCTAGTGTCCTTCCTGCTTAAGCGTTCGAGCAAAGAAATCCGCTGCAGCCGTGTAGGCGCGTACCCAGTTCTTCCACATCAGGAAATCGTGAATGTCGTCAGGGAAAATCAATTCCTCAAACTGAACATGGTTCTCACGCAGCCGTTGCGCCAGGTCCACGGTCTGATCGAAGGGGACGTTGCGGTCATCATCGCCATGAATCAGCAACACGGGAGACTTCCAAGTTGCCACCGAAGCGTCGGGTGAAGATTCAAATGCCAGCTTCTCCGCTTCCTTACTATCTGGCGCGCCGGGGCGATTTTCCCAATGCGGAAGGAATGCGGACCAGTCGTGAACCCCGTGGAGATCCACACCTGAAGCGAAAAGATTTGAGTTACGGGCCAGTCCCAACGCGGTTAGATATCCGCCATACGATCCGCCCCACAGTCCTATCTTCTTCGGATCAACAATGGATAGACCTTGAAGGAACTTCGCGCCGGCAAGCACGTCTTTGTATTCGGAGGCACCCCGCCAACTGGCGTTGGCAGGTTCGCGGAAAGGGCGTCCATACATGATTCCGAGGCGGTAATTCACTGAAAGTACGACATAGCCCTGGCTGGCCAGATACTGATTCATGGCGTACGCATTGTGGTAGTAGTACATGTAGTGAAAGCCCAGCAGCATTTGCCGCATCGGACCACCATGCATGAAAATCAGTGCTGGCCCTGGCTGGGTCCTCCCCGGAGGCGTGAAGAGTTGACCATGGATGTCCAGGCCGTCTTCACTTTTAAAGACCACTGCTTTCGGAACGAGCAATTGTTTGGAAGGAAAGTCCTGGGATAGCGCAGTGGCTGCAATCATTTCCTTGCCTTGCGGTGTAATCCGATAGGGCATCGCAGGAACGGTTGCGCTCGATCCGAAGCAAACCAACAAATTACCTTGGTTTGTTTCTGCCGGACTCCATTCAATACTTTCGCCCGAGGTTAACGCTTGTGCTTTCCCGGTTTCCAAGTTGACCCGCCAAATGTGACGACGATCCACATCGTCCTGATTCGAAGAGATGAGGACGGAGCGTCCGTCAAAGCTCGGAGCCACATCTTCCACTTCGAACACGCCTGGAGTGAGTAAGGTGGCCGAGCCGCCTGTCGGAGCGATCGAGTACAAATGATTCCATCCATCCTGTTCGGAGGCGAAAATGAGTTTCTCATCGGTGACAAAGTAAAATGAAGAGTCTGCCGTCAGGTTGGGAAAAGAATCATTGGGCTGGTTTCCGCTGTGCCAAATCTCTTTGCCGTTCCCCGTCGCCACATCCGCCATCCAGATTGCCCATGGCACGACCCGCACCGGGATGAGTGGAAGTTTGTCCTGGACGCCGGGCGTTCGAATGAAAGCTAGGCGTCGTCCGTCGGGCGACCAACGGGGCGAACGATCGCGATCGGCGCTGGGAGAAAGATAGCGAACGCTGTCACGGCCGAAGTCGTAAATAGCGATGAAGCTGTGACCGCCGCGATCACTCACAAAAGCGATCTGACGTCCGTCGGGAGACCATTTGGGAGCTGAATTTTCGCCGCGCAGATCAGTGAGTTGATGGGAGGACGTAGCGCCTGAAACCGGCGCAATCCACAATTGTTTTCGTGTGGCCCACACCGCAAATTGTCCATCGGGAGAGAGTTCAACATCTTCACATCCTTCCTCGCCACACCCCATCTCACCGAGTAATCGTGGGCTGTCACCATCCGCATCCACGGCCCAGACCTGCTGCTTACGCGACGACACGCTGCTGGTGGGATCGGCGACGCGTCCGGCTTCATTGGTTTCACTGCCACGCACGTACACCAGAGTGCGGCCATCCGGGGTAATGCGCAGGCTGGCAATTGGCTGTCCGTCGTCGCCACTGTAGTGCGTGATCGGGCGCGCGGCGAAGCTGGGGATGTCCGCCATCCACACGTTGCGAGATCCCCTGGCATTGAACACCCATGCCACCCGGCCCAAACGCGAAGCCGCCACCAGGTTGGACGGAAACGGCGAACTCAATACTTGTTCCACCGTAAAAGTTGCAGCCGATCCCTTGCCAGTAAAAGAAAGAAGCAGCACGAATAGCAGTGACGAAACAGCTCGCCGGCTGTGAGGCATTCTCATAAGAGGCAAAGCCTACTCTAGCGATTCGTACTTGCCAAGTGCGCGCGACACGATGGCTCTGCCAGTGCCATTTGGCCTCACAAACGAAGTAGCCTCTATAATGCCGAAGCACTGGTTACTGGCCATTGCTCTTGGAGGATTAAATGCGCCTTCGTGCAAAGCTGATTTTCCTGATGGTCGCTGGTCTTTTTCTTCTCGCTGCCACTTCCGATGAAGTGGCCCCGCTGGTGGGATATTCAGCCGCCTCCTCGCGCACCGAGCGTGATTGGGAGACCAAGTTCCGCATGATTCCCACGCAGGCAAATCTGCGTGATTACATGCAGCGCCTCTCTGCCCGGCCTCATCATGTCGGTTCTGCTTACGACAAGGACAATGCCGAGTGGATTCTGTCGAAGTTCAAGGAATGGGGCCTGGATGCGCATATTGAAACCTTCGATGTCCTTTTCCCCACGCCGAAGGAGCGCATTGTGGAACTGGTCGAGCCTGTCCGGTTTCAGGCCAAGTTGCAGGAACCAGCACTGAGCATTGATCCAACCTCTAACCAACAATCCGAACAACTGCCTACCTATAACGCGTACTCGATTGATGGCGACGTCACTGCGCCCCTCGTATATGTGAACTACGGCATTCCTGAAGATTACGAAAAGCTTGAACAAATGGGAATCTCAGTGAAGGGGGCCATCGCGATTGCGCGGTACGGGCATTCCTGGCGCGGTATTAAGCCGAAAGTTGCCGCGGAGCACGGCGCGGTAGGATGCCTGATCTATTCTGATCCGAGGGATGACGGCTATTTTGAAGGGGATGTCTTTCCCCAGGGAGCGTGGCGTCCACCGGATGGAGTGCAACGCGGCAGCGTCATGGATATGCCGATCCATCCCGGCGATCCTCTCACTCCGGAAGTAGGAGCCACCAAAGACGCGAAGCGCCTGGCTTTGAAGGATGTCAAAACGTTCACTCGAATCCCGGTTCTTCCGATTTCTTATGGCGACGCACAGAATTTGCTCAAAGCTCTGAAGGGCCCGATACCGCCTGAGAGTTGGCGTGGTTCCCTTCCCTTCACGTATCACACAGGACCTGGCCCCGCTAAGGTCCATTTGAAAGTGCAATCGAATTGGGATATTAGGCCTCTCTATGATGTTGTGGTCAGAATTCCTGGCTCGGTATATCCCGATGAGTGGGTAGTGCGTGGCAATCATCATGACGCCTGGGTAAACGGCGCTGAAGATCCAGTTTCGGGCACCGTGGCTCTGCTGGAGGAAGCTCGCGCGCTTGGCACATTGCTCAAGCAAGGTTGGAAGCCTAGCCGGACCATCATTTATTGCGTGTGGGACGGTGAAGAACCAGGTCTGCTGGGATCAACTGAGTGGGCGGAAACCCATGCCGACGAACTCCGCCAGCACGCCGCGGTTTATATCAATAGCGATGCTAATGGCCGTGGTTATTTGTTTGCCGGAGGGTCACACACGCTGGAAAAGTTTATGAATGGAGTGGCACGCGACGTCGAGGATCCGGAGAAAAAAATCTCGATCTGGAAAAGAAGCCAGCTCAAGCGAATTGCCGATGCCAGCTCAACCGAAGAGCGTCAGGAAGCACGTCAACGGACGGATCTGCGAATCCGTGCACTTGGTTCAGGTTCTGATTACACCGTCTTCCTCGATCATCTCGGCATAGCCACGCTTGATCTGGGGTTCGGAGATGAAGACGGCGGAGGAATCTACCATTCCATTTACGATGATTTTTATTGGTACACCCATTTTTCCGATACCGACTTCAGCTACGGACGCGCTCTGGCGCAAACGGTTGGCACCGCTGTCATGCGAATGGCCGACGCCGATCTGCTGCCCTATGAGTTCACGGACTTTGCCGACACCGTTCATCGCTACCTAAATGAATTACAGAAACTATTAAAAGACAAGCAGGACGAGACCAGCGAGCGGAATAAAGAGCTCGATGAAGGCGTTTTCTCCGCAACCGCCGATCCGAAGAAAACATCTATCGCTCCTCAGCGCGAAGAAGTTCCCCCACATCTCAACTTCGCTCCACTGGAGAATGCCGCTGAGGCACTCATCCGCAGTGCTGAGCGTTATCAAAAGGCATACGAGAAAGCGGCGAAGAATGGAAACTTGATCGTGAGTTCCGCTTCGCTCCAGGCTGTGAATGCAAAACTGCTGCAGAGTGAGCGCAAACTAGCCAGCCAAGAGGGGCTCCCAGGGAGACCCTGGTTCAAGCACATGATTTATGCCCCGGGTCAATACACCGGATACGGGGTGAAGACGATCCCTGGAGTTCGCGAAGCCATTGAACAGAAGAAGTGGAAAGAAGCGGATGACCAGATGCAACGTGCCGGTGCCGTACTGCAGGACGAGGCCACGCTGATTGACTCAGCCGCGCAGGAGTTAGAGAAAGGACGATAGCCTCAGATCTGCTCCAGCGGATCAGGCTTAAGCAGTCATCTCCAGCGTCCGCTTCAGTTGCCCACAAGCGGCGTAGATGTCACGGCCCCGTGGACGACGGCCGAATGTAGGCACGCCAGAATCGATCAATATATCTTGAAAGCGGGCGACCCGATCCTGGGCTGGTGTCTGAAATGGAATTCCCGGCCCCGGATTGAGCGCAATCAGGTTGACCTTGGCGCGTACGCCGCGAATGAGCTCGACCAATTCGCGGGCGTTCTCTTCAGAATCGTTCACTTCGTCCAGGAGAACGTATTCAAACGTCAGTCTCTCCCGGTTCCTGAGAGGAAAATCACGCGCAGCGGCGGTCAGTTTTTCCAGGCTCCACTTGCGGTTGATGGGCATCAGCCGAGTGCGTAATTCATCATTAGGGGCATTTAGCGAGATAGCCAGCTTAGGCCTTACGTGTTCGGCGCCCAGATCATAGATACGCGGCACAATCCCCGCCGTCGACACGGTCATCCGGGACTCGGGGATGCCCACGCCTTCTACCAGCAGTCGAACCGCCTTGATGAAACTGTCGTAATTCAGAAAAGGTTCCCCCATCCCCATGAACACGAGGTTCACTCGATCGCGAGGTGGGGCAACGTGCTGGTCATTCAGAACGGCGACAATCTGTCCCACGATTTCCCCCGCAGTAAGATTGCGCTTTACTCCTAACAGCCCGGTCAGACAGAACTTGCAATCTACAGCACAACCCACCTGACTGGAAACGCAAATAGTCGCGCGATCCCAGTTCCGGCTGGTCTGTTTTTCCAGTTCGTTTCCGGCTTCGCTACCGTCTCCAGCTTCGCCCGCGTCTCCTTCCGGCATCCAGACGGTTTCCACGCTCTGCCCGTCGGCAAAAGCCATCAGATAGCGGACTGTTCCATCGACCGAAACGAATTTCCCGTCAACTGTCGGGAGGCCGACTGAGAATCCTTTTTGGACCAGCGTGAGCCGAAATTCCTGCGACAGGGTTGAAATCTGTTCCGCTGACTCCACCCTTTGCCGGTAGATAGCCTCAAAAAGCTGCTGCGCCCGATATTGGGGCTGGCCGGATTCCTCGACCAGCGACGTAAGCTCATGAAGGGCAAGGCCTAAAAGTGTGCTCTGTTTTATGTCTGTCATCATCTAACTAACCAGCATTCATTTTCACTAATTGTAGAGTATTGTGAGATTCAGCCACGGAAAATGGCACTTGGCCACTAATTTACCCGTAACTTATTGATTACAAGCTACTAACTAGCTATTCGCGCACGTCGGCGGGGTGTGTAACAATACTTAGGGGAGGAGCCCTCTCCTCCGCAATCGGTTAGCAAGAAGTCGTTGCCAGGAAAATCATGGTCGAAGAGAAGCGCAACATCCATCGCGAGGTTCTCCCGAACGGTCTGATTGTTCTGACCGAGGAGATGCAGCATATCCGATCGGTCTCCATTGGTATTTGGATCAAGACCGGTTCGCGGGATGAAGACCTGCAATGGAACGGCATTTCACATTTCATTGAGCACATGGTTTTCAAGGGAACCAAGCATCGCTCCGCTGAGGAAATTGCCCGACAAGTGGATTCGATCGGCGGCAACATGGATGCCTTCACCGCCAAGGAGTGCGTTTGTTTCAACGTAAAGGTGCTTGACGATCATCTGCCCATTGCTATGGATGTACTCAGCGACCTGGTCCTCAATCCTGTGTTCGATGGGGCGGACATTACTCGTGAACGCGGTGTGATTCTGGAAGAAATCAAGATGGATGAGGACAGCCCGGACTATCTGGTTCATGAGATCTTCACCCAGAATTTCTGGAAAGATCATCCGTTGGGCAAGCCGATCCTCGGTACCAAGGAGACAGTGAAGAAGTTCGAGCAGCCGGTGGTTCTTGATTTTTACGGCCAACGGTTTGCTCCCGGAAACTTGATCATCTGTGCGGCAGGAAATCTAAAACATGCGCAATTCGTGGAGTTGGTGGCCAAGCACTTTGCGCAGATGCAAGCGAAGAAGAACGGCTTTCACAGCCCACAGCCAAAGATCGTGCCGCGCATCATTATGCGCAACAAGAAAGCACTGGAGCAGGTTCAGATCTGTGTAGGCGTTCCTTCTCATCCCATTGCGCACCAGAAGCGGTATGCGTCTTATATCTTGAACACTCTATTGGGCGGAGGCATGAGTTCGCGGCTGTTCCAAAATATCCGGGAACGACAGGGGCTGGCGTACGCCATATACAGCGACCTTAATCCTTACCGTGATACCGGCTGTCTGTCAGTGTATGCAGGAACTTCGCGCGAATCGGCTGGCAAGGTAGTGCAATCGATTGTCTCGGAATTCCGCAAGCTGAAAACTGAAACCGTTCCTCCAGAGGAACTCCGCCGCGCGAAAGACCAGTTGAAGGGCAGCCTGATGCTTTCTCTGGAATCTTCGACGGCGCGCATGTCGAATCTGGCGCGGCAGGAGATGTACTTCGATCGCTTTTATACCTTGGACGAACTTATCGAGAAAATCGAAGGCGTCACAGCGGAAGAATTAAAAGAACTGGCAGAGCAGTTTTTCCACACCGATTCGATTGCGGTTACTGTGCTGGGAAACCTGAACGGCCTGAAGCTTACCCGTGAACAGCTAGCCTGCTGACGGACGCACTCGCTTCTTCGAACTCTAAAATCAAAGACATAGAACCGCGCCCCGCCTGCAGCCCCTGCCGTCCCCTGGCATCATTGTGCTCTGCTGCCCGCATCTAACTAAGTAATTGAGCAGACGTCCATCCGAGGGTGACACTGTGAAACGGTGGACGCGCTGCTGTTTCGGATCGGAGGGGTGATATGGCACAGGTGATTGAGTTCTACATTCCAGCCAGTTTTCACAAGAAAGTAAAATGGATTCCCCCGGAGCAACGAGGGAAAGTGATTGACTTCCCTGCTGAGATAAGAAAATCAGCATGAACAGGTCAACGAAGATTCCGGCTGACTGCAGACGCCCGGCTAACATGGCCGGGCCTTTTTTTGAGCGATGGCCGGCGGAGTAGGAAACCTCACTTCAACCGGCAGGGATTGCCTTCGGCGCCGACCGCGGCCCAACCCGATTGCGCGCACACGGTCATAGGCAATATGCAAATCGTGGCTCAGCAGTTGTGCCAGCTGCAAGCAAGTCTCGCGATGGTCATTCAGAAACTGCAGCAGATCCTTGCGATTGATCATGGCCACGCGGGCGTTGTCCACTATCTCGGCCGTCAGTTCATAAGGACCGTTGCACAACGAGGCACTTAGTCCCAAAACCTCGCCCGGCCCGGCAATACGAAGCGTCAAACGCTCGCCTGACTGCGAGCACACCGAGAGTTTTACCTTGCCTTCGCACAATACAAAAATGCCGCGCGCCCGGGTACCCTCGCGAAACAAAGTCCTGCCACTCGGATAAGGCAAAAGCGACTTGAGGGCATCGAAGTCTTTCATGGCTTCAGCCGGCAAATTGCAAAAGAGGCGCTCGGGACGCAAGACGCATTCGAAGCAGGCCTCCTGAATAGATCTCATTGCACTGTAATAGCTCAAGCAGAGCGGAAAAACGGTGACTGCAATCACTTGTCTTCGTGACTTGTGCACGTCCGTCCTTACCCAAAGGACGACCGGTGACGCAAAGCACAGCCGATTGTGACTAACTCAAATAGACGCTGCTGCTTTTACTAGCTTCATCACCGGGTTTCGAGGCATACTAGGCGACAATGCCCGAGGGTCCCGAAGGGCGCGGAGGGGATTGATTCATGCCAATGCTGCAGGAAAACCGCCAACCGGAGACCGACCCGGCTCCGTTTGACGCTGGTTCCGAACTGAAACAGCGACGCCAGATGTTGATCGCACTGGCATTGCTGCTCGCCGCTTTGATTGTGGTCCTGTACAAGGACTGGCAGTTCTGGTTCCCTTCCACCGCTACCGTCGAATCAGAACCATTGGAACAGAACGCGTCCGAAACGACTGGGCCATCCCAACGAGTACCTAACAGTGGGCAGACAACTTCTACGGCACGATCCAAACCGAAACAGCATGCCGCAGAAGTTACGGCTACTCCGAACCCGGAGACACTGGCCCCGGTGATTACCAATCGCAAAGTGCTCCCGCCCCTCCAGGTCGAGGTCGTGGCCGGGGACCAGCATCAGACCGTGACACCCGGTAACCCTTCTATCAAACTCGACCTCGGACCCAAATCGCCGGCTACCAGTGAACCAACCGCGTCTGCTACATCCCGGAACACCGGCGGCGGGGTGACCAGTGCCGCAGCACAAGTTCGCCTTTCGCCTGGCACTGCAGAGGTAGTGTCGCATCCGGTCGATCCCAACTATCCGATGCTGGCAAAGCAAATGAAAGTGCAGGGCTCGGTCGTGCTGCAGGCTTTGATTGGAAAGGATGGCAACATCCAGGATTTACAGGTGCTCAGCGGACCCGCCATCCTCTCAGCAGCAGCACGGGAAGCGGTGAAGCAGTGGCGCTTCAAACCTTATCTTCAAGCCGGCCAGCCGGTTGAAACCGAGGCGCGCATTACGGTTAATTTCACTATTTCCACCTACTGAGAAACCGCGAGCGGTTGAGGAAAGATGTGAGGTCCAGGCGAGTCCTGACGCTATCACCGCGTTAGACATTCTCACGCTGATGGTGGCGGCCTTAGGCTCTAACAGGCTGCTGAAAAAAACCTATTTCGACTTGCTAGTGCGAGGAAGACTCGGTTATCCACTCATCGGTGGTGGCCAGCTACCGCCGCATCCTCTGCCGAATAATCGAACTGCGCCAGGAACGCGCTGGCAGGCGGATTTTCCCGTTCCCAGCGTATCGTCCGCCGAATAGCCTCCTCAATCGCCACCGGTTCCTTGTACCCCAGTTCCTGACGGATACGCGCCGAACTCGCCGTCCAATGCTGCGCGGCGTTGCCGGGCTTTTGCAAATGCCGCGGCGTATGCTCAATGGGCAGGACGACGAAGTCCCCATCCCACAACATCGCCGCGGCGATCTTCCGCGCCCATTCCAGTTCGCTGAACGATGGCTCCTCGCACACGTTGTAGATACGTCGCGCGGCGCGTTCATCCGTAGCAGCCAGCGCAATGGCCGCGGCAACGTTCTCGACGTAGCCACGCGGCGAGCGCCAAGCGGCAAACGTCTCAGGGAAAATGATGTGGCGCCGTCTGTCCACGATGCGCTTCACCACGGGATAAAAACGATGCAGAGGATCGCCGGGTCCATACCCCATGGGCAGCCGGAGCACCGTGCCCGGAAGTTCGCGGTCGCTCATCACCACGCGCTCAGCCGGAATCTTGTCGTAATCGTCCGTGACCCAAGAAAAGATCTTGCGCATGACCTGTAGGCTCTCGGGTGGGTAGGGATGCAGACTGCGCCGCAGCTCCGACTCTTCCGTAAGGGGCACCTCCTGCAGCGGCCCACCTTCCGTGCCGTGCGAAATGCCCACCGCGCGGTACACGTCGATGCTGCTCAGCATGACCACGCGTTGGGTCGCGCCACGGGAAATGTTCATCAGCTCTTCCGCCTGCTGACCCGAACTGATGACCAGGTCGATCACCACATCTGGAGCAAAGCGCTTCAGTTCCTGAGCGCTGGAGGTGAGTTCGTTGCGGTCGCCCCGAATCTCCTCCACACCCGCGGGCGCAGCCGTCGTCCCGCGGTGGAACACCGCATTCCCGCCGATTAGAAGAATGCGCATAAGGCGTAAAATAAATCATAAGAAGATGCCTTCGGTACCAGAAAATTCTCTTGTTTCCACAGTAGCGATTAGAACGAAGCGCCCCCGGCGACCCGTGTTTCAGCGCTCTGCTAGAGCTCTCCCCGTTATCTTGGAGCGTTATTTTTTTAGCAAAAGGAGCGACGATAATGTCATTCAGTATTTCCAGCCCAAGTTTTCAGAATGGAAAAGACATTCCGAAAAAATTTACCTGTGACGGCGAAGACGTTTCCCCGGCATTATCCTGGACGGATCCTCCGCCGGGCAGCAAAAGTTTCGCCCTCATTGCCGAAGATCCCGATGCGCCAAGGGGTACGTGGACGCATTGGGTCTTATTCGACCTGCCATCGACGACGACCACTCTTCCAGAAGGGGTCCCGAAGGTTGGCGACCTACCGGGCGGTGGACGCCAAGGTGTTAATGATTTTCCCAAAATCGGCTATGGAGGCCCCTGTCCGCCCCCGGGCAAACCTCATCGTTACTTCTTTAAGTTGTATGCACTCGACAACCAGCTCAAACTCAAAGCAGGGGCAAGCAAGCAGGAAGTTGAGCAGTCAATGCAAAATCACATCTTGGGCAAAGCTGAACTGATGGGCAAGTATGGCCGGTGATCGCTTGGCGTGATTAATTTTTGTACTCAGGCCATAACTCTGGAAGGATTGCGAGGTTTAGTGGAGTATTAACGCCATAAAATTAACAGGCGTCCCGACTCTTTCGAGTCAGCGGACGCCCGGGCAGCCCTCCCCCAGAACTGCTCGCCCAAAAAACTAAATCTTCCCTCCACAAGTGTGAATAGCACTTCGGTGCCAGCCTGAGCCCACCAAGGTGCCATCTTTCGGCCGGAACGTATTTTGTCCTCCCTTGCGCTACTCCGCGGCGGTCTTGAGCTCCGCAATCTCGACGCGATTTCGACGCCCGGCTTTGGCGCGATACAAAGCCGAATCTGCTGCCTGCACCAGAGCAACGTGCTCGACTGGTTCCGAGTTGCCCACGCCCACAGATACAAGCCCCACGCTGAGGGTGACGGGAATTGGACCCGAAGCACTGTCGATGGGGCTCTCAGCTATCACACAGCGCAGCCTTTCCGCACTGACGACAAGGCCTTTGGGATCGCACCCCGGAACGATGACCAGGAATTCTTCTCCTCCGTATCGACCGACAGAATCATAGCCGCGGACCGATGCAGTCAATCTTCTGGCGACTTCTGCGAGCACAGCATCTCCAACCAGGTGGCCGTAAGAGTCATTAATATTTTTGAAGTGATCAACGTCCGCCATGATCACACCCAACGCCTCGCCACTGCGCTGACGTCTTTGTACCTTTCGCTGTCGAAGATTCAGGACTGCGCCCCGATTCCAGACTCCAGTCAGGTGATCGTGTAAAGCTTCAAACCGTAGTGATTCCCTGGCTCGGATGAGCTCATTCTGCAATTCCAGAATCCGTTTTCCAGCCCGGACTCGGGCGTGCAACTCATCCACGTCAAAAGGTTTGGTCAGATAATCATCAGCTCCAGCCTCAAAGCCCTGGACGACATCCTGTTTGTCGTCTTTCGCCGAGAGCAGCAAGACATAACGATAGGGATCTGGTTGCAGGCTGCGAATTCTGCGGCATATGTCGATCCCGTCGATACCGGGCATCATCCAGTCCAAAATCGCCATTTGCGGGCGTGTTCCTGTTGCAGTGCATGCCATGCGTCTAACCCGTTTTCGCATGCATGGACGCGGTAGTTCCAGCTCTGCAAGCAACTTTG
Source organism: Acidobacteriales bacterium 13_2_20CM_55_8 (assembly GCA_001914815.1). Taxonomy (GTDB): domain Bacteria; phylum Acidobacteriota; class Terriglobia; order Terriglobales; family Acidobacteriaceae; genus 40CM-3-55-5. The sequence continues at coordinate 12,208 of MNDG01000087.1, forward strand.
CAGGATTCGACGAAAAATCGGATCGTCTTCCGCGATTAAGACGGTGTCCCGAGAAGAGACTATCTCTTCCGCACTCATCGCAGTTTCCTGAACTTGGTCAGAAATCTTCACTGCAGCACTCCTGTCGGATCTTTCATGGCGAAGTGCAGTCCGGAAATTTCTCGTTCCAGCAAGATCATCGTCTCTAGGGCGCCCGTCGATTTGTTTTCACGCCCCATATCTTCCACCTGCCGCGCCGCTTGTGAGGCGCCTCCGGCTCCCAAATAGCCGACTTCGCCTTTTAGGCTGTGAGCCGCGCGCATGACCGCGACGGCATCGCCGTCTGCCAATGCTTGCCGCAGTTTCCGCAGCATCTTGGGCGACTCCTCGAGAAAAATCTGGCAAAGCTCACGAAGCAAATTCATCAGGGCTGCGAGCGCGCGACTGCTGACCAATGCCGGATTCACGGTGAGAATTGCCGGAGATGGTGAGGAAGGATTACGTCTGGTTCAAGAAAATCCCCCTGACCTCATTCTTCTGGATATGTTATTGCCGAAGATGGGAGGGGCGCAGGTACTGCAAGCCCTGAAACAGAATTCTGTGACTGCGCATATCCCGGTCATTGTGCTGAGCAGTCTTTCTCAACAAAACGAGACCAAGCTGAAGGACGAGGGGGCTGCGCTATACTTCGAGAAGTCCCGATTGGAATTGGATACCGGCGGCGCGACCCTGGTGGCCGCGATTGAGAGATTGTTGCGTACATCCAAGGTGGCCGCGCGAAAGCACTAACCGCCATGAATTTCGGAGGCGCCGAATCTATCTGCAGCGCGCGCCTTCGCTTTTGCGGCCTGTTCTTCTCGATTCCTTGGCGGCGCGGTTGTTTCAAGTGAACGGAGAAGGCGAATCGAGATGTCGGCTATTTCATCGACTGCCGCTAGAAACGACGCCTCGTTTGCCTTCGACGGTTTGTTGAAACCGCTGATTTTTCTCACGAACTGGAGTGACGCGGCCCGAGTTTCTTCGTCAGTGACGGGCGGATCGAAGTTAAAAAGCGTTTTGATATTCCTGCACATGGCGATGGCCTCAACGTGTTCAATTTTATCGCAGCGCTGCGGATCGGAGAATCGGGGGCCTTACGGATCGACCGCGCTGACACTCGGTTTCCCCGTAACCGCCGCGTCCAATCGAGCCGCAAGCGCGTCGAAAGCGGCTGTTGGACCTTTCCAGCGCAACTTGTCCGCGTCATCGAAGAGCGGGATGTCGGTTCGGAGCGTGGCGAGCCTTCGAAAAAGCAGCGCGTGGTCCCGCTCGCGGGAAAGAGTATCTGCGAGAGAAAACGCGTTGGTGACGTTCACTCGCCACTCGCGGTAGTCCACAGGGATGGCTTCGAGATGGAGAAACTTGGCAAGGACGGCAGCTGACGACTTCGCACCCCAGCCCGGCAGTCCCGGATAGCCATCGGCCGCATCGCCCACGAGCGACAGATAGTCGGGAATCGATGACGGCGACACGCCGAACTTCTGGAATACACCGTCCTCATCTAACGTAACGCGAGTCCGGCGATTCAGTTGGACGATGCGTGTGCCGCTCACACATTGAGCTAGATCCTTGTCCGGGGTGCAGATGATCACGCGCTCGACCCGCACATCTTGAGCGGCGGCAACCGCAGCGGCGGCCAGTGCGTCGTCCGCCTCGAACTCCACCATTGGCCAGACGACAATGCCGGCCGCTAAGAGGACGTCTTCGAGAAGTGGGAATTGTGCCAATAGGTCGGGCTCGATGCCTTCGCTGGTCTTGTATCCTGGCCACAATCCGTTGCGAAAAGACTCAATGACGTGATCCGTCGCAACCGCGATGTGCGTGGCGCCGCCCTTGATCATACCCAGCACAGACGCAAGGACACCGCGGACGGCGGCGACTTCCCGACCGTCCTCATCCCGTGCGGACGGCAACGCGTAGTAGTGCCTGAATAGTTCGTAAGTTCCGTCGACCAGATATACGTTCAAAGCGCAGCTCCAACGGAGATTGACAATTCACCTGCTCGTGTTCGTCAGATCCACGACCGCGACTTTGTTCACGCCACTGCATGCCAGGTACAGCCTGCGATCGGGCGTGGCGACCATGTTACGCACCACACCACCGCCGGATGGGATCTGCTTTGTGCTAAAGTTCTCCGTTCTGGGATTGAACCTAACCAAGGTATTGGGCTTCACGCCCGATTCGCTATACCAGACCTCACCATCGTTCGTCACCGCGATCCCATATGGCTCTGAATCCGCTCCGCCGGGTGAAGCCCACTCCTTCAGTAACGCCCCACTTGCCGGATCGAAGTGTCCGAGATAGCCGCGCGCGAAATCGGTGTAATAAATAGTGCCATCAGGCGCCAGAGCGATTCGCCGCGGTCGCGCGTTCGCCGCCGGCAACGCGTACTCGCGGATTTTCATCGTGTTCGGGTCAATACTGGCAAGCTTGTTAGTGCCGAATTCGCAGAACAATGGCAAGTTCTTCTGCGTAACCAATATGCCATAGGGTACAGCGTGGGACGTAGGCGATTTGGCCAGGGTCATCTTGCCGGTCTTCGGATCGAGCCGCCCGACATAGTTAGTCTCTTCGTTGGTGAACCACAGAATGCCATTGTGATCGAACACTGGAGTGTGCGGATCGATCTCGGTGCCATCGGATGGCCGAAACTCGGCGATCGCACCAGTCTTCGGATCGAGCTTGCCGACGTAACCAGCGGATATCGCGGTGAACCAAATGTTGCCATCTTTGTCGGCGACCAATCCGTGCGGCCCTGAATTGGGTATCTTCAGTGGATATTCCTTAAATTCTCCGGTCTTCGGATCGAGCCGGCCCAGCTTATTCGCTGTCTGTCCCGTGTACCAGAGCGAGCCGTCAGGCGCGAGTGCCGGATCGTGCGGCCGCGACTTCGGCGTCGGCACCTCGTATTCCTTGATAACTACGTTCAGCGTTGCCACGGGCGCGAACACTCCGAGCGTGGCCGCCAAGGCGAATAAGCAAACTTTGCGCAGAAACATAACTCCTCTCCTTCGATGAGAAATGTGGTCTTCCGTTCCGACGCTTTCCATAAGGCCTTTCCTGACCTGGCGCCGGGAGTATGTTGCCGAAGAAGATCTCCGGCTCCTCAGGTAGGACTCGAACCTACAACCCTCCGGTTAACAGCCTCGCGGGATGCAGCAAATCCAACAACTTTGCGGCGCAGATGACAACCCACGGGAACACTCAGGTACTGGAGGTAGCAAACATCGTGACCCCATCCCAGGCATAGGGCCACCATTCTTTCAATCGCTTAGCCCTTGTCTATCTACGTGTTCGTTCATCCGTACGAGCGGTACCTCAACCCGCACCAACTGCGGGCGGTTTGGCTCGACAACTGTAGCGTCGGTAGCTATGGCCAGAGCGCCCGTCGCGGCAACAGCCGCGCTAGCTTGAAGAAACCTCCGTCTATTGATGAGAAAGGGCAAGCGTAGTCTTGAGCCTTGCTAGAAGGTCGGCTTCGTTGCAGGTTCTGAGTTAGCAATAGCAGCTCTGTGCTTATTTATCCAGTCCCGTTCAGAATAAGACGCGCCACTCTGATGCATCGAGGCGGGCATTGGTGGCTCGCACAGACCGGGCTGATTGATGTGGTATTCGGTGGGGGTGGAGAGAATCATGCGGAGGATTAACAGCCTGTATCTGAATGACGTCGAAATGCTCCTGATCTACCCTTAACGTAAGTTGCCCTGCCCGTTTTCTATAATTCGGGGTGTTCTGGGACCAACATCATTTCGGCACGAGGGCAGATCAGGATTACTTCACCCACAACTTTAATCTGGTCGTACACTCGCTAAGACAATTCCAAGGGTCCGCTTCTTCGTCTTGTCCCTGCTATTGGCCGGGCATGTACACAAATCTTGGGTTATTCTAAACTCCTCCGGCAGAGGCCGTAATGAAAGACCCTTACGAGGTTCTGCGAGAAAAAGAGCTGGACGTTCAGCGAGTGCGCAGGGAGGTCGAGGCGCTTCACTTTGTGATTTCCTTGCTCGCCGAGCCCAGTGACTGGGCCAAATATGGCCTCGCCCCGCCGTCGCTCTCCCAGGTTCAAGAAGTGAGATCCGCTACGGGGAAACCGTAGGTTTGCTGCCGGGACCAGCAATGGGTTTCTTCTCAGCAACTTTATTCTGTTCGGGCGCGTTGTTTCTCTATTGAATCGAGCTGGCCGCAGAGGAGAATACAGTATTCGCGTTCGAGCCGACGAGACGAATGGTGCCGACCACTATTACCAAGATCACAGCGAGCATCACGGCGTACTCTGCGATATCTTGACCTTCATCGTTTGTCCAGAATTTAAGAATGAGATCGGCCATGGCAGTCCCTCCGAATAAATTTATTTTCACGGCTGGAGTTCGATGCTGCGGGCGAGCCTGATCAGGCGACGGCTGAATCGGACCACAGACTTAACCCTGACTGGATTCGATGATTGTGCTCCTCGTCTCGGACGTTGTCAAATGCACTATCAGATGTACCCAAACGAGCCACCTTATCACTTCCAGGAGCAGTGACTTCCAGAATAGCCGTCTTGCGACCCCAGCGGCGGCCTATTATTATCTGAGACACTTTGAAACAAGCGGCCGGCAGCTATTGTCATCACGGCGTCGTTTGCGTCATCTCTTTGAGCGCCCAGACATATGCGCCGCCCAGACCGCTGTGCACACGCTCATTCACGTAGAGGGTCTTGATTCCTACGGTCAGTGGAGCTATCGCGTGTTGACTCGAATCGAAATGCCGAGGGCGACCACCTCTGCGGGGTGGCGCCGTTTATCAGGTTGGATTTGCCCGTCAAAGCGCCTGACGGCGTAGTGCTCAGTCTTCGCTAAAGCTGATCGCCCAACCGAACCTGTAGTCGCTGCGGTGCGGTAAGAGACCGGAATGTACCCGAGACCATTTCATTACCACCGTGCGAGTTCGCTTAAGGAAGCAGCCAGCATGCTCGCGCAAATCGGCGACGAGGCCAAGCTGCTGGCCGGTGGGCAGAGCCTCATCCCGCTCATGAAACTGCACTTCGCTAATCCGGGGCACCTCGTCGACCTTAATTTCATTCCTGAGATTTCCTACATCAAGGAAGAGGATGGCGCGTTAGGATTCGGCGCTTTAGCCCGTCATGCCGAAATCGAAAACTCCGCAACAGCAGCCAAGCTTCCGATCATTCATGATTGTGCCGCGGGGATTGCCGACGTGCAGGTGCGCAATCGGGGAACTATTGGCGGCTCTATCGCCGAAGCCGATCCCAGCGGCGACTGGGCCACGGTTTTGCTGACCCAGGCTGCCGAAGTTCGCTGCCTCTCACCGAAAGGGGAACGCGCGGTCTCGCTGAATCAATTCATCACCGACGCCTATACGACGGTCCTTGCGCATGACGAGTTGGTAAGCGAAATCACAGTAAAGATTCCTCCGAAAGGAACCGGCGCTGCGTATCTTGCCTTCAAACGTGCTGCTCCCGTGTACCCCACAGCGAGTGCTGCGGTCAGCGTTGCAATGGAAGGCGACGTGTGCAAAGAGGCTGACATCGCGCTCGGCTGCGTCGGCCTTATTGCCATTAAGGCGACCGCTGCCGAGGCCGCACTCCGTGGGCAGCGGCTTACTGATAAATCCATCGCCGCCGCGGCGGAAGCTGCTCGGGCTGCCGCTGATCCGCAGTCGGACATGCGGGGTTCGGCTGGGTACAAGCGAGCGCTGGTAGTGGCGCTGGTAAAGCGCGTAATCGAAATTGCAGCCCGACGTGCCCGAGGTGAACAAGTCGAGGTCAGCCACATCTATGCCTGAGAACATCGAGAAAATTTCGGTCAAGCTGAACGTGAATGGGAAGACGTACGTCAGAAATCTCGAGCCGCGCCTGCTGTTGGTTGAATTTTTGCGCGAGGAATTGGACCTCACCGGTACTCACGTTGGTTGCGACACAACTTATTGCGGAGCCTGTACCGTGCTGATGAATGGTGCTGCGGTGAAATCGTGCACGGTATTTGCCGTTCAAGCCGATGGCGCAGAGATCCTCACTGTCGAAGGGTTGGAGAAAGATGGGCAGCTTCATCCCATTCAGAAAGCCTTCGGCGATTCCTATGGCCTGCAGTGCGGCTATTGCACGCCGGGCCTGTTGATCTCTACCTATGAACTGCTGTCCCATAACAAGCAGCCGAGCGACAAACAAATTCGCAAGGCGATTGCCGGCAATACCTGCCGTTGCACCGGTTATCAAAACATTTTCAAGGCGATTCAATTGGCTGCGCAGAACAGGACGAGGACGTAGGTCATGGCCAACAAATTTGGCGGCGAAGAGAAAAAGTGGGTTGGCAAGGCGCTGCCTCGAAAAGAAGAGGATCGCCTGCTCCGCGGCCGTGGGAGGTTTGCCGACGACATCAAGCTGCGCGATATGGCCTACCTGCGCTTCGTTCGATCACCCTACGCTCATGCGCGCATCATCAGCATCGATACTTCTGCTGCTGAGGCTCTGGCCGGAGTGGTCTGCACACTTACTGGAAAAGAAATTGTTCCGCAGACGCAGCCCTTCATCGAAATCGGACCTGACTCGAAAGTCCGGGATTATCCGTTCGCCGTCTCCAAAGTTCGCTATCAGGGCGAACCGGTGGCCGCTGTAGTTGCCGAATCAGCGAGTATTGCAGACGATGCCGCTGAACTCGTCCGCGTCGAGTATGAAGCGCTGGAACCTGTGATGGATGCCGAACAGGCGTTACAAGACAACAGCATTCTGCATGAGGAAGCTGGCACCAATAAGATATGGCATGGCGTTTTCGAATACGGCGACGTTGAAAAAGATTTTCAGGACGCCGCCTTCGTCGTCCGTATTGACCGGCTGCATTTTCATCGCTTCTCCAGCACGCCGCTGGAGAACAACGTTGTCATCGGTGAGTGGAATCTGAAAGACGATCGCATCTACTACTCCTGCAATAATTCCTTCCCTTCGTTTGCCATACAGTTTCTCTCCGCACATCTCAACGTGCACATCGACCGAATTCGGGTGCAGACTTCCGACATCGGCGGCAGCTTTGGCATAAAGATCACAAATTATCCGCAGATGGCGGTGGTTGCGTTAGCTTCAAAGAAAGCTGGTGGAAGGCCCGTTAAATGGGTGGAAACACGCTCCGAGCACATGACCTCCAGCGCGCACGGCAATGAGCGCACCTTTCGTGACACGCGAGTCGCGCTCGATAAGAACGGCTTGATCACCGCCATTACCTCACGGCACATTGATGACTGTGGTGCCTATCCCCGTTACGAGCCGCTCGGTTGCGTGATCTGGTCGCAGGTTTTTCCCGGGGTGTATCGCTTCAAAAACGCGCGCATTGATTTCACTCAGACCGTGACCAATAAATGCCCGGTTGGACCGAACCGCGGCTATTCACGGATGCAGCACCTGTGGTTCCTGGAGCGGGTGATAGATATTTGTGCGCACGAACTCGGCATCCCCGCCGACGAAATGCGCATGCGCAATTACATCCGCCCCGAAGAATTTCCCTACACCACGCCGAATGGCTGCGTTTACGACTCTGGAAACTATCCCGGAATGCTCGAGCTTGCCAAGCAGCTCATTGGCTGGGACGCGTGGAAGAAAAAGCAGGCTGAAGCTCAAAAGCAAGGCCGGCTGATTGGCATTGGCATTGGTACGACTCTCGATTCTGGCACTAATAATTTTGGACAATCGCAGATCGTAAATCCCGGAGCGCCGTTCTCCGGCAATTCGCAAGGCGCCAACTGCAAACTGGATATCTACGGCGAAGTTGTGGTCGCGGTTGGTTCCTGTCCACAGGGCCAGGGACATGAGACAACGGCGGCTCAGGTCGTAGCAGATGTATTGAACATTTCGCCAGATCTGATCACAGTGCGCACCGGCTTCGATACCGAGCGCAATGTCCACACCGGATTTTCCGGAACCTATGCCAGCCAATTTGCGGTTTCCGGCTTGTCGGCGGTTCACGGCGCGGCCCAAAAACTCAAGACTGAGATGAAGCGCCTCGCCGCGTTTGTGCTTGAAAGCGAGGAAGACGATGTTGAGTTCGGCGTGGGCGCGCAGGGCCCCGAACTTCGGGCCAAGAGAACAGGGAAGTCAATCAACTATTGGGGGCTGGCCAACATCGTCAATGTCAACAGCGCCGTGCTTCCTGTTGAAATGTATGACATCACACTGAACTGCCGCTACATCTGGCGTGCGCCTTTCAAAGTTCCGGACAAGCAGAGGAAGTATGGCAACCTGACTCTGACGTATGCGTCGCAACTACACATTGCTGTGATTGAAGTGGATCGTGAAACTTTTATTCCTACAATTCTCGATTACGTTGCGGTCGATGACTGCGGCACGGTGATCAATCCACCCATCGTAGAAGGACAAGTGTACGGCGCAACCGCGCACGGAATTGGCGCAGCTCTGCTGGAGAACTGCGCTTACGATGCCGTCGGCAACATGCTGACCAGTACTTTCAGTGACTACACGCCGATCACCGCCTTAAACATGCCAAAGATCAAATACGGCCATATTCAAACTCCTTCGCCACACAGCTACAGCGGCGCCAAAGGTATGGGAGAAGGGGGCGCCGCGCCCATCCATACAATTTCAGCCGCCTTGCAGGATGCGCTGTTTTCAAATGGCATCATCATTGAGGACTCATTCAATAATGCAGATAGTTTGTTCCGAGCCTTGGTGGGAAAGGAAATTTGCCAGGCTGAGAGATTAGTGAAGCTAGAGCGGCGAGCATCGTAACTGGGTGTTCACCCGCCTGCCGTGAGGGCTTCTTATGCTTGTCATCAAAAGATGAAACGGGTTTGCATTATCGGTTGCGGCGCCATCGGCAGCTTATATGCCGCGCATCTCGCGCGGGTGGCTGACGCATGGACCTTGGTCAGGCGTGCGGACCATGCTCGTGCCCTTAATCGCGATGGATTGCGTGTTTCCGGCAAACACAATTTTTCCGTGTCGCTGAAGGCGACGACGAATCCGAAGGAACTACCGGATTTCGATCTTGGTATCGTCGCTACAAAAGCAACGCAGGTAGAAGAAGCCATCGCCGAAGCGGGTAAACATTTCAATGGGGGTACTGTCATCTCCGCCCAAAACGGCCTGGGCAGCGAAGAGATTATTGCCGAGCACACGCGTGGCCTGGTTATTCGGGGCACGACGTTTATGAGCGGCACGCGTCACAGCGACACACATGTGCAGTACGAATTGGACACTGCCACTTGGCTGGGACCATACGAACCTCGCAACACTCCGATTCCCGTGGTCAGAGAAGCTGCGGATCTGATCATTGCGGGAGGATTGAAAGCCCAAGCTTTGGAAGATGCGCGGCCTGCCCAGTGGTCCAAGCTCATTTTTAATTCGTCCGTGAATGGTGTGTCGGCGCTTACGGGGTTGCCGCACTCGCCACATTTCGCCGCCGAGGAACAATTGTCCGATCTCGGACATGTGCTTCATGAACTGATCGAAGAAGGTAAGAGAGTGGCAGTGGCCGCAGGAATCAAGCTTCATGAAGATCCTTGGGAGATGAATAAAATTGGCGCGATGACCAACCATCCGCCGTCGATGCTATACGACGTCCGTCACCGACTCCCGACTGAGGTAGATTTTTTGAGCGGCGCAATCGCCCGCGAAGCGCAACGTGTAGGCGTGCCCGCTCCGTTGCACTCCCTCGTCTATCGGTTGATCAAGGGAAAGGAAGCGGCGTGGAACTTCAAAGATGAGAATCAACCGGTTGGTGCGCGAGACTAGAACTAGAGTTTAATGAAAAGCAATCATGCCCTGGCCTATTGACCAGACAAAACTCGACCGCGTCCGCGCCCTGATGAAGGATCACGACCTTACCGCGCTGGTCGTTCGCGCCCCAGATAACGTTCTCTATCTCACCAATTACTGGTGCATGAAGGGATACGATGCGGTCGTCTTCCCACGCGAGGGAGATCCCACTCTCATAGCTCTCGAACCTCAGCTTGCGGATGCCGAGCGCAACTCATGGACGCGCGATATTCGCCTGTTCAAAGGTTATGACGAGCGCGATCCGCGTCCACCGCAATATCGTGCCCTCGATCTCTCTCTCGAAGTGCTCAAGCAGCGCAGTGTCACTGACAAGATCGGCGTGGAACTCAACATGGGTACGCAGAGTGCCGATCGTATGGTTGGCGAGCCAACTACACCCACTCAGAATTTCTTTGATGCCTTCCGAAAGATTTCTGGCCACGTGGTGGACACTACGCCACTGCTCAACGAAGCGCGCTCCATCAAGACCACACAGGAAATCGAGCGCATGCGTCTAGCCAACGAACTCGCGACCTTGGCAATGGAGCACACACGCGAACACATGCGTCCGGGAATGAAAGAAAGTGAGGTGGGCGGCATGTACGAAGGCTTTGTCCATGGCCTCGGCGTTGGTTATCAGGGCAAGGTCGAAATGGCACGGGCCTTCACTTTGGTGTGGTCGGGAAAGGGGATTGCGACGTTTACCGCGACTGGCGACCGTCCGATTCAAAAGAACGAACCGACGCTTTTTGAAATCTGGGTCTGTGCGGATGGTTACTGGACTGATCTGACAAAGAATGCTTGTCCAGGCGAGCTCACGCCCGAATATCATAAACTGCTCGATTTCTTGCTGAAAGTTTTCGGCGAGGGAATCAAGCACGCGCGCGACGGCGCCAGCTTTCCTGATCTTGACCGCCTGATCCGTGCGCGTATCGCCGAGGGTGGTTATCCTGGGCAACCATCGCATCCCATCTGCCACGGTGTGGGAGCGCGGGCGCACGAGCCTCCGTACGCGCACCAGGCGGGTACGGGAACGATTCTCAAAGGCATGGTGCTCGCTATTGAACCCGGTATTTACTGGCCCGGCGGCGGAGGCTTGCGATTAGAAGACAATTTTCTGATCACCGACAAAGGGAACGAAAAACTGTGCGCCTATCCTGACGATTTTCGATTGGCTCGAACGTAATAACTCAAGAGGCCTTATTTTGAAAGCAGCCGGTAAAACGACCAGCCGGATTCCTGCAGTGGCGGAGAAGATCTTTGCTGCGATCGACGAGCAATCGCTCGTCTCCATGTGCTGCGACGTTATCAATATTCCCAGTCCGACCGGGCATGAAGGCAGGATGGCTGACTACATGCGCTCGCTCTGGGCAAGCATGGGTCTGCAGGTCACTTGGCAGGAAGTCGAAGAAGGACGTGCGAACGTGATCGCCCGCTGGGAAGGCGATGGCAACGGGCAATCCCTGATGTTCAACGGCCACATGGATACCTCAAACTCCGGCGAAGAGGAATTTCTCACCGGCATTGGATACAAAGCCCACGCCGTTATCAAGGACGGGATGATTTACGGCCTTGGCATTTACAACATGAAGGGCGCGCTGGTCTGCTACACGCACGCGCTGCGTGCGCTGCAGAAGGCGGGCGTGAGACTGGATGGCGACATCATTCTGGCCGCCGTCGTAGGAGAAATTGAAAAAACACAGTGGAAGGAATTTCGCGGGCGCGAATACCGTGGCTATGGAGTAGGCACGCATTATCTGGTGAATCATGGCGTGCTGCCTGACATGTGCATCCTTGGAGAACCGACCGACATGCGGGTGATCCTCGAGCATTATGGATCGCTGTGGGTTCGCATTTCGACCAGCGGCATGTACGTCCACACAGCTTTTGCTGAAGGGCGTTCCGAGAATAATTCGATTCGGCGTCTTTACGATGTT
>MNDG01000157.1 GCA_001914815.1 Acidobacteriales bacterium 13_2_20CM_55_8
CTGACTGCGGATCTGAATCCGAAATATCACTGGCTGAAAACCAGCGGGATTATCAGTCCTGAAAAATGGGGAAACTTGCCGGGCGGAGAAGTGTTTACAACTCCTGGGGAAGTGAATGGGACATTCGTGATTGATGGAGTGGTGGGCGACTGGCTGTGCGCCAAATTCGGCAGCCTGCGGGATAATCCGCTAACCATTCGGGTGAGAGGCAATCGGCTGATCGAGGCTCACTCCAGCAATCAGCAACTGCGAGACGATTTTTGGAGCTATACCCATACCGATGAAAACAGCGACCTGGTGGGGGAGTTCGCAATCGGCACCAATGTTGAACTGAAAGATGTGATTGGGCAGATTCTTCAGGATGAGAAGTTTCCGGGAGTGCATATCGCATTTGGAAATCCTTACGGGGCGCATACTGGGGCGCAATGGTATTCGTCCACTCATATTGACGTGGTGGGGAGGAATTTCGATATATGGGTGGACAGCCAGCAGATCATGCGGCAGGGGCAATTCTTGCTGGAAAGTTGAAGTGGGTGCAGAATTCCTTAGATCCCACGCTTTTTGTTTCGACCAACGGGGGCGAAACTCATGATTCCCGCCCTTCGCCAACGCTTTAATGCGAACTTCACGCCAGAAAAGTATCAGCGCTTCCTGAAAGTGATGGAAGAGCGCTGTGAAACGCCGGTGAAATTCCGGGTATGCGAGACTCCATGTTTTTTTCCAAAAGAGTTGCTGGACCAGATGTCGCAGTATGGCAAGGAACTCATCCGGCAAATGGATGGGCTGGAATATCGCAAGGCCTCCTTCCAATCCATTCCGCCCGATTTCAACGTACCTAACGAGACGCCGCATCCTTTGTTCGTCCAAGTGGACTTCGGATTGGTGCGCGATACCGGTGGCAGGCTGCGACCCAAGCTGGTGGAGCTGCAAGGCTTCCCTTCCCTTTATGCCTATCAGGCGATGCTCTCGCAGGTGTACATCGAAGTTTTCGGGTTAGATGCGAATCTGAAATATCTATTGGGCGGGCTGGACTGGGAGAATCATCAGAAGCTGCTGCGGCGGGCGATTGTGGGCGAACACGATCCGGCAAACGTCATCTTGATGGAGATTGATCCGCTGCATCAGAAAACTTTGCCGGACTTCCTGCTTACGGAACGGCTGCTCGGGGTTAAGACAGTTTCGATCACTGACATCCACAAAGTGGGGAGTTACTTATTTTACGAAAACGCGGGCAAGCGCACTCCGATTCATCGTATCTACAATCGAGTGATCGTCGATGAACTGATACGCAAAAATCTGAAATTCGCATTTCGGTTCGATGAGGACTTGAAGGTGGAGTGGGCGGGGCATCCCAACTGGTTTTTCCGTATGAGCAAGTTTTCTCTGCCTTATCTGAAGCATGAGTGCGTGCCCAAGACCTGGTTCCTAGATCGAATGGAGAAGCCGCCGGACGATCTTGAAAATTACATCCTCAAGCCACTCTTCTCTTTTGCCGGGATGGGAGTGGTCTTCAATCCTAAGAAAGAAGACCTGGCAATGATTCCGCAGGAGAAACGCTCGCAATACATCCTGCAAGAACGCATGCAGTTTGAGCCGGTTATTGATACGCCGCACGGTGGGACGAAGGCCGAAGTGCGTGTGATGTACATCTGGCTGGAGGAACTGCTGCCAGTGATGACCATCATCCGCATGGGGCGAGGACTCATGATGGGGGTGGATCATAATCGGAACATGGAGTGGGTGGGGTCATCGGCGGGATTGTATTTGGAGTAGGAAGGTCTGGGTTGCGCATCGGCACGGTCCCAAAGACTAGAATTGCAAGCGTGAGGCCCGTTTGCAAGGTGACTGGAGCCGTCGAAAGCTGCTGCGGGATTTCTTTGGTATTGGCGTTGCCGTAGCCGGCGTGCCGTTGGTTGCCGAAGCGTTTCAAACGGAGTTAGCGTCTGCAAAGGGCAACGAGAAAGAGCCGGAAGTCACGGCGACCGAAGACTTGATGCGGGAGCATGGGGTGATTCGCCGTGCGTTGCTTGTCTATTTTGAGTCTATTCCCAAGCTGCGGCAAAGTCCTTCCAGCCTCGATCCGGCTGCGCTGCACCGCACCGCAGAACTCTTTCGCACCTTCGGGGAGGATTATCACGAGCGTATGCTCGAAGAGCAACATATCTTTCCTATGGTTCGAAAACAGGGAGGAGAGCTCCAGAAATATGCAGACATCCTCATTGCCCAGCACAACCGGGGACGCGAGATCACCGATTATGTGTTGGCCGTCACGAATTGGCCGAAGATCTCCGCAGCCCACGCCGAGCCTCTGGCAACGGTATTTGATCGCTTCGTCCTGATGTACGCGAACCATGCGGCCCGCGAGGACACTATCGTGTTCCCAGCTTGGAAGAAGAATTTCTCGAACATGCAGCTCGATGAAATTTCAGACCAATTCGAAGACATTGAGCAAAAAATGTTCGGGAAGGATGGATTCGAGGACGCGGAAAAGAAAATAGCCAATGTCGAGATCGCACTGGGCTTCGGTGACTTAGCGCAATTTACTCCACCCCCGCCGCCCAAACCGTAACTTAAGAGAGTAGGGCTATGCAGACTCAGCGAATCCTGGGACGCAATGCGCCATCCGCAACCATCCTGATTCGTCTGCTGGTCGGGTGGGTCTTTGTGTCTGAGGGGATACAGAAGTTTCTATTTCCCGATGTTTTAGGCGTGGGACGATTCACGAAAATCGGCATTCCCGCGCCGCAGTTCTTCGCGCCGTTCGTCGGAGTTGTCGAAATCGTGTGCGGCACGATGCTCATTCTCGGTCTACTCACGCGCCTTGCTTCCTTACCACTTCTCATCGACATCTCTGTCGCGATTGCAACAACTAAGATTCCAATGCTCTCGAAGGCAGGATTCTGGGCAACCATGCACGAGGCCAGAACCGACTTTTGCGTGCTGCTGGGCTTGTTGTTTCTCTTAATCGCAGGATCCGGACCGTTTTCAATCGATCAGCCGCTATCTCACAGAAAATCCTCGCTTGAATAATCAAAGCGCAGACCATCAAGTTTCATTGACAGAAATCGCCTTGGTTTTTCTGAATAGCAAGCGCCGTGCTGGACGGAGTGGTTGTGGGTTCGTTGGCCTTGATGGGTGTTGTTGCCTGGCAGCTGGGAAGAGCCGCAGTGGTGGATTGGCTCACAATCCTGATTTTGATTGTGAGTTTAGTTCTACTGTTAAGATTCCGGCTCAACTCAGCATGGCTGATTGCAGGCGCAGCACTGGTTGGATGGGCCGCGAAAATTCGAGGCGGTAATTGACACTCCGCCGCACCCACGGAATCAGAACCAGCGTCAGACTCCGTTGACTTTTTCTCGTCAACGGAGGCATTCGCTGGTTAATGGATCACTCTCTCAAGTCTCAGCGAACCGACTGCAGGCCGAGGATTTGCGACACAACGTTGCCCAGCATGCTATATGAGCCGTTCGAATTGCTGCCGTATTGATAGCGGCTGTTGAAGCCATCGTCGTAGCCACGCTGGAAGCCTTGGCGAAAGTAGTAGTTGTAGTCGTCCTGAGCGATGTAGTGGCCGTTATAGCCGTAGTTCGCGTCCTGATAGGCATATGAGTTCTGGTAATTGGGGGCCCAGCGATCCTGCCTGTCTGCCTGTCCGGCCTGGAAGCCTTGCTGGTACCCGTTGTTCACGGCCTGCCGGAGCAGGTCAGCGCCGTACTGATTGGTCTGGTAATAGGTTCCGCCACGCCGGTAACGATAAGTCGGAGCCATGTAGTAGCCCGGATCGTCGTCGTAATCGTGATTGCGGTCATTTCGCAAATTCGCTTGTTGCTGACGCGAGTGTTCTAAATACTGCTCCTGATAACGATATTGCGCCATACGATTTTGCTGGCGTAGCTGTGCTATTTGCCTTTGTTCGAGATTCTCCTCCTGATCCAGATGCTGATTGTATTGCGTCACACGCTGCCGCTGCTGCGCAATAAGCTGCTGCTGACGCTGCTGTGAGAGACGCTCTCCTTGCTGCTGTTGTTCCTGGGCGCGCTGTTGCTGCTGCCTGTTCTGGTTCTGCTGCTGTTTTTCCTGGGCACGCCGTTGCTTTTCGGGCTTGGCTTGCTTTTCCGGCTTGGCGAGTTTTTCAGGCTTGGCTTGCTTCTTTCTGCTGCTTCTGCTCTTCACCTTGCTGCTCCTGCTGTGCGTAGGCAACAGCAGAGGCTCCGAGAAGCAAAGACAGAACTGCTGTGCTGATTATTCCAACTCGTTTCATGGGTGGTGGCCTCCGGATATGCTTATGTTTCCGAGCGTGTGTGCTGGGTTACTGGCAGCTGTCGCTGACCATGTTCAAATCTGTGACCGTCAAATGGCCGTGCTCGGTGGCGTGTTTATTCATGCCGTGCTCTTTCATCTCTTCCTTGGTGTCTTCCTTCATCCCGTGCATCTTGGCGTTGGACACTACGCCCGTAATCTTGACCGTATGCCCGACATGTTCGCCGAGGTTGACGCTATCGCTCTTAATCTCCCAGGTGCCGCCGTTTTTCGCGGTGAAGTTGTATTCATTGGCATCCTCGCCCTTCTGAAGACAGCCGGTGAGCGTCCGCGTTTTCTTGTGAGTAGTTTTTGTTGTGTCGTCTGCCGTAGCCAGGCCGGCCGCGCCCGCAAACATGAACAACGCAATGATCCCTGTCACGATCTTGAGATTCATCATCCGCCTCCAAAAATTGAGCATTACCCTTATAGGTGCATGATACGACTTGCGCACAATGGCGCGACTGGTCAAATTCGCACACTTTTTAAAATAATTGGGAAACCGGAGCTAAGACGGATGTCTGATCACTTTGGACCGCTTTGAGCGCTACGATTTGCACGACGCGCAATGTCAGAACTGTGCTGTTTGGACCAGCCGAAACACTCTTTCCAAGCCTATGCTATATCTATCGAAGAGATGAACAGACGCATCAAGGGGCGCGGCACTGGCCTCATGGAAAGAAACGATGGAATATGACTCAGATTACTATCATTAATAGTCCGATACCCAAACTGCATAAAGCTGCGCAACCTCCCCTGTCACACCCAGGGGCAGCTCCTGACTCGGATCGTGCCAAGAAGCCATCGCTGTCCGACCCTGCTGCCACCGACCAGGAACTGAATCCCGGAGATCGCGTGGAGGGATTGGGCGACTTCGGAAAGCCCACTGGAGAATTCGGCACGGTTGAACAAGCTAACGAAGATGACGCGGTCGTCAAATGGGATGATGACGGTCGGGCGAGACTCCATCAACCGTGGCTCAAGAAGATATAGCCGCAACAAGGCTGGGCGGATCTGCCAGGCTCAAGGCCATGCCTGCAAGTTTCAGAGACTTGCTCTGAGCCAACTTCCAGAGCTCGCTTTGTGGCGCGGGCTCACATTTAGTTCAGGAGCAAATGCATGTTAAGAGAAAGTTGTGCATTCAGGAGTTTTTCGGTAAACGACATCCAAAAGGCAGAGAAGTTCTATGGACAAACACTCGGGCTGGAAGTCTCCGAATCTAACGGCCTGTTGAAGCTGCACATCACAGGGCAATTCAGTGCTCATCTACCCCAAGCCTAACCATTCTCCGGCAACCTTCACCATTCTCAATTTCCCGGTGGACAAAGTGGAGAAAGCCGTGGACGAGCTCTCCAAGCGCGGCGTGCGTTTTGAGATCTGAGATCTACGACGAAACCAACCTCAAAACGGACAAGAAAGGCATCTTCAGCGGTGGCGGACCGGCCATAGCGTGGTTCAAAGATCCGGCAGGCAATATTTTATCCGTGCTCGAGGAGAAATAAACACTTCCGAAGTTGGTAATGGAGGTGATAAGAAGCTGTTCGAACTTGCAAAATCCGTTGGCTACGATTCCGACGCCGCTTTCAGCAACGCATTCAAAGGAATCGTCGGTATTGCGCCTAGGCACAATCGACGAAGTGCCACGGGGGCAGCTTGAAGTTAACCTGGCACAAGTTGGTAACCCTCAATTCCCTGCAATCCATGAACTGTTTCAGCATCGCAAAGGGGCCAGTGATAATTAAGGCTACGGTTCCGAGGCTCTCCCAATAGGGCCGAGGAAGCCAAACTGAATCCTTCAGCGGTCCGGCGCCATCCTAAGAAACAGTGTGTTATGAACTCTAAAGCAGGGAAATTGCTGGTGGTGGAGTCCGACGATAGTCTCAGAGACAACATCGTCACAGTGCTGAGCGATGCGGGATTTGAGGTCTCAACCGACCATCGGGAAGGAATGAAGGCAGTCCTCGCCTTCGATCCCGACGTAGTTGTCCTGGGGGCTGATCCGCCACAACTCGATTGCTGCGACCTTCTTTCCGAAATCAAGGGTTCCAAGCAGACTCATAACATACGCGTTGTGATGTTATCTCCAGGAGAATCAGCCGAGCGCACTCGGGGCCTGGATCTGGGGGCTGACGATGTGCTGTCATTGCCCTTCGACTCACACGAATTGCTGGCGCGGGTGCGTTCCCAACTTCGGGACAAATACATCGCGGACGAGTTTGGAAAGCGGCTGAGTCTTGCCGAGGAAAATCGAAACGCTACCCAGCAGGTGGTGACAGCGGTCAACGAAGAAAGGCGGACACTTCGATTTGGCGGCCTGGCGGCTGTTGCCGTCCTTATCATTGCTGGTCTGATCTCTTTCTTTTTCTACCGTCGTACCCAGGAGCAGAATACCCGTGTCTATGCTGCCATCACTCGATTGCAGAATGGCGCACTGACGCAACAACAGTTGATGGAACGCTCGCGTCGAGCCCTTGAAGACGGGGAACGCGGTCCATCCCCGGCGAGCGATTCACAAAAGCTTCAACTTCAGAAGAAGAGCGAAGCCCTGAGATCGCAAATTGCGATCAGCAAGACAGAAGACGCTTCTGTTTTGCGGAAGCAACTAACCGCAGTAGAAAGCCGCCTTCAGAAACTCGAGACCGAGGGCAAGGTTGCCCAGACGATTATCCAGTCGTATGAGCCGAGCGTCTGCCTCATTCATGTTGTGCTTGCCTTCCGCGAACACACTACCGGATTGAGATTGCACTACGTTGGGATGACGAGCAGTGGCGAGCCAACCACCGACGAACACAGCAATCCACTCTTGAGCCTCACCGGAAATGGTCCGGAAGTACACCTGGATGTTTTTGGCACTGGGTTTCTTGCCTCCACTGGCGGACAAATCCTCACCAATCATCATGTGGCCGAGCCTTGGTGGCACAATGATGATTTGAAGGAGATGCTCGATCAAGGTCTTGAACCGGTGATCGCTGAGATGGCTGCATATTTCCCCGGTGTTCCACACGGCATTGCCATTAACACCGAGAAGGTCTCCTCCGCCGCGGACGTAGCTATCGTGAAAGGAAATATTTCAGGGCTGGGAATCAAACAGGTAGCCCTTGCCGCGGGCCGCCGTTCAGCCATCAGCGGGGGCCCCGTCGTGCTACTTGGATATCCTACTGCCCTCGATGCAATTCTGGCCCGGGCGGGCGCAGAGACGCTCCAGTCGCCTGATCAGGCCTGTCGTCACTCAGGGGCATATCGGCGAAGTACTGGCTGACAAGATTGTCTATGATGCCCAAACCACTTCGGGTGGCTCTGGCGGTCCGCTCTTCAATAAAGAGGGCAAAGTTATCGGAATTAACTTCGCCATGGTTCGTGAGTTCGGCGGATCGAATTTCGCCATTCCCGTTGGTTACGGGAAGTCACTCCTGAAACCTTAACGCCGGTGCCGTAGAAACCGTGACGTGCAGGCTTCTCACATAAGGATTCTGGGGCGGGTGGCCCACATCTGCGGCGCAGAGATACCGCGCAACGTGTGGATGGGGGTGCCCCGCTTCTCGCGGTTTTCGAGAAGTGGAGATTTTCCGCGGTGAATGCCTGAATCGTTCTCATCAATCGGCGAGGCCAGGGGTAGGATGAGGGAGTCGGCGAGTCACCAACCAAGGGGATAGCCATCGCATTCTACAAGCTGACTATGAGGTCTGCGTTTCTTCTCCTGGCCAGGTGCGTCGTGGCATCATGCCTTGCAGCTTGTTGCTTCGCATATGGGCAGATCTCTAACCCCGATCAGGAGGTCCGCGTCCACGATCTCCTTCGCTGACAGCACGATCTAAAGACGCATCCCACGTGCTGGTGGCATCGCTGGAGATTGTTTTCCATGACAAAGAAGTATGCTGCGGGAAAGATTGTGCTCTTGAAGATAGCGTCCAGTCCTCCGATCCGAAGTCTCTGAAGGACATCGCCTACAAGCAACGAACTCATCGTTGTCGATTCCAACCCATACCACTGTCACTTCCGGACTGCCATCCGGATTGACGGTGGTCAGATGGGCCAACGGGCCCGTTGCTACGAGTTCACAAATTGATTGTGGGATTTGCATTTTGGACCTCCGGAATTGCCTGTCCGTTCTCAATTTGACCTTTAAGAGGCCATCGACCACAACTTCTAAACGGGACAGCCTAAAAGGGACAAGCAGCCGGTGTTAGAAATAGTTCAAAACAGGAAGGTCGTGTATAAGAGACCGTCCAGCGCTCCCGATCTGCTCCAATGACTCCATTCGCTCACTCGCGCGCGCCGTGGTGCGATTTTTGCAGGTCGGCGAAGACGGGCGCGAACTGATTCCGATCATGTGCCCGCTGAAACTCGTGCACGGCTACCGCTGCAATCTATGCCCCTGGGCCTGTCTACTATCTCGCGCCGCCCTCCCATCCCAACCCTTCCGGTCCGGGGTGTCCTATTTTCCCCGGCTAGTAGAGTACCCCGAGACTCAGTTGACCTGACTTCCCGTGCGGCCTAACATAGCCGCCGACTGGGTGGAGCTTCCTCAATGGTTGGGCAGACGGTCTCCCACTATCGCATCGTAGGCAAACTCGGCGGGGGAGGTATGGGAGTTGTTTACGAAGCCGAAGACGTCCGCCTGGGACGTCATGTTGCGCTGAAGTTCATTCCGGAAAACCTGCTGGGTGACAAAAAATCGGTAGAGCGCTTTGAGCGCGAAGCTCGGGCTGCGTCGCAGTTGAACCATCCCAACATCTGCACCATTTATGAGGTTGATGATCACAACGGTCATCCCTTCATCGTGATGGAAAAGTTGGAAGGGGAAAGCCTGAAGCAGCGGATCCGAGGCAAGCCGCTGGAACTGGAACCACTGCTCGACATTGCGGTTCATGTTGCGGACGCTCTGATGGCTTCCCATGCCAAGGGAATCGTTCATCGCGACATCAAGCCGGGAAATATTTTTCTTACCACCGATGGGCAAACCAAGGTTCTCGATTTCGGCCTGGCCAAGTTGCTGCGCAATGGCGGTCCCACCAGCAGCGCCGATGCGCCGTTCGAGGATTCACTCACTGCCGTGGGCGTAGTGCCGGGCACCGCGGTTTACATGTCTCCGGAACAGGCGCGTAGCGAGGAACTCGACCCTCGTACTGATCTGTTTTCGTTCGGCGTGGTGCTTTATGAAATGGCGACGGGCAAGAAGCCATTCACCGGGAACAACGTGGTGACCACGCTGGACGCGGTTCTGCATCATAAGCCGCCGTCGCCTCTTTTGACTAATCCAGCCTTACCGACGGAAATGGCGGGCATCATCGGGAAGGCGATGGAAAAGGATCGCCGCAAGCGTTACTACACCGCGGAAGCGATGAAGAACGATTTGCAGCGCCTGAAAAGGGAGACGGAATCGGGACTGATTAAGACGGGCGCGCGTGAGACCCGGTTGCATGTAGTCAGCAACACATTTCGCGGCTCCAGCAGGCGGCTGACTTATCTTCTTGTTGGCGTCACTGCACTGTTGATTACGGTGCTGGCGGCGGTGGGAACTTGGTTTTTCAAGCATCGCGCGGGAGTATCCGCGGCAGGCAAGAATACAGTGGCGGTGCTTCCATTGCAGAACATGAGTAATGATCCGAGCATTGATTATCTGAGGTTCGCGCTGGCCGACGAAATTGCCAATGTGCTCACCTATTCGCGGACGCTCGATGTGCGTCCGTCATCGATTACACGGAAGTATGTCGCGCCTGATCTCGATCCGCAAAAAGTGGGCCAGGAGTTGCATGTTTCCAGAATTCTTACCGGGCACTATATGCGGCAAGCAGGCAAATCGCTGGTGACGCTGGAAGCGATTGACGTCGCTACTGACGGTCTGTTGTGGCAGGCCAATTTCAGTGCATCGGCGCAGGACTTGATTTCGCTGCGGCAGCAGATCGCAACCCAAGTGCGCCAGGGTTTGCTGCCCATACTTGGCGCAGCCAAAGGATTTATTGAGACCAGCACGCGTCCGCAGAATCAGGAAGCCTACGACCTCTACCTGCGCAGTACGGCGGTGCCTCACGATCCGGCGCCTAACAAGGTGGCCATCGGGATGTTGGAACGTGCTGTCAATATGGACTCGTCCTACGCACCGGCGTGGGAAGCGCTGGGCTTGCGCTATTACTACGATGCAACTTACGGCGGTGGAGGCGAGGCGCAATTTCAGCGCTCCAATAGCGCTTACGAGCGCGCACTGTCACTGGATCCGAACCTGATGCTAGCGGCGGGACAGCAGATCACGAACCGTGTGGAGCGCGGCGAAGTGGGGAAAGCCTACGAGTCTGCGCAAGGTCTGGTTAAACGGCGTCCGGAGAGTTCGCAGGCGCATTTTGCCCTGGCATATGTCTATCGCTATGCCGGCATGTTGGAGCAATCGGCGCATGAGTGCGATACGGCGCTAGCGCTTGATCCGGGTAATTATCAGTTCCGCTCATGTGCATGGGCGTTTATGGAACTTGGCAAAACTGATCGTGCCCGCGATTTCATTCAGTTGGATGCGGGCTCGGAATGGGCCAACTACGCGACGCCTTCGTTGCTTCTCCGCGAAGGTAAGGTTGCAGAAGCGCGGGCCGCAGTAATGAAGATGCCGACGAATCCGAGATATCACCGCGATCTGCTCCAAGCTTGTCTGGCGGGTCCGAGTTCGGAACTTGACCGGCTTGCGCATGAAGCGGAAGCCAGTTCGTCAGCCGAGGTTGACCCTGAGATTGGCTACCTCCAGGGGTCGATCTTTGCCTTCTGCGGAAAGAAGGATGCTGCTTTTCACATGTTAAAGACCGCAATCGAGCAAAACTATTGCTCATACTCCAACCTGCTTTCCGATCCGCTGGTGAGGACTCTGCACGGGGATCGGAAATTTGATGAAGTACTTACGGCAGCGCATGACTGCCAAACCGCTGTCACGGCGACAACACGACCTTGAGCAGTGAATCAGGTAGGATAAAAGGAAGGCTGAGCTAACTTTTTTGTCGTTGCCAAGTCCATTAAAGAGAGAATGCCTCAGGAAAAATCTTGCTTCCCATCCGCGCTGGTCGTAATCCCATACGCATGCTAAATCGTAATCGCAGAGTTAGGTCCACCGAGGCGCGCGTTGGACATCGCTGTCCGCGCTTCCTGTGGACACTTTGTCTAGGCCTGCTTCTGTCCTTGGCGGCATTGGCGCAGGCCCCGGATCGTCCTGATAGTCCGGTAGCTCCTCTGCCGCAGGACACAGGAGCAGCCGGACTCAAGCAGATGCTGCTGCGGCTGCAAACGACAGCTCGCCTGATGCAGACGACGGCGCATCCTGACGACGAAGACGGAGGCATGCTGACGCTGGAGTCGCGCGGGAAAGGCGCGTCCGTCCTTTTGTTGACGCTGAATCGCGGCGAGGGCGGACAGAATAAGGTCGGCAGCAATTTGTTCGATGTGCTAGGCGTGCTGCGCACGCTGGAATTGACGGCATCGGACCGCTATTACGGGGTGCAACAGCGTTTCACTCGGGTGGCCGATTTCGGGTTCTCGAAAAGCCCGGAAGAAACATTTGAGAAGTGGAAGGGGCACGACATTGCGCTGGCAGATATGGTGCGGGTGATTCGCACTTTCCGTCCTGATGTACTGGTTTCACGATTTTCTGGAACTAGTCGTGATGGCCACGGGCATCACGAAGCGGCAGGCATCCTAACCCGTGAGGCGTTTCATGCTGCCGCGGATGCTAATCGCTTTCCGGAGCAGATCAAGGAAGGGCTTCTGCCCTGGCAGGCGAAGAAGCTATATGTGGGCAACGTCTGCGGATTTATGGCGACTACCTGCCCGCCGGAAAACTACACGGTCAAACTGAACACGGGAGAGGTGGATCCGGCGCTGGGGATGTCTTACATCCAATTTGCGATGGAAGGGTTGCGGCATCAGCTTTCGCAGGGTGCGGGAGGATGGTCCGTGGAGCCCGGCGATCGTTACACCTACTACAAGCTGGCGGAATCGGTTCTGCCGCCTACCTTAGATAGGGATGGTCACGAGAAGGATTTCTTTGATGGGATCGATACTAGTTTGCCGGATTTTGCTTCAAGACAGGGCGAGGAGGAGAAGAAGATTCCAGACCTGCGGCCGGCGTTAGTGGATATTGCGGAGCAAGTTAAGACAGCGAGTACGCGCGCCGAAAGAGACGTCAGCGCTGTGGCGAAGCCATTGTTTGCGGTGCTGCAGAAACTTGATTCTCTCATTCTTCGTGCAGAAAAGAGCACTTTGAGTGCACCGAGAAAAGAAGAGTTGCTCACTGTGTTGCGCGAGAAGGAGAAGCAGGCAGAGGCCGCGATTAACTTCGCCATGAATGTATCACTGGAGGCGACTGTGGCGGGACCGAGAGGGCCAGCGGCGGGTCTGCCGCCGGAACAGGATGCCCACACCCTCGTGTCGCCTGGAAAAAACTTCACCATTATTGTGAAGCTGCATAACGGTTCAAAGGCGCCGCTGTGGATCGAGAACGCTTCTTTGCAAGGACCTCAGAACTGGATTACGGATGCGTATAAAGGTGATGGAACGACCATCCAACCGGACGAGGACTTTTACGCCAACTTCGCCCTTCACGTGCCGTCGAAGGTTTCGTATACGCGTCCTGCACTGCATCGGAATGATCCGGAGAGAGATCCGGTTTACACGGTGGACGACGCGAATTATGCAACTCTTCCCTTCCCTCCACCGCTGTTTCAAGCACAGGTAAATTATTCCATCACCGGCGGCAGAGATCTGAATCTCGCGATTCAACAAGCAAAGCCGATGCAGCTAAAGGGTACGGCAGGACCGGGGGGGCGAATCAGTGGGCCTGTGATGGGGCCATTTCTTGACGAAAAAGGTGTGGAGCAAAAGCGTCCTCTGGCAGTCGCTCCAATATTCTCTGTCACTCTGGAACCAGGCGCGCAGGTGATTCCCGTGGCAAACGGTTCGGCGACAATGGTAAGAGTCGGTGTGAGCTGCAATTTGACGGGAGCTCCCCCCGGAACTCTGCGCCTGGAAGTTCCCTCAGGCTGGCGCGCGGAACCGGATAAGTTGCTGGTTGAACCGCATCGGCGTGGCGAGAGTCAGGACTTCGAGTTCAAAGTGTTTCCTGGCAGCCTGAAGGAGGGCAAAGCAGAAATTCGCGCCGTGCTTACCGCTGGCGGTGAGACCTTCGACCAAGGCTACAGCGTGGTTACTCGGCCAGACCTCGATACTTTTTACTACTACCAGCCCGCCCTTCAGCGGGTCAGCATTGTGGAGGTGAAAGTTCCCAAGAATCTGAAGGCCGGCTACGTCATGGGTGCGGGCGATGATATTCCGACCGTGCTGAAGCAGATTGGAATGGACGTCGCGATGATTCCCGCCGAGAAAATTGCCACTGAAGATCTTAAACAATACGGAACGATCGTTCTCGGTATTCGTGCCTACGACACACAGAAGGATGTCGCGGCAAGCAATAAAAAGCTGCTGGATTACGTTTCAGCCGGAGGGACCCTGATCGTGCAGTACAACACGGGGGTTAGTGATTTTAATAATGGGCACTTCACTCCGTATCCGGCGCAGCTGAGCCGGGCTCGGGTGTCAGTAGAAGGGACACCGGTCGAAATTCTCGCGGCGGACGACAGCGTGTTTCATTATCCCAATCAAATTACCGATCACGACTTCGACGGTTGGGTACAGGAACGCGGTCTGTATTTCATGGATCAGTGGGACAGTAATTACAAGCCCCTGTTGGCCTGTCATGATCCCGGAGAACAGCTCCAGAAAGGCGGTTTGCTGAAGGCTCAATACGCCAAAGGTACATACATCTACACAGGATATGCGTTTTTCCGGCAGTTGCCGGCGGGGGTGCCGGGAGCGATTCGGTTGTATGTGAATTTGTTGACTGCGAAGAGCAGTGAGTAGTGGCTAGTGTTCAGTTGCCCGTGGTCAGTGATTGCGAGTTCCGGTCTTCCGTCTTCGGCAACCGATTTCGGTTTTTTTTGAAAACAGTTTTCAGTTCTGAGTTCTAGGTTCTTAGTTCGCTCACGTTGTGACACCTTCATGCCTGAATCGCTTCAAGCCGCTTCAAGCGATATTTCGCCGCGTTTGATCCGCGGGATCGGGTTGGGGGGTGCAACGGCGCTGAACATGATCGATATGATCGGCGTGGGGCCGTTCATTACCATCCCGCTGATTGTCGGTGCTATGGGCGGGCCGCAGGCGATGCTGGGCTGGATACTCGGTGCGGGCTTTGCCATCTGCGATGGACTGGTGTGGGCGGAACTGGGAGCGGCGATGCCGGGCTCAGGCGGATCGTATCGTTATCTGCGGGAAATTTACGGTCCGAATCGGCTGGGACGATTGATTTCGTTTTTATTTATCTGGCAGCTTTCGTTCAGCGCGCCACTATCGATTGCGTCGGGATCGATCGGTTTGGCAGGGTATGCATCTTATTTCTGGCCGCGGTTGGAACATCAATACATGGCTCGCGATTGGAATTTGCAAATCCCCTTGCTGGGCAATTTGCAATTGCGCTGGCTGGTTTCCGGAGCGACTTTTCTAGCGATCGGGATCGTGGTGCTGGCGGCGGTGCTTCTATATCGCAAGATCACGAGCATCGGGTGGCTGTCCCAGCTGCTGTTGGCTGGCGTTCTGATAACAATTGGGTGGATCATTGTTGCGGGATTGACTCACTTCAATGCGGCGCGCGCGTTCAGCTTTCCGGTGGGTGCGTTCACTTTATCGCACAATTTTTTTCTGGGACTCGGCTCGGCCATGCTGATCGCGGCTTACGACTACTGGGGTTATTACAACGTCTGCTTTCTGGGCGATGAAGTGAAGGATCCTGGATGGACCATCCCGCGTGCGCTGCTGCTATCCATTTTGTTAGTAGGTTGTCTATATGTGGTGATGAACATCAGCATTCTGGGTGTGGTGCCGTGGCAGGAGATGACACAATCCGGCCCATCCAACCGGGGCTTGTATGTGGTCTCAATTTTTATGCAACGGGTTTATGGGACGTGGGCGGCGAATCTGGTTACCGCGATGGTCATGTGGACGGCGTTTGCTTCCGTGTTCTCGCTCATGCTCGGTTACTCAAGGGTTCCTTACGCTGCGGCTCTGGACGGAAACTACTTCAAGGCGTTTTCTCGAGTGCATCCTGAACATCGGTTTCCTTATGTCTCGCTGCTCGCATTGGGTGGCGTGGCATTGTTATTCTGCTTTTTGTCGCTGGCGGATGTGATTGCAGCGCTGGTGGTGATTCGCATCACGCTGCAGTTTCTGGTGCAGGCGATCGGGGTGATCGTGTTGCGTATTCGCCGGCCGGATTTGCCGCGTCCGTTTCGGATGTGGCTGTATCCGTTGCCGGCACTAATCGCGTCTGTGGGATTCGTGTTTATACTCATCTATCGCACCAACTCCCTGACTCAAATTCGTTACGCGTTGGTGATTCTGATGACAGGCATGATCATCTACACGATCCGCGCCTGGCGTAATCGGGAGTGGCCGTTTGGAGTGGGCGTGGCTGCGCCGGTGGAAGAGGTTCCGAGCAACTGAACATGGCGGATTCAGTGAACACCACCGTGGCGGGGAGCTTGCAGGCTGGGTCTCAAGGTTCGGCATGGGCTCCGCTGGGCGAGCCATTGTTCCGTTCGTTGTGGCTCGCGGCGGTGATTTCGTACATCGGGACATGGATGCAGAATGTGGGCGCAGGCTGGCTGATGACGCAGCTCACTACCTCACCGCTGATGGTCAGCCTGGTGACAGCGGCCACGACTTTGCCCGTGTTTCTGGTGATCCTGCCTGCGGGGGCGCTGGCGGACATGGTTGACCGTAGGCGCTTTCTGCTCGCCACACAAGGTTGGATGGTCGCGGCTGCTGCAGTGCTGGGGATCCTGACACTGCGGCATGAAGTCACGCCGTGGTTGCTCCTTTTGTTTACGTTTGTCCTAGGATTGGGCGCGGTGATGAACGATCCTGCGTGGCAGGCGATCACGCCGGAAATCGTTTCAGCGCACCGTCACGAGTCAGCGGTGGCCTTGAACTCGGTGGGCTTCAACGTTGCGCGTGCGATCGGTCCGGCGCTGGGTGGACTAGTAATTGCGGCTGCGGGCTCGGGAGTTGCCTTTCTCCTGAATGCTGCGTCGTTCTTTGGAGTGATCTTTTTTCTGTACCGCTGGAAACGTCCACACTACGAACACGTCGAGACCGGGCGAGTGACGGACGCGATGTTGACCGGACTTCGCTTCGTGCGCGGTGCGCCCGTGGTGCGCTGCGTCCTGATCAGGACGGGGGCGTTTAGTCTGGCGGCCAGTTCCCTTCCCGCCCTGCTACCGATTCTTGCACGTCCTCATGGAGCTACCGGATATGGATTGTTGCTGGGGTCTTTCGGCCTAGGCGCGCTGGCCGGGGCCGCAGCGTTACCCCGGTTGCGCAGCAGATTGTCGGTGGACGGACTGGTAGTGTTTGGCACTCTGCTATTTGCCGCTATGAGTTTTGCTGCCGGAAGAGTTGAAGCATTTCCGGCGCTGAGTCTGGTATTGTTCACGAGCGGGATAGCGTGGATCGGAATTCTGGCCAGTCTGAACGTAGCGGCGCAGACTATGTCTCCTCCGTGGTTACGGGCGCGCGCGTTATCCATGTACCTGCTAGTCCTGCAGGGAGGGATGGCCTTGGGCAGCGCGGCCTGGGGAGGGCTGGCGAGCAAAGTGGGAGTTCCCGCGGCGCTTCTTTATTCTTCCGTGGCTCTGGTGGCTGGACTGTACACGGTGCGACGTTACCGGCTTACGTCCCAAGGGTTGCGCCTGGCGCCTGCAATAGTGCGTGACTAGGTCCCGAATTCTAAATCAGAACTCTACTTACAAGGAGAACTCTCATGAAGAGGATGAAGCGGCAGTGGGTCTTTTTATCGTTGGCATGTTGCAGCTTCGTTATGGCTCAAGCTGCGAAGCCTGCCGAACCTCGTACCACTGGTGAAGTGCTGGACCATTACATCGCAAATGTGGAAGGCGAATTTGTTCCGGCTGCGGAGGCCATGCCTGAAGATAAATACTCTTTCGCTCCCACCAATGGCGAGTTCAAAGGAGTGCGTACCTTCGCTCAACAGGTGAAACACGTGGCGGCCGTCAATTATTTGATCGCGGCTGCGATTCTGGGAGAGAAGCCGCCTGTCGATACTGGTGGCGAGAGTGGACCGGATGCGATTAAATCCAAATCCGAGATAGTGAAATTCTTAAAGGATTCCTTTGCCTATGTTCACAAAGCAGTTCCAGGCATTAGCGAAAAAGGTGCATTGGAATCGGTCAAGAATCCTTTCGGGGAACGCCCAGTCACGCGGCTGGAATTGGCTACGTGGATTCCCAGCCACTGCTTCGATCACTATGGGCAGATGGTGGAATATTTGCGAATGAATGGCATCATTCCGCCGGCCAGCCGCCAGTAGTTTGTATGATTCTCGATCTCTCGTAGGGCCGGTCATGTACCGGTCTTTTTTTTGCGGGTTCATTCCACGTCGCGACACATAGCACCGAAGTGCCATTTACAGTTTCGCTCCGAGAAATTAACTTCTTCTTTCCCCGATTCTGCAGGAACTCCGCCGGATACGTCTCGGTGTTTTCCCAGGATAGTGTCATGCACCAGGTTGCTCCGTCCGCCAGCCTAGTTAAGGACCGCAACCGGGGAATGGAGGAAACATGGTGATCAGAGAACATCGTCCAGCCACTGCGGGTTTGTCGGATGCGGCGCGTGAACGTGAAGTGCGCCAGGAAATCGAGAATTTTCTGAACGCCTTAAGTTCCTATCCTGATCGTTTTGCCCGCGATCCGTACATCAGCTTTGAAGAGCACTTGTTCATTGTTACCGCAGAAAATCAGGTATCTGCGGTTGGCGGTGACCGCCGCCGGAGTTACCGCTAGTTCATCAGGTCGCGGGTCTCAGTGGTCGGGCCGCGAGACCGAATCAGACCTGGTCTTCAAAGATCCTAAGACCTGTGACCTGACGCCTAAGACTTCCAACTGCTGCTATCGCGAGCCCCTCGCCCGATAATCCCAGTAGAAATCAACTCCGCTGAAAGCCGACACTTGCGAAGGTGAGTTGCCACCAGCGATTTGGTTCGCGCCAAACTCGCTTTGCTATCAAGGAACATCAGTACCGAAGGTCCAGCGCCGCTGAGGGTCACGCCAATGACGCCGGATTTTCCTGATAACTTTTGCAAGGCCGGCAGCAGCGGACACAGCGACGCGCGGTAAGGCTGGTGAAGGCGATCGTCGAGTGCTGGAGCCAGCAAATCTGTGCGGCCTTGAATAAACGCCGCGAGCAGCAACATGGAATTTTGCACATTGGTGACGGCATCGGCGCGGGAATATTGAGAGGGCAGAACGCGACGGGCTTGCTCGGTGGAAAGGCTCTGCGGTGGAACAGCCAACAGCAGAGGCCAGTTTCCTTGGGGAGCAATGCGCGCGATTTGTGCTTCTCCATTGCTGGACATACGCGCGACTGCCAGGCCCCCCATCCAGCAAGCGGCAGCGTTATCGGGATGGTGTTCGCGACGGGATGCTTCGCCGACAATACGAGCGTCCGTCCAGCGCAAACCGCCGAAGTGCACAGCCAGCGCGATTCCGGCAAGCCGCGCCGCCGCGGAAGAGCCGCAGCCCTTGCCGATCGGAATCTGATTGGCAATACGGAGGGTGAGTGGACGAACCGGCTTTCTTTCAGTCTGCAATATTTCCCGATAAGTTGTGAGGATGAGATGGTTTTCAATCTTGCCGCAAATCTCGGAATCCCTGCCACGAGCTTGCAATGAAAACTCCGGTGCAGTCCGGGCACGGATTTTGAGGAACAATTTTAGAGCGAGGGCTGCGGCATCGAAGGCGGGGCCAAGATTGGCCGAGGTCGCAGGTAACACCAGTTCCAGAGGTTTGGCGTCGGATCGATTGCGGCGAATATGCTTGGGCATGGGTTTTAAGACAGCACTTAGCATTTAGCATTTAGCATTTAGCATTTAGCATTTAGCACTTAGCATTTAGCCATTACGGTCCGATGGTGATTCCATTCAGCGCTCAAGCCACCACAATCCTGTAATGGCTAAATGCTAAGTGCTGAATTTCCCCACCGTTCCGATGACGGCGTCTGCGCTGGCCTCCAATACAACTGGTGCACGTTGTTGCTGGGAAAGACTTCGCGCTTCCTTTTCTTTCGTGCTTCCGGAAAACAAATCCCCGCGATGAAACTTTAAGGTGAACTCTGGATCTTTTAGTAAATGGCCAGTCAGAATCAATACCACGGTTTGATTTGGTTGGACAAAGCCTTGCTTCAGTAGTTTCTTGAGGCCCGCCAAAGTGACCGCCGAGGCTGGCTCGCATCCGATGCCGTCCGCTCCGATTTCGGCTTTGGCCAGGGCAATCTCCACTTCGCCGACCTGTTCTACGGTTCCACCAGCGGCCTGCAGGACACGCAACGCCTTCTTCCAAGAGGCGGGATTGCCGATGCGAATGGCGGTAGCCATGGTTTCGGCCTGTACCCGAACCAGTTCCTTTCCAGCTGTCTCACGGATTGTCCGTACAAGCGGATTGGCGCCTTCCGCTTGAATTATGGAAATCCGGGGCAGAGTGGAAATCAAACCGAGATCCTTCATTTCTAGGAATGCCTTTCCCAACGCTGAAGAGTTCGCCAAGTTTCCGCCGGGCACGATGACGTGATCCGGAACCTGCCAATCAAACTGCTCCAGCAACTCCAGTGCGGCCGTCTTTTGGCCTTCGATGCGATAGGGATTCACGGAGTTGAGAAGATAAATCGGCGTGCGCTGTACGACTTCATTCAGCACTTGCACACAGCCGTCGAAATCGGTTTTCAATTGGCAGGTCAGGGCGCCATAGTCCAACGCTTGCGAGAGTTTCCCCCACGAGATCTGGCCTTCCGGAATCAGCACCAGGCTGCGCATTCCTCCGCGCGCAGCGTAAGCGGCCATGGAGGCGGAAGTGTTGCCGGTGGAAGCGCAGGCCACCCAGCGGAATCCCTGCTGCCGGGCGACGGATGCGGCGACGGTCATGCCCGTATCCTTAAAAGAACCGGTGGGATTCATGCCCTGATGCTTGCCGTACAACCGCTCGATACCCGCACTCCGGGCACAGCCGGGGAGTTCGTAGAGCGGAGTGTTTCCTTCGCGCAGGCTGATAATTGTCTGCCAGTCAGGCGAGGCGGGAAGGATTTCGCGAAAGCGCCATACACCGCTTTCGTCCATGGGGAGAGCCGAAGTCTTGCGCTGGCGCCACAAAGCTCTGAGCGCTACGGGACTGAGATTCGCCTGGATTCCGTCTGCCGACTTCCAGCCGGGGTAGATGATTTCCAGCAAATCGCCGCAGGAGGTACAACGAAAATTCTGTGTGGCCCAGTCATTAATGGCGCCGCAGCCAATGCAACGCAGTTGTGACGGGGCCTGCTGCGGCTTGGGCGCGGATGCCGTTTGATCAGTCATGGGCTAGAACGGGTGACGGCTTGATCTTATCTTCCGCCGCGCAGATATTTGTCGGTCTTGTTGATCCAGTCGGCACGCGGTGGGCTGAAGACGTCCAGGTCTACGGTGTCCGCCAGGGCTTCGGCCTTATGCGGCATATGAGGAGGGATGGTCAATACCTNNCCAGAACTTGAGGGCTCCTTCGAGAACATAGGTGATCTGCTCGTTGTGGTGGCTATGTTCAGGCACGATGCAGCCCTTTTTCAGCAGCACACGCGCGAGCATCATCTCCTGACCAACCACAAATTGGCGCTGTAACAGAGGATTCAGATCTTCCAGTTCGACGGCATTCCAGGGAATATATTTTAGTTCCAGCTTCTTGACGCTGCTCGTATTTGATCGTGAACGAACTGGGCTCTTCTTGCCAGAAGTTTTTTTGACTTTACGCTTTGACTTTGCCATGTTGAGCCTTTCAGCGTGTGCTGATTTGTTTATCAAAATCTCAGTTCTGAGCTTGCAGTTCTCGGTTCTCAGTCTCGCTACAAGCCTTTGTACAGGCCTCCGTCTACCAGAATCGTTTGCCCGGTGATATAGGATGCGCGCTCTGAGGCCAGCCAAACGATGGTGTCCGCAACCTCTTTAGGGTTTCCCAACCGTTTCAAGGGAGCGTCCGCAGCCCAAGCTTCGAAAATCTCTTTCTCACTTTTAGCTTGTGCGGCAGAACGACTCTTGGCCAGTTCCTTGAGCCGGTCCGTTGCGGTGTAGCCTGGACCGACGTTGTTTACCAGAATCCCGTCCTTACCAAATTCGTTGGCCAGGCTTTTGACCAGCCCCACCACGGCAGCTCGGACTGCATTGGAAAGTACCAGATCGGCCACAGGCTGTTTAGTGCTAATGGAAGTGAGGGTGATGATTCGTCCCCAGCGCTGGCGCTGCATGTAAGGGATGACTTCGCGGGCGAAGTAGACCGTGCTGAGAAAGTTCAGGTCCACAGCCTTCCGCCAATCCTCAATGGTGGCCGCGAGGAAGCCCTTGGCTGGAGGTCCGCCGGCATTGGTGACGCAAATCTCGACTTTACCGAATTTGGTGGCGACGGCGGCGACGAAGCCGTGCACTGCATCGGCGTCGGTGACGTCCAGCGTTTCGGCAAAGACATCGGTGTGGTATTGTTCGCGTATTTTGTCGGAGGCTTGATCTAAGGTGGAGCGGTTTCGGGCGCACATTGCGACCCGGCATCCCTCGGCGGCAAAACCCTCCGCAGTCGCGCGACCAATGCCCTGGCTGGAAGCAGCCACAATCGCGACCCGTCCCTTAAGACCTAAATCCATGAAGTTGCGATTATAAAGGCAGGCAAGGTCCAACGGCGGGCGGGGCCCTCTTGCCGGGTCCGTGTTGGAACGTTACTCTTAGGTGCTATCTGCCTCCCCAAAGGAGTACTCCAATGAAACCGCACAAACGCCGCCAGGAAACCGAAGCCGTGCGCGGAGGTACGGATCTGTGCAAGAAGAATGGTCCTTTGTCGACCCCGATTTATCAAACATCCACGTTCGAGGTCACCGACAGCGACGAGCAGGTACGCGCCACGAACACTGACCGGTTTTACACCCGGTATGGAAACCCGACCCACACCGTGGCGGAATCGTCCGTTGCGGAACTTGAGGGCGCCGATGGCGCGTTGCTATTTGCATCCGGGATGTCGGCGATTACGACTTCGATTTTGGCCTTGCTCAAGAGTGGTGATCACATCGTAGCGCAGCGGGATATTTATGGCGGCACCACGAAGTTCTTCAGCCAGTGGCTGCCGAAGCTGGGCATTGAAACAACGCTTGTCGATACCACGGAATACGATCAGCACGAACGGGCGATCCGGACCAATACCCGATTGCTGTATCTGGAATCGCCGACCAATCCTACATTGAGGGTGGTTGACCTGCGCAAGACGGCGGCGCTGGCAAAGAGGTGCAATCTTATCACCTTGATTGACAGCACATTTGCCACTCCGATTAATCAGCGGCCGCTGGAATTTGGCATTGATCTGGTCATGCATTCCGGGACCAAGTATTTCGGCGGGCATTCCGATCTCATCTGCGGCATCGTCGCCGGGCGGCGAGATTTGATCCAGAAAATTCATGAAACCCGCACCACGCTGGGTGGAACTATGGATCCGCATGCTGCCTGGCTCCTTCTGCGCGGCATGAAGACACTTGCAGTCCGGGTACAGCGGCAGAATGAGAATGCTTTGCGCGTAGCTCAGTTTCTGGCGCAACATTCCAAGGTGCGGAGAGTGCATTATCCGTTTGTTGAAGGTCATCCGCAGCGAGCATTAGCCATGGAGCAGATGGCTGGCGGGGGTGGAGTACTCAGTTTTGAAGTGGATGGCAGCGGTGAAGACGCTCGCCATTTAGCCGAATCGCTGCATCTCTTCACCTTGGCGCCGAGCGTGGGCGGAGTGGATTCTCTGGTCACCATCCCGGTGCTCACGTCCCATGCCATGATCTCAGCCGAGCAACGGCAAAAAATGGGCGTGACTGAACAATTGATCCGACTATCGGTGGGAATTGAAAGCGCGGAGGACTTGATCGCCGATCTCGAGCAGGGCTTAGCGATGGTGAATCCAGCGCGTCAGCATGCGGAAGTAGGATGAACGCAGTCCTTGGTCGAGGTCCTTGGTCGTTAGCTGAGGGCAACGATTAAGGACCAAAGACCATTCCAGGAGGCCGATGGAGAACCTACGAGCGGCGGTCATTGGCCTGGGATTTGTTGGGAGAGCGCATCTGGAAGCGCTTCGACGGCAGGGGATCCAGGTAAAAGGATTGTTGAGCAGCTCGCCGGACAGAAGCGTCCAAGCCGCTCGCGCACTCGGCTTGGATCGCGGTTATGAATCCCTCAATGATCTGGTAAAGGACCCATCCGTCGACGTGATCCACATCTGCACTCCAAATCACGTCCACTTCGATCAGGCCAAGGCTGCACTGGAATCGGGCAAGCACGTCATGTGCGAGAAGCCTCTGGCCATGGACGTGCGCCAGAGTTCCGCGCTGGTTGAACTCGCGCAAAAGCACAAGGGCGTAGGCGGCGTCACCTATAACCTTCGTTTTTATCCGCTGTGTCAGGAAGCGCATGCGCTGGTGGAACGCGGCGTGATTGGCGAGCCTCGGCTGGTGCATGGCAGTTTCTTGCAGGATTGGCTTTTCTATCCCAATGACTGGAATTGGCGTTTGGAGCCGCAGCTTGGAGGAGAGTTGCGCGCTGTATCCGATATCGGCACGCACTGGCTCGACCTCATGACGTGGATTACTGGACGCAAAGTGACCGAGGTATGCGCTGATCTTGCTACCGTGATCCCGGTGCGGCAGCGTCCACGGGGACGCGTGGAAACGTTTCAGAAACAAACTAGTGGAGCTTTCGACGAAGTAAAGATGACAACGGAAGATTATGCGTCCATCCTGCTGCATTTTGAGGGCGCGCTTCGCGGAGTGATGACCGTGTCGCAGGTGAGCGCTGGACGCCGGGCGCGTTTATGGTTTGAGGTGGATGGTTCGGAAGCTTCTCTAGCCTGGCATTCCGAATCGCCAAACACGATGTGGATAGGACACCGCAACCAGCCCAACCAGGACATGATGAAAGACCCGGCGCTGATGAGTCCTGAAGCCCGGGGCTATGCCGCGTATCCCGGCGGACATACGGAGGGATATCCTGACACCTTCGCTCAACTTTTTAAGGATTTCTACGCTTACATTTCCAAGGGCGACCTGGCGGCTCGTCGAGATTTCCCGACGTTCCAAACCGGACATGAGGAACTTGTCCTCTGCGATGCTATCTCTTTGAGTGCGCGCGAACGGCGTTGGGTCACGGTGACTTACAAATAACGCAGCAAGTGCGTGACCTATAGCAAACTCCTGGTTGACTCTCGCACCGCCAGTTCCGGGGCCATTTTGCGATGCACGGCGGACGCCTCCCGTTTCTCTAATACCGTCTTGATTCCTTCCAGCACAATGCTTGCTGCAGCGGCACCCATAGCTTCCATGGGTTGACGAACTGTGGTGAGAGGCGGCGTGTACAGGCTGGAGGCGGCGACATCATCAAAACCGACCACGGAACAATTTTCGGGAACGCGGAGTCCGGCTTTGGCCAGGGCGCGGATCGCTCCGAAAGCAGTCATGTCGTCGAATGCCATCAGGGCAGTAAAAGGACGTTTCCGCTTGATCAGCTCCTCGGTCAATTTGTAGCCGGCCTCAAAACTTGAAGTCGGATCTCTAGACTCGGGGAGGTCCACAACCAAACGATCATCTAAACTCATGCCGTTGGCTTTGGCGAAGGCTCGAATTCCCTTCCAGCGTGGAGCGCTGTCGGCCAGGGTTTTGGGGCCGCGGATGA
>MNDG01000134.1 GCA_001914815.1 Acidobacteriales bacterium 13_2_20CM_55_8
CGGCTCCCCGACATCAGCCTTAACCGTCTCCTGACCCTTCCCATTCGCCGGCGGCAACGGCCCCAACGGGATAAATCCGTTCTCCGCCACTACCGGCTTCTCCTTCAAAACAACCTCACGATAAAGAGCCGCCATGCGCGCATTGTAAGCCGGATCGTTTTTCTGCTTCAGATCACGCGCCCGAATCTTTTCCTCACGCGCGTTCTTGGCGATGCCCAGCTTCTCCAGATCGTGCTGCTCTTCCAAGGTGACGATGCCATCCTTGAGCACCAGCGAATGCTGGGTGGACTCCATCTTCACATTCTTGCCACCGGCAAAGATCTCGTGACGACCATGCTCTTCATACCATTTAGTCAGAGTGGCCGTCATATGCATCTTCTCGATAATGTTGCGCCATCCCACGCCCGTGTTGTAAGCGCAGAAGGAAATTTCGCCTTCCTGGGTGGCATAAGGAATGATGCACTGCTCCGTCCGCCGGAAATCGTAATTAAACAGATCCTGAAACCACATCCCTGCAATAAACAGGAAGTTCCACCGGTCCTTGCGCCGCAACTCCACATCCTCAATCGTGCGGTCCGGACCGACCTTGCCGTAGTTCTTGCCCGTCGCATTAAAGTTCTTATCAAACTTCTTCAACAAGTCGGTCAACTTGAAATGCGTCGGCGACTGAAACGGATCGTAATTCTTCATCAAACAAAGCGCCATCCCCACAATCGTAAGAAACTTCCCCCGCGCCGCATCGTTAACTTTGGCAATATCCTTAGCGAGCTGATCGCCTTTCAAAAATGCAGTAACCGGCACCGCTTCTTTAGTTTCCTTGTCAATCATCACAGCCATCCCAGTCCCACAATTCGGATGACATCCACATGAGAGTTGGCCCCAGTCGTTGTTTTTGTCCTCTACGTGCATTAGGTCGGCCCAATCGCTGAAGGTGCCCATGAAGCTGATGGGGAACCAGTCGCGGGAGGGTTCGCCTAAGCCGGTTTGAGATTTCACGTCGTGGGCCAGGTGAGAGAGGGTGTAGCGCTGGGCGGTGCGGCGATCGTCGGTGACGGCTTCGTCGCGGCCGGTGAAACTTACTGGTTGGAAGGAGAGGAATCCAATCTTTTTCGGATTGTCCAGCGCGAACTTGATGATGCGTCCTACTTGTTCGTTGTTGATGCCGTTGACGATGGTTACTACCGGCACGATTTCGACGCCGGCTTTGTGCAGGTTGTCGATGGCTTTCAGCTTTACGTCGAACAGGTTGCCGACTTTGCGGTGGGCGTTGGCAGCGTTGCCGATGCCGTCGAATTGCAGATAGGCGTAGCGCATTCCGGCTTCGGCGGCCTGTTGCGCGAATTCCAGACTCTTGGCAAATTCAATTCCGTTGGTCGCTGCCTGCACGCTGTTGTATCCCACTTTGCGGGCGTAGCGGACGGCGTCCAGAAAATATGGTGAGAGCGTGGGCTCACCGCCAGAGAATTGCACCGACATCTGACGCCGCGGCTTAATGGTGATGGCGTTGTCGAGCATGGTCTTGATGTCCTGCCAGCCCAACTCGTGCACGAAGCCGACCTGGTTCGCGTCCATGAAACATGGGTCGCACATCATGTTGCATCGATTGGTGAGATCGATCGTGAGAACCGAACCGCGTCCGTACTTGACGGTCGAGGAGCCGTGGTTGTGGAGCTTCTCGTCGTTGTGAGCGCGAATGTCACGTCCGGGAAAGACTTCTTCCAAGTGGCGCGAGAACTCGGGGTCGATCGACATCACATCTTCAAAGTGGCCGTGCCTGGGGCAGTCCTTGACCATGAGGATCTTGCCGTCGCGCTCAATGATCTGAGCCTTGATCTCGCCAACTTTTTCATTGAGCAGGATCTCGTAGGGCAATTTGCCGTCGAGAATCTGCTGGCGGATCTCAGGTATACACCTGGGGCAAAGCGAGTCGGTGCTACGCGGCCAGCCCAGCGGTGGCTTAGTCTTCTCATAAGACTTGAGCAATGGTTTGTCGGACCACTTGGGTTTGGGAGAAGGATTGGGCTTCACACGGTTGAGGCGTTCGAATACCGCCCAAGCTCCTGTGGCAGCAATCGTGACTGCTTTCTCCACATATTTGACTGGTTTGTGCATTTGCTCTCGCTTTCCACTGCTGGGATTTGAGGCAATTCACAGAGAATTGCCACTGCTTCCCTGGCTTTCCAATCCTGAACTTCAGTCTTACTCTTGCTGCCCTACCCTTTTCGAAGCTTGCGGATAGGACTTTCCCCACTGCTGGATGTCACTATGTTATTGAGGGAGTAGAGGGAAGGCACGTGGTTGGCAATGAAAGGCCGAAAATTGCGGTTTAGTGGCGAGTTTGGACATCGGGCGGGAGCCTAAACCGTTGAAACAAAAGCGGGATTTAGGAGGTACGAATTACGAGGTACCAATTACGATTGACGATTTGAAGATCAAGACCACTCATTTCCAATTTCCGATTTCGATTTTTACTTCAACTGCTCCCGACGCTACTGCTTTTCCCATGATGGCTGTATCCAACAGCATATTTAAACAGTAAGCTATTAGCTATTAGTTATGCGGATTGGAAAAAAAGCGCAACACGGGGGCTGCCTGGGCGGAAAAGGGGCTTGACAAGAAGTGG
This sequence comes from Acidobacteriales bacterium 13_2_20CM_55_8, assembly GCA_001914815.1. Taxonomy (GTDB): domain Bacteria; phylum Acidobacteriota; class Terriglobia; order Terriglobales; family Acidobacteriaceae; genus 40CM-3-55-5. The sequence goes on from MNDG01000134.1 coordinate 2,624, forward strand.
CGCGAAAGTTGACTTCGCTGGTCTTGGGCCAAAGACGGAATCTTGCCCATCTGATAATAAGGACGCCTGGCTGATTTAAGTTGGCTTGTATGAGGTTTGGGGGCTTTCGCTATCATCGCTGCCAATTAGATCGCGAATGAGCTGTAACTCTCGGCCGCCAATGTGAGTGAAACGCACGCCAATGCGGTGGAGATCATCGACTCTGGCGACTACGCCGGTGGTATCAATTCTCAACTGCCGTCCAGGAAGCCCGAAAGACAAACGGACGTTGGCGCCTACCGGTAAAGGACGGCCCATCTCGAACAGAATTCCTCCCTGGCTAATGTTTGAACTTGTTCCCTGGAAAGTTTGGTCCTCTACGCGGCAGGTCACAGCGGTCTGAAGTGGCACCCGCACGAATTGGCGGCGATTTTCGAACATCGTGCCCCGAGCAGCTTTGAACAAGTTTGTGAGGCGCTGTCTATCGACAGGCTTCTGCAGGAAGAAGGTGGTTCCTGCAGCGAAGGCCTTCTCCATGGTTTTGACGTCATCCTCTGCGGTAACGACAACGATGGGCGCAGTCTTGTTCCAGGATGATTCTCGAATCCGTCGGGTGAGTTCGAAACCATCCACCTTGGGCATCTGCAGATCCACGAAGATGCCGTCAAACCTTTCCTGATTGACCAAAGCTGAGGCTGCTTCGCTGTCACTGATGGCGCGTACGTCCGCCTTAAGCGAAGTGAGGACTTCGCCCATTAATTCCAGGGTGGGCGCATCATCTTCGACTATCAGTACCTTCAGGGCCACGACGACTATTTCTCCTTGCCTAAAAAGGGTCTAGTGTGAGGCTGACAGATAGTAGATTATCGCCTTTTAAAGTCTGATTCAGTTTCTAAGTCCCGCGTAACATTACCTTAGTACTTCCCCTACGTATCACAACGGTTGAGTTAACAGCCCTTATTGACGAGGATAGACGACATCATGGCGGGGAAAATTTTGGTTGTCGACGACGACGCCGCTAATCGTGAACTGCTACAGGAATCCCTGGTCGCGGAAGGGCTGGAAGTGATTACTGCCCCCGACGGCCGCAGTTCTCTAGAGGAATTCGCACGTCTTAAGCCGGACCTGGTATTGCTCGACGTAAACATGCCTTTTCTGGATGGTTTCGAGGTATGCCGACGTTTGAAAAGCAATCCAGAAACGCGGCTTACGCCTGTGGTGCTAGTTACGGGACTTACAGGCAGGGAGGACCGAGTTCGCGGAATTAAGTCCGGAGCTGATGGTTTCTTAAGCAAACCAGTTGATCATAGCGAGCTGTTGGCGCACGTTCGCTCGCTCCTTAATCTGAAGGCTCATACTGACGAGTTAGAGCGAGCAGAATCGGTGTTATTTGCTTTAGCACGCTGCATCGAGGGCAAAGATCCGAATACCGAAGGACACTGTGAACGACTGTCCGGCTATTCCGTTCGATTGGGCGAGGAAATTGGATTAACCGAGGACCAACTCGTGGCTCTGCGCCGAGCTGGAATTGTTCACGATATTGGCAAGGTGGCCGTGCCCGAGACCATTCTGCTTAAACCAGGTCGCTTGACTCCTGAGGAGTTCCGAGTCATACAGCAGCATCCCGTGCTGGGGGAACGCATCTGTGCTCCACTCAAATCCTTTCGTTTAGTGCTGCCCATTATTCGCCATCACCACGAAAAGCTGGATGGCTCAGGCTATCCCGACGGATTGAAAGGCGAGGAGATCCCTTTGACCGCGCGGGTTTTACAAATCGTGGATGTGTACGATGCTCTGACCACCCAGAGGCCATATAAGCGCGCCTTCTCGCGTGCGGAAGCACTGGAAATGATGGAGGAAGAGGTCAAGAAGGGTTGCTGGGATGCAGGCATATTTCAGGCGTTTTGCAAGATGCCAAGCGGTGCCAGTGCAGCGGCCGGCCACACAGCGGGCTGAATTCTGAACCTGACTGGCTTGGGTAAATCGCGAAAGAGTTTATATCTCAGGTTACATTTCGACGGGCGGGTTCGAGGAGCATGCTATGAAGTGGTCCATCGAGAAGAAGACTGCGGCGGGTCTTGGCCTGGCTGGCCTCATTCTGCTATTTGTTGCGGGACTCTCATATCGGAGCGGTCGCCGCTTCATCGAAGCCAGCCAATTGGTGGCCCACACGCACGCGGTTCTGGCGGAGCTCGAGGCCACACTTTCCGGCGTGGCTGATGCGCAGACCGCAGCACGAGGTTTCATCATCACGGGACAGGACGCCTTTCTCGAACCGTATGGAACGGCGGCTCCCGAAGTCCGCGCTCACCTCAGCGCCGCCTGCCAATGCTGGAGAATGCGGTGGCCGTGAAGCTCGATTCACTCCAAAGAAACATTGATTTGCGGCGACAAGAAGGATTCGATGCCGCGCGGCAGCGCATGGCGACAGGCATCGGTGTCAAGCAGATGAACGAAGTCCGAATCATCATATCCGAGATGAAGCATGAAGAGGAGAATCTTCTAAGACGTCGCGACCAGGATTTCCACTTGAGTACACGGAAAACTACTCTGACGTTTTCATGCCTCATTTTATTGGGATTCCTACTCCTGGGCTGCGTCTATTACGTGCTTCGCAGAGACATTACCGCGCGGAAGCGGGCCGAAGAGGAGCTGCGGGAAAGCGAGGAGCGCTTTCGTGAATTGGTAAACGGCATTAGAGACTACGCCATTTTTATGCTCGATCCCTCGGGACACATTGCTAGCTGGAATCCGGGGGCAGAACGTATCAAGGGTTATAAGGCCAATGAAATACTCGGCCGCCACTTCTCTTGCTTCTACTGTCCGGAAGACTTGCAGAGTGGCAAACCAGAGCGCGAGCTCCAGACGGCCATCGCCGAAGGCCGTTTCGAAGAGGAAGGGTGGCGGATACGGAAAGACGGATCGCGCTTTCTGGCAGATGTAGTCATCACTGCCCTGACCGACGAAACAGGTAAGCTGCGTGGATTTTCGAAGATCACCAAGGATATTACCGAGCGCAAGCGCACGGAAGAGTTGTTACAGGAGAGCGAAGCACGTCACCGCAAGCTATTCGATAACAATCCACATCCGACCTGGGTGTTCGACCGAGACACACTTCAATTTCTTGCAGTAAACGCCGCCGCAGTGCGCAAATACGGATATTCGAGCAGCGAATTCCTGGAGATGACAATCAAAGACATTCGACCGCCTGAGGATGTCCCCAACCTTCTCGAAAGGGTCGCCAGCCTGCGAAATGGAAACGAGAGCGGTGGCGTCTGGCGGCATCGACGAAAAGACGGAACCCTCATGGATGTGGAGATCACATCTTACGCTCTAAATTTTGCCGGCCGAGCTGCCGAAGTGGTGGTCGCGGTTGACGTCACCCAGAGGAAGCGGGACGAAGCGGAAAAACGTAAATTTGTTGACAGTTTAGCTGCCAGCAATCGAGAGCTGGAGCTGCGCAACCGCGAGGTTGAGCATGCCACAAAACTAAAGAGCAAGTTCCTTTCCAGTATGAGCCACGAGCTTCGGACACCCTTAAACGCGATTATTGGTTTTTCCGATCTTTTGTCAGAAGAGACGGCAGGTCAGCTGAACGAGAAGCAGAAGCGCTTCGTAGGACACGTGCTGACCGGCGCGCGGCACCTGCTGGCTCTGATCAATGACATTCTGGACCTCTCGAAAATCGAAGCTGGACAACTGGAACTGCGCTGCGAAGATTTTCAGGTGAAGGATGTTTTGCCGGAAATCCTCTCCACCATCCGTCCGCTGGCCATGGCTAAGCACATCGGTGTCGGACACTCAACGGAGGAGACGTGCGTTTATGCAGATCGACTTCGTTTCAAACAAATTCTCTACAACCTACTGAGCAATGCGGTGAAGTTCACTCCCGAGGGCGGGAAGGTGGAAATTGACTACTCCAATGATGGCGGTATGGTCTTTGTTTCGGTGAGCGATACTGGGGTTGGTATTCGTCCCGAAGACCAAAAGCTGATTTTCGAGGAATTCCGTCAGGTGAGTGACACGACCCGGGGAGTCACGGAAGGAACTGGGCTGGGACTGGCTATCACCAAACGCCTGGTCGAGCAGCAAGGCGGAACAATTGCCGTTGAAAGCGAAATAGGCAAAGGCACGCGTTTCAGTTTCACTCTACCGGTAGGAAAGACAGTTGCAAAGCACGGTCAAAAAGTCTCAGATGCCCAAACACATCCTGATTCTTTAGGGCCCACAGGCACAAAGCCGCTGATTCTGGTGGTAGATGATGAACTGCCTGCACGTGAGCTCTTGGCGAGTTACTTAGAAGGTGCGGGTTACGCGACAGCGGCGGTGAGTTCGGGTGACGAGGCCATCAAGAAAGCACGTGAATTGCATCCCAGTGCCATCACTCTTGACATACTAATGCCGGATGGCAGTGGCTTCGAAACACTCTTCCAACTCAAGAAGGCAGCGGAGACCGCAAACATCCCAATCATTGTGGTTTCGGTAGTGGATCAAAAACAAATGGGATTCACCCTGGGCGCTGCAGAGTATCTGGTGAAGCCGGTGCAAAAATCTGCTCTACTAACGGCGGTTCGCAAACACGTACGGCCCCAGGCTGGGACTTCCACCAACATCCTCGCGATATCTTGTGCTCGGGCGGCTACAATCCTCACCTTGCGCCCAGTGGGAAAAATGCCCTCCAGCTTCTGTCAGAAGTTCACATGGATGCGGTTCTACTGGACTTGATGATGCCCGAGATGGATGGTTTTGAGGTCCTGCAGAGGATCAAAGAACAACCGACGCTGGGGGACATTCCTGTCTTCGTTCTAACCGCAAAAGACCTGACCGAGTCAGAAATCGAACTTTTGAAGCGCGAGGCGCGTGTCTTGCTCCGCAAGGACGGTTCCTGGAAGGCGGACCTCCTGGCACAGGTGCGTAACATAGTGGGGAACTCCAAGCTAGCCAAGTCCGCAGGACAGTCATGACTAAGATTCTTGTGGCAGAAGATAATCTCGCCAATCGGGAGTTAATGCGTGAGATTTTGGAGACTCGTGGGCACGAAGTAATTGAAGCTTGTGACGGGCAAGAGGCGCTCGACAAGCTGGAGCAGACTACGCCGGACTTAGTTCTGTTAGATATTCAGATGCCGGTGCTGGACGGATACGCTGTGCTACGCCAGATACGAGGGAACACTCGTTTTGCTTCACTTCGTGTGGTGGCAGTCACTGCCTTCGCAATGCAGGGAAACCGGGAACAGGTTCTGGCTGCTGGATTTGACGGCTACTTATCGAAACCGATCGATATCGCAGCCTTGACCAAAGAACTCCGAGAGTTCCTGGGTTAGAAGGGGTTGCATCGAGAACGGGGCGTGCAGATCGCCACTCGAAGTAGAGGAGCGGTGCTGCGACGTTCGCGCAGTGACGGTGCACACTCGCAGAAGCGATGAGAACGATTCAGGCGACCCTCGGGACGAGATTTTCGATTGACGATTTCCGATTTCCGGTTGATCTGGAAAGGCGAAACCAAACTGGGAAGGGATCAGATGTCGAGGCTCCCATCCTTTGCCGTCAAGCAAAGGATGGGAGCTTCGGTAGTTTTAGTTATACTTCCGGTCCGCAGATGCAGGCCACCCACCAGCTAGTGAGTCTTCACCCAGCGCGTCGGTTTGGCTTTTGACTTGACTGGTGCCTTCTTGGCTACGCCTTCGGTGCTGATCAGAGCCAGGCAATCTCTCGCTTCGAAGACTGACTCCTTGCGGTCATTGACTCCGATTTGTGATCGCTGTCCATCACGACTTGCCGAATTTCCGGCGCACATGACGCACATCGGCTGGCTTAGAGCACAACTTGAGTCGTCAGTGCTGATCGAGAGTTCTCGCACATTACTAAGTATCGGCATTACACGTATCGGCATTACAAAACGTCGACGTTATTAAAGCATCGGCATTTATTACGTATCTCAGAACCGCAAGCGGGCATCGTTCATTTCCTGTCAGAAAGTGGATCCGTTCAGAAATGGGAACTCTGCCTGTTCCAAATTGGTTCTGTGGGTTCTGCGTGGAAATCAAAAGCGGAGCTGTGAAGGAGTTGGATGTCGTGCCTCCCACCCTTTGCTAACAGCAAAGGATGGGGCACCATCAGTTGTTTTGGACTCACTCAGTGTTCCAGCAGCTCTGCCGTTGCCAGGTCTTCAAGGGCGCAGCCGACGCTCTTGAATAATGTGAGTTCAGATGGACTCGTGCGTCCTTGCTTTTTTCCCGTGAGCAATTGGTTGAGGTCGGCTGCGATGTGATCGCGGCTGATTACTCCTTCTTTTACAGGGACTAGCAAGTCTCCGGCTTCGGCGAGCGCGCCGTCGTAGGTGTCGACGACCACGCGCGCGCGTTTGACGGTACGGGAATCTACCTCGCGCGCGTGGGGCTGAAATGCGCCGACCAGATTCAGGTGCGTGCCGGGACGCAGCAGCTTGCCATCGAATAGCGGGACCTGCGAAGTGGTGCAGGTGCAAAGCACATCGGATTGAGTGGCGCAGGTTTGGGCATTGGCGGATTCTACCGGCAGGCGAGCCCCCTCGGACATCTTCCTGGCGAATTCTCGAGCCTGAGTGGGATCGTGGCCGCAGACCAGCACACGTTCAAAGCGGCGGACTAGAGGCACGACTTGGATGTGGGCGCGGGCTTGACGGCCAGTTCCGAAAATGCCAAGGACTCGGGCATCTTCGCGGGCGAGAAATTTGGTTGCGACGGCGGATGTTGCCGCAGTGCGCAGATCGGTGAGATAGTTCGCGGACGCTGCCAGTCGAGGGCGCGCGGTATCGGGATCGAAGAGCAGGTAGGCGGCCTGGATGCGATCTTCGGGGAGCGCTGGTTTGTCTTGCACGACCACAAGTTTCATTCCGATGACGTTGGCGTCGCGGTCGTGGCACAGCATGATCAGGAATACGCCTTGGGTTGTGGGCAGGTGAATGCGGTCAGGAATGATCGTGGTGGGGTAGCGGTCGCGGAAGGCGGATTCAATTGCGGTGATGACTTCGGTGGGGTCGAGGCGTTGGCGGACGTCGTCTTCGGTGAGAGTGATCATGGATGGAGGGTGCAAGGATAATGCAAAGTTAGGTCCTCGGGGCTAAAGCCCTTCGAATTCGAAGTCTGATCGCAGCGCTGAAGCGCTGCGCCACCCAAAAGCAAGTGGCAATTCAAAAATCAATTGAGTAAGCCCAAGAGTAAGAGCCAAGTTCAAAATCAAGAGCAAGTGCAAGAATAAGGCAACAGCCGCGGGCGGGGGCCCGCGCCACATGAGCAAGAGCCAAATCCAAAAACAATTGGGCACTGGTAAGATACTGCGGCCAACGAACAATGAACCGGGAATACCACAAACGACATAGCACGGAACTACATCGAGAAATCGAAATGCTTGTCTTCGGACACGGAGGAATGCCGCTGCTGGTATTTCCAACTTCACAGGGTCGGTTCTACGAATATGAAGACCGGGGGATGATAGGAGCGCTGAGCGCCAAGATCGAGCGAGGCGAGTTGCAGGTGTTTTGTCCGGATTCGGTGGATAGTGAGAGCTGGTACAACCGGGGCGTGCATCCGCGGCAGCGGGTGCAGCGGCATATCGAGTTCGAGCGATATCTGCTGTACGAGTTGCTTCCCTTTCTTCGATGGAAGAACCAGTTCTCGCAACTGGCTGTCACCGGGTGCAGCTTTGGGGGATATCATGCGGTGAATTTTTCGCTCCGGCATCCGGATGTGGTGACGCATTGCGTGAGCATGAGCGGAGCGTATGACATACATCAATTTCTGGATGGGTATTACGACAATGATTGCTACTTCAACTGCCCGCCGGATTTTCTGCCTAACATGAATGATGAATGGTTTTTGAGCCGTTACCGGCAGATGAGGATTGTGCTGGCCTCGGGTGAGTGGGACATGTGTCTGGATGCGAATGTGAAATTGTCGAATATGCTTCATGCGAAGGCTGCGCCGCACTGGCTGGATGTTTGGGGAGATCATACCGGGCATGATTGGCCGTGGTGGGAGAGGATGGCGGTAAAATACTTCGGCTGATTTGGGGTGTGGGGCGATCCTGCGAAGGGCAGGACAGATTGAAGGGGTCCTTCGATTGCGTGGCTTTCGCGAAGCGAAGCAGCACTTCGCTCAGGATGACAAATTTTAAAAACAGTTAAGAAGTGAGGTTTTGTGAGCACAAAAAAGATTGGAGTTATTTTCGGGATGGAGAATACGTTTCCGCCGGCATTGGTGGAGCGGATTAACAATCTGAAGGTCGAGGACGTCTCCGCCGATTTCGTGAAGCTGGGTGGAGTGAAGATGGCGGATCCGAGCGGGTATCGGGTCATCATTGATCGCATCTCGCAGGACATTCCGTTCTATCGCGCTTATCTGAAGAACGCGGCTTTGACGGGCACGATCGTCATCAACAACCCGTTTTGGTGGACGGCGGACGACAAGTTTTTCAATTACGCATTGGCCAGCAAATTGGGCGTGGCCATACCGCCGACCGTCCTCCTGCCACACAACAAACATCCTGAAGGAACGACCGACCAGTCGATGCGCAATCTGATGTACCCCCTGAACTGGGAAGAGATTTTTGAGTACGTGGGCTTCCCTGCTTTTTTGAAACCGTATTCGGGTGGTGGATGGAAGCACGTTTACAAGGTGCACTCGCCGGAAGAGTTCTTTCACTACTACAACCAGACGGGCGATTTGTGCATGACGTTGCAGCACGGAGTCGAGTTCAAGGAATACTTCAGGTGTTACGTGGTGGGTCAGGAGAATGTGCATGTGATGCACTACGATCCGAAGGCGCCGTTTCACGAGCGCTATGTAAAGAATCCGCCGCCCACCGACCCTGAACTTTACGAGCGGGTGGTGAAAGATGCGCGGACGTTATGCCGGGCGCTAGGCTATGACCTGAACACGGTCGAGTTTGCCGTAGAGGACGGAATCCCCTACGCCATCGATTTCCTGAATCCCGCGCCCGACGCGGAAATTACGTCTGTGGGCCGGGCGAACTTCGAGTGGATCGTCGGGGCTGCCGCGGAACTAGCTGTAAAAAAGGCGCTTAGCGATGAGAATCCGGCTCGAGAGTTGCGCTGGGCGGGGTTTTTAAAGGGCGGGGATTTGGAGTCGGGGGCGCCGGAGAAACCGGCGCCGCGCAGGAGACGGGCGTAGGCAAAGTCAGCACTCAGCATTTAGCCTCGGAGGGCCGTTTTTTTGGACTAGCACCAGCCCTTATTGGCTAAATGCTAAGTGCTGAGTGCTAAGTAGCTAACTTGTTTGTTCGTTCCAGATTTATACTGATGCAGTCCGCCATGCGTCCTTCCTTCACTATCGGGATCGAAGAGGAATACCAGACAGTCGATCCCGTCTCGCGCGATCTGCGGTCGCATATCCATGCTGAAATTATTGAAAAGGGCAAGCTCCTGCTGCAGGAGCGAGTGAAGTCCGAGATGCACCAGTCGGTGGTGGAGGTTGGGACGTCGGTCTGCGGTGGTATTAAGGAGGCGAAGGAAGAAATTAAAAAGCTGCGGCGGGACATGATCACGCTGTCCAAGGAAAATGGGCTCCGTCTGGCTTCCGCGGCTACGCATCCATTTGCCGATTGGCGTTTGCAGGAGATTACGCCGGGAGAGCGTTACAAAAATATTGTTGAAGACATGCAATTGGTGGCTCGAGCCAATCTGATTTTCGGCTTGCATGTGCATATCGGAGTGGAGGATCGCGAGACCGCGATCCACATGATGAATCATGCACGGTACTTTCTGCCACACATCCTGGCGCTGTCCACGAATTCGCCTTTCTGGCTGGGGATGGACACGGGGCTGAAATCATACCGCTGCAAGGTATTCGACAAGTTTCCGCGCACCAATATTCCGGATTACTTTCCCAGTTGGGGGGAGTACGAAAACTTTATCAAGCTGCTAATCAAGACCAAGTGCATTGATAATGCGAAAAAGATTTGGTGGGACATCCGTCCCCACCCGTTCTTCGACACGCTGGAGTTCCGGGTTGCGGACATTCCGATGCGGCTGGAGGAGACAATCGCGCTGGCAGCGCTGATCCAGGCCACCATTGCCAAACTGTACAAGCTCTATTCAGCCAACCAAGGCTTCCGGCTTTATCGCCGCGCATTGATTATGGAGAACAAGTGGCGCGCCGCCCGCTACGGGCTGGAGGGGAAACTGGTGGACTTCGGCAAGCAGAAGGAAGTTTCAGCGCGCGACCTGGTCATGGAGTACCTGGAATTCGTCGACGATGTAGTCGACGAGTTGGATTCCCGCGAGGAACTGAATTACATTCATAAGATCCTGGAAATGGGGACGGGCGCGGATCGCCAGTTGCGTGTCTTCCGCGAAACCGGGGATTTGAAAAAAGTTGTGGACTACATCATAGAAGAGACGGAAGTGGGCGTGGCTGAGGAAGCCAC
>MNDG01000124.1 GCA_001914815.1 Acidobacteriales bacterium 13_2_20CM_55_8
ATTCGCGCTCTCAAAGATGGAATGAAGGAAAAGCCGTCGGAGCCAGCGGACACCCCAAAGCAGGAAGTCAAAAGTTAAAAGCGCCGCTCCGGGCTTGTTCGCCGGCCCTTCAGAAGCTTCTCAATCCAACTCACTCTAGCCTCTCCGCCATCCAAAGGCTCGCGGTGGTATGAACCCGCAAAGGCCTGATTGGACGCGGAAAGTGCGGGCTTGTCTTCTGATTGCAGTTCACGCGATGCACGACGCTGTGCAATAGCAGGATCTCTTTCCTCGCTTTTCCACCCAAACCGGACTTATCGATTTCCTAAGGAGGCAGTTGTGGCCAAGGTGCGCGTCTTCTACATAGCAGCAATCTTCGTCTTTACGTTTTCACCAGGGCTATTCGCAGATCAGATTGTTCTGACAAATGGCGATCGCATTACGGGGGACCTCCTGAAATCTGACGATAAGGAATTAGTGATCAAGAGTGAATATGCCGGAGAAGTCACGGTCCAATGGGCCGCGGTTCAGGCGATCAATTCCACACAGGCGTTGCATGTCAGCTTGAATAATGGCCAGACACTGGTGGGTCCGGTCAAAACAGAAAATGATAATTTCCAAGTTGTTACGGCTACGCAAGGTGCGGTGACAGCTCCTAAAAACTCGGTTGTGCGGATCAGGGGTGAAGCGGAGGAAAGCGCGTACGAGAAATCGCTGCATCCCGGTTTGCTCGCAGGATGGCAAGGTGGGGCCAACGTCGGTTTTGCACTGACACGCGGCAACAGCCAAACCAAGAATCTCGGCTTGGCATTCACCGCCCAGCGCAAGACTCTTAATGACAAACTCGGGCTGTACGCCAACACCGTCTATGCCAGTAATGACGCGCCTGGCGCGGTGCCGAGCACGACGGCCAATGCGATCCAGGGCGGCATTCGCTACGATCACGATTTGAGCTCCCGAATCTTCGCCTTCATCAACGGTGACTTTCAGTCTGACGACTTGCAGAGCCTGGATCTGCGGTCGGTTCTGGGTGGAGGGCTGGGTTATCACTTTGTCAAGAGTGAATCTACCAGCCTCGATTTTCTTGGAGGCATCAACTACACGCGGGAGAAATATTCTCTATTCACCCGGAACTTCGCCGCGGCTACGATTGGCGAAGAGCTTTCACACAAAATTGGCGCCGGGACACTGATTACGCAGCAACTCTATTTTTATCCTGACTTGAGCGATGCCGGCGAGTATCGCGGAACCTTCAATTTCGGGACCGTGACCAAGATCAGTAAGTGGCTAGGCTGGCAGAACTCCTTCGGCGACATTTATGTAACCAATCCTCCTGTGGGCAAGAAACAGAATGACATCATATTTACCACGGGCTTGAATGTGTCGTTTAGCCATTGATGTCCGATTCAGGCGCTAAAGAGTTTCATGTCAGAGATTTATGTGGGTCGAAGCGTATTCTGGGACATCGAACACAGGAGTGGCTTGCGTTATGGGAACGCGCGGAGGATTCATGGGGAAAAGGTTCGAAGAAAGCGATCGCCGCGACCCGGAAGATCGACTGATCGACGAGAACGATCGCCGCGAACGGAAGGACAAAATGATGGACAAAACCATCGCCGACACCTTTCCTGCCAGCGATCCTCCTTCGTCGCTGCCTGACCCGGACGAGGATTCCTTCGCCGCGACGGCGGTGGCCTGACTCTGCTGTCGGTATCTCATTAGAAAATAAGATACTAGGAGAAGCTGACATGTATCTCCAAAACTTCATCCAAGTATCTGATGGAGCCGGGGTGCACATCCGTCCCGGCGAGTTCTGGAGGCTTTATGCGCAAAATTGGAATCGTTTTTGGCATCTTGGTGGTCGTCCTCATTATTGGAATAGCGATTTTTGCAGCAACATTTGACGTGAACCGTTACCGCGGGCGCATTCAGGCGGAGCTCGAACATCGGCTGGACCGCAAAGTAAGTCTGGGGCAGATGCATTTGAGCGTGCTGCCGCCCCGCTTTCAGGTCCAGAACATCGCCATTTCGGAAGACCCAAAGTTCCCCAATCCCAAACCGTTTGTGCAGGCGGATCAGTTGGACGTCTCTGTAAAACTGATGCCGTTGTTCAGCAAGTCGATCGAGATCGATTCGCTGAAACTGCAGCGACCCACGGTAGAACTGGTGAAGAACCAGCTTGGGGTGTGGAACTTTTCCTCACTGGGGGCGAATGCTCCCAAGGCGTCGGGTTCGAAATCGGAATTTTCGCTTAGCGAGCTGGCGATCCAAGATGGTCTGGTTGCAATTACCGACTTGCAACGAAAGCAGCCCCGAACGGTGTACGACCATATTGATGGCACGCTGAATGATTTTGCGCCGGAGCAGCCGTTTGCGCTCCAAGTGGCCGCGCGTATGCCTGGAGCTGGGAATCAGGAAATCCGCTTACAGGGAAAAGGTGGTCCGATAGCACAGGGAGATCCTTCATCGACTCCTTTTCATGGGACGTTGGACTTAAAGGGAGTCGGAATCGCGGGGCTTCAGCATTTTCTCAACAATCCCGCATTAGCGGATTCCGACGGAACACTGTCGGGACAGACAAAGATCCAAAGCGAATCAGGGAAGTTGTCCGCCAGCGGCCAGATGAACATTCAAAATGCTCGGGTTCATGGAGTAGACGTGGGCTACCCAATTACGGCCGACTACGATCTCAGCGATGACTTGAAAAATGATTTGCTCACAATAACTAAGGGGACACTGAAGTTGGGACAAACCCCGCTTTCCGTTCATGGAACCGTAAATACCAGGCCGACACCTGCGCAAATGGATCTGAACGTAAAGGCGAGCGACGTTTCCATCGCAGAAGCGGCCCGCCTGGCATCCGCATTTGGCGTTGCGTTTGGGCCGGGCACAACCGTCAACGGACGAGTTAATGCTGATATCCAGGCGCGTGGCGCGGCTAACAAGCCTGCTTTGAACGGCACAATCTCGGGACGCGAAATACAGGTTACGGGGAAGGAGATCCCGCAGCCAGTTCAAATCAAGGCGGTGAATCTGGCGCTCACGCCGAACGAGATCCGTTCCGGCCAATTCAATGTCACCTCGGGCAACACAACCATGTCCACGCTGCTCTCGTTGAAACAGTACACGTCGAATTCTCCCATTATCGATGCCACCGTAAAGGCTCCAAATGCAACTCTCCCAGAGGTGTTATCGATCGCGAGAGCTTATGGGGTAAGCGGGTTAGACAAGATCAGTGGCTTGGGGACGATCAATATAGATGGCCGGATTACCGGGCCGGTGAAATCGATCACATCAGAGGACATACTCAGAGTGCTGAATGGATCTGCGAATCTGAACTTCAACAACGTCCGTCTGAGTGGGACGGATATCGCTCACCAGTTGGCCACGATTGCAGGATTCGCACGGCCGGGAGAAGGCGATCATGGGTTTACCAATATCTCGCGCATGACCGGTAACATTCTCGTGACCAATGGGGTGGCGCGGACCAATAATCTCCAGGCATTGCTCGACGTCGGCAACGTTAGTGCGACCGGAACAGCGAATCTTGTGACTGAGGCTCTCAATCTCAGCGTTTCCGCCGTGCTCTCGAAAGCCATGAGCCAGCAAGTCGGTGGGACAAGTATCGGCGGATATATGAATACCGCATTGGCCAACAATCAAGGCGAGATTGTCATTCCAGTTCTGGTTACGGGTACATTCAAGAATCCACGATTCGCACCCGATCTCCAAAAACTTGCGCAGATGAAGCTCAAGGGATTAGTGCCGAACTTTGACAATCCTGGAGGTGCAGCATCTGGCATTTTGGGAACGCTACTTGGGCAGAAAGGAAATCAAACCCAGCAGCCCCAACAGCAGCAACAGCAGCCGCAAAACGGGGTGCAACAACTTCTCGATCTTTTTGGTAAGAAGCCGCAGAAGAATCCACCGCCACCGCCCCCTAAATGATGAGTGGTGGGCTGAAATTGTTACGGCCGGAAATACAGGTTTTCCTGTATGTTGAGCCAGGACGCGATATGACTAGAATAGACAGGGGGTGACTTCGCGGGGGCCTCCCTCTGGTCGTGTATTCGGATTGACCCCAACGGTAAGTCGTGCGCAACCCGCGTAATCGGGAAGTCCAGCAGTCGCTGTGGGCGCCTCTGCCCCGACCTAGGGCTGTCAAATCTAAGTATTCTCTTGCCGGAGGGCTTGAGATTATGGGAACTCGTATCTTGCTGGTAGACGATCATCCAGTGGTCAGGCGCGGGCTAAAACATCTGTTGGGCGTACAGCCGGGCTGGGAAATCATTGACGAAGCTGCCGATGGCGTTGAGGCGGTAGAGAAGGCACAGCGTCTGGACCCCGACGTGGTGTTACTCGACATCAGTATGCCTAAGATGGGTGGATTAGAAGCGTGCCGCCTTATCCGGGAAACCGCCCCTAGATGCGAGATCTTGATTCTCACTCAGCACAACTCCACGCAGATGCTGCAAGAGGCACTCAATGCGGGAGCCCGAGGTTACGTGGTGAAGTCAAAAGCGGATAGCGACTTGCTGCAAGCAGTACAAGCAGCCAAGGAGCATAGATCTTTCGTAGCTTTAGACTGCTAGGCTGATCCTCCATCGACGGGTGCCTGCTCCCATTCCGCGCGCTGTTCCGCGAGCATTCCCACCAACGCTGTCGCGACTGAGACAATGATCGGGCCCACGAATAGACCGACGATCCCAAAAGCGTGCACTCCGCCGAGCAGGGAAAAGAAGATCAACAGCGTGTTCAGCTTCACGCGACCGCTAAGCACCAGCGGCCGCAGGAACAATGCTTTCCCCCAGTGAGCGGTTACCGCAAGATATATGACGCCCACACCCCAGACCGCGGCAGGCCCGATCACTGGAATCATGGAAAACAGAGCGGTCATGACGCTCCACAGCATCACGTTTTGCAAACCTGCAATCCAGTAACCTGGCGCACCGAGGGTGCCTTGGGCGAATGCTACTGCCAGAACTCCGTAAATGTTGGCGGCGATCGAATCGGATATTGTCTTCTGCAGCCGGGCGTATTGGTGTGGTTCCAGCGGTACTATCGAACCGACGCGCTCGAGAAAGGCTGGGCCGTCGCGCAGAAGAAAGAATAGCGTGAACAGAATGATGAAGGTTTCTACGATGGTTCCTGTGATGTTGACCGCGAGCGATTTCGCCCAGTTCAGCAGCCAGACACTCGCTTCCCGAAGCCGTTCGAGCGCAGCCCCCTTCAGTTGCTCGCGTGAAATTCCTGTCTTGACTTCTATCCAGGCGAGCGGCCGCTCGGCAAGTTGCGCAAGAGACTCCTCCCATCCTCCGCGCTCCGCACTCTTTTCGTTCAGCCATCCGTAAAGCGCCTTGGTCTCATTGGCGAGCCTATGCACAATCAGCACCGTCGGCAGCAGAAGAGCCAGCAACACGATCATGGTGGCGAGCAAAGCTGCGCCGTTCCGGTTCCGCACCGAACGAAGCACATGCGTGAATAGTGGGTAGACCGCCACCGCGAGCAACGATGCCGTGATGATCGGGGTGAGGAACGGCCGCGCAATCAGGAAGGTCAAGTAAAGCGCTGCAGCGGTAAGCAGCAGCAAGAACACGAACGAGAGTCTCTTGTCGGCGGAGCCATTGATCATCGCGCCCTCTGTTGCGGGTACATCGAATGGTTGCTCGCAGCGACTTCATTATCTATTTAGCAGGCGCACCTCGAATAATTTATTGACAAATCTATACTGTTTGACGTACAGTATGTGGCATACACTATGCAGCACACGGTAGGAGCGACGGCTAACAACGAAGTCCTGGAGAACCTGCGGCTTGAGCTGAGGCGCGGGTGCCTGATTCTGGCGGTTCTGGCGGAACTGCGCAGCGAGCGGTACGGCTACACGCTGCGCAAGGCGCTCGCCCAGCAAGGTATGGAAATCGACGAAGGTACCCTGTATCCGCTGCTACGCCGGCTGGAGAACCAAGGGTTGCTGGCCAGCGAGTGGCGGGAAGAGGACAAGCGCAACAAGCGGTTCTACCGTCTCTCCGCCGAGGGCAAACTGATTTTGAAACAACTGTCTGCCGAGTGGAAGAGCATTAATGTATCGCTCGATGGAATTCTTTAGGTTTCAAGACTTCTTTTTTTAAGTGTGTCTTTCAGGAGCACATTATGGAACTGATCGATCGCTATTTGCAGGCAGTAAAGTTCTCGCTTCCGATATCGCAGCGGGACGACATTATCAAGGAACTTCGCGACAGTATCCTCTCGCAGATTGAGGAAAAAGAGGCGGCGCTCGGCCGGCCATTGACTAAGGACGAACAGGTGGAGCTGCTGAAGAAGCTTGGCAGCCCAATGCAGCTGGCCAGCCGATATGGCAAGCAGCAGCATTTGATTGGAGCGACTATGTTTCCTATTTATTGGAAAGCTTTGAAAGCGGCGCTGGGCCTTGCGTTTCTAGTGCAGGCCGCCGCCAGTATCGCGATGGCCGCCGCAGGCAAACCCTTTACTGCGAGTCTCGGTGCGCTGCTTCACTATCCCAGTGTCGCTCTCAGCGTATTCGGCTGGGTGACGGTGGTCTTCGCTGCTATGGATTTCTTTGGCGCCAAGATCCAGTTAAGCGATCGATGGGATCCACGCAAGTTGCCACCGCTGGTGAAGAGCGATCCCCGCAAGTCACGTTTCGAGTTGATCGCACGGCTCGTGATTCAAATCATCTTTGGCGTATGGTGGCTGGCCGGGCTGCATTACCAATATCTCATCTTCGGCCGGGGCATTACCTTGCTCAAGTTCGGTCCCGTGTGGCACACGATCTATCCGGTGTTTGTGGTGATTGTGCTGGTCGATGTAATGTTCACGGCAGCGATGATCGCCCGGCCGCATTGGACCCAGGGTCGACATGTCGCTCTCCTGGTGATGAGCGCACTTGGTCTAATCGTTCTTTACTTTTTGATTAATGCTCCTGAGTTATTTGTTGCTTCCGACCCCAGCTCGGCGGAATCGCAGTCGCTGGTAAAGACGATTAATTACGCTCTCCACATGGGCTTGCTAATTGCCGCGATCGTAAACGTCGTCAATATCGTGAAGGAGGCTATCCGGCTCATCGGCTGGAGCTTCGGCCGTTCGCATCAGGCCAAGGTGGGATCGTAAAATTGTCGATAACGCGATAACGAGGACACCTCGCACAAGCACGGCAGAGCGGGCTACCTTGAACGATCCCGATCTTGCGGAATCAAAAGACCGGCAACACTGGCGCTTGCCACTGACAGGCCCGCGCACATCAACATGACTATTCGGAATCCAAATACAAATGCTTCCCCAATCGACTCCTTTAGCGCGGCTTTCGCGCCGGGATCGAGGCCGGCGGGCGGTTGCATGCCGGCGAGTCTGATCTCGTCGGCTTTGACTTCCGCCAAAAAGCCCGGCGGGAGCGAGAGGTGAGTCAGACTGTGATTTAGGCGAGAGCTGAAGGCGTTCACCATCACAATCCCCAGAACTGCAATCGCAAGGACGCCTGCGACGCGAGCAACGGCATTGTTGATTCCAGAAGCCGTGCCGACTCGGTCTTGATCTACAGAATTCATCACAACAGTGGTAAGAGGAGCTACAGTCACCGCCATGCCGAACCCGAGAACAACCACCGCTGGGAAAAACGCCTTCCAGTAGCTGTCTCCCACGGAAGGAACAGCGAACAGAACGAACCCCACCGCGGCAATGAGAGGGCCGATGATGAGTGGACCTCTTGGGCCATAACGCGTGACCAGTCCGCCGGACCATCGGGAAAGGAAAAACATCAGCAGAATCAAGGGAAGGACGGCGCCGCCAGTTGCGGTTGAGGAGTATCCCTGAACTTGGATCAAGTTTAACGGAAACAAAAAGAAGAAAACTCCAATAGCTGCATATAGAAACAACGTCAGCAGGTTCGCGCCGCTGAACCTTCGGGATTTGAAGAGTTCTAGCGGCGCCATCGGCGAAGTGACGTGGGCTTCGACGAACACGAAGGCAATGAGACAGCCGAAGCCAACGATCAAACTTCCGAAAACCAGAGGATGTCTCCAACCCAGATTGACGGACTCGATGAACCCGTTAACCAAGCCACCTAGTCCGAGAGTGGCGAAAAACGCTCCTAGCCAATCCA
>MNDG01000036.1 GCA_001914815.1 Acidobacteriales bacterium 13_2_20CM_55_8
AATTGTGCGCCGCTTTTATGAGCGGGCACCTTTCCCCGACTTTCCGCCACACGCCACCCTGAGTTGGCTGCGAGCACGCGCCGAGCGGAGTGAATTCGCGCGCTTGATCGACCGAGCGATTCCCGGCAATGCGCGCGTCGTAGAGATTGGGTGTGGCACCGGCCAGATGAGCTTGTATTTGGCGCGTGCTGATAGGGTTGTAATTGGCGCGGATCTCACACGCGAATCGCTCAGGCTAGGTGTTGAGGCGGCCCGACGTTTCGACCTCGATCAGATACAGTTCATCGAAACCGACTTGCACCACCCCGGCTTGCGAGCGGGCGCTTTCGATGTGGTCTACTCGTCAGGGGTTTTGCACCACACTCCGGACCCGAGTGCGGCATTCGCGCGCATGGTGCGCCTTGCACGCCCGGGCGGGATCATTGTTCTTGGCGTATACAACGCATTCGCACGCATTCCCCTCCGGGCCCGGCGCTTCGTCGCTCGGCTGTCTGGATACCGATTCATCCCGTGTGATCCGGTGCTGCGCGACCGAGAGGGCGAGCCAGCGCGGCGCAAGGCATGGGTACGGGACCAATATCAACATCCCGAGGAGCACCGTCACACCTTGGCCGAGGTCCAAGGCTGGTTTGCCGAAAATGGCGTCGAATACCTGCGCGCGTATCCAAGCGCAATGCTGTGTGAGGACTCGGAGGAGTTGTTCACTCCTGCCGAAGACAACTGGTACCTTGAGGGCTGGTTGGCACAGCTTGGATGGATTGGTGCTCTTGCGCACGAGGGTGGCCTTTTCGTTACCGTCGGTCGGCGCGCTTGACCGGGGGAGCGGTTCCGCAAGATATCCGTCTCCGGCCTAGGTTTTCAAAACTCCTCGTGCATCTCTTCGTCCGTCCGCTGGAGGTTACCATGCTGAATAAACTCGTTTTTGAGAACCTACGCCAGCGGCCGGTCCGAACATGTTTGAGCGTGCTCGCAATCGGCGTTGAGGTCACGATGATTCTCACGCTCGTTGGGATCAGTTACGGAACGCTCGACGAAACAGCTCGTCGTGCCCGCGGAGTCGGGGCGGATATTGTAGTCCGGCCGCCTGCGAGTTCCATCATTAGCCTTAGTTCCTCTCCAATGAGCGAAAAGCTAGCGCCATTCTTAATGAAGCAGCCCCATGTCACATTTGCCACAGGCACGATGGGTCAACCTCTGGGTGGTTTTGACGTTCTAACGGGGATCGACCTCGGTCAATTCAACCGACTGAGCGGTGGCTTCCGCTTTGTCAGGGGTGGTCCGTTTGAGGACGACGATGATGTCATTGTCGATGAATACTATGCGAGGGAGAAGAAGCTGGACATTGGAAGCACAATCACACTGGCAAATCACGCCTGGCGAGTGTCGGGAATCTTCGAGTCTGGCAAGCTCTCCCACATCTGTGCGCGGCTGAATGTCCTTCAGGCGCTCACCGGAAATCCAGGGAGGCTCAGCCAGATTTACCTGAAAGTGGATGACGCAGCTCGTGCGCAGCTTGTCGTTGACCAGTTGCGGGGCAAAATGCCAGGCTATTTCATCTACACGATTGAGGAGTTTACTTCACTGTTGACGATCAATAGTGTTGGGCTATTGCGAGACTTTATCGGCGTTGTTATCGGCATAGCCTTAGTTGTAGGTTTTATAGTCGTGACCATGGCCATGTACACTGCGGTGCTGGAAAGAACGCGAGAGATCGGAATACTGAAGGCGCTCGGGGCTTCGTCCGCCTACATTCTGAATCTGCTTTTTCGGGAGACGCTGCTGATCGCGATACTTGGCAGCGTTTTAGGAATTGTGATGACGGATGGAAGCAAATGGCTGATGATGCATACTGCTCCGGCCAGCTTGACCCAAGAGATCGTATACAGTTGGTGGCCTATAGCGTCAGGCATTTCGGTCGTCGGGGCTTTGTTAGGAGCCATCCTCCCCGCATGGAAAGCAGTTAAGCAGGACGTTATCCAAGCATTAGCCTATGAATAAAGTGAGCCGACGCGGAATACTTTCTCACGGCGAATTGAATTTGATTCTGCTTTGGGCAGCACGACAAAGTGCCGAAGAGAATGTCCCTGCAGTGTCAAGGGTGTGTTTGGCTCAGGTCGCAAACACTTGTAATCCTTTCACGGGTAGTGTTGACCGATTGGGTCCTCATCGTCTGTGGCTCCGCTCCACGTTCGACGAGATCCCTAGAGTGCGGCAATTCTCTTCAAATCTGGGTCCGATTTGGGTCTGGTACGCCGGGTCAAAGAACTCCTTAGAGGATCAATAACGGCCTGTCAGTACCGTTGAAATCCAATAAGTTGCACGTCGTTGCTGCCCTGTCACGGCAAAGTCTTTAGTGATCCGTGGTACTCCACTGGCTCCAAACGTTACCTGATCGGGGGACAGTGTGCGAGTTGTGTGCCAAGAAACTGGCCAAGCGTGAAGTAACCCGAGTGCGTCGCGGCAAGATAGAGGAAACGAGATTCCTGCTGGCTACAACCGAGGTCGCGGAGGGCTTCGAGATATTCAGGGCGGATCATAGCGAGAGAATGTCCAGCATGACTTCGGGATCGGACATAGCGGGGCGGAGTCGCGCATCGGGAAGCGCATACCTAGCGAATCCGGTCTGGGCTTTCGCGGCCAAGCCTGTCACGGGTTGCAAACACCTGTCTAGGGGAGTCGGAACAGCCATGCGACCCGTCCGCTGGTCATTGCGTAAAGGAACGTCCGGCTGGAAAAAGTATCAAAAGAAAAGCTCCGCTAGCCCCTGAGTCAGAATCCTGACCTCGAAACCTCACTTATCTAATCGAGAGGCTCAACCAGGCCCTAAACGAGGATGGGAACAAGTCTGCTAAGGCTAATCCGAAACCCACGCCGCACTAGCCAAGTTCTCGGCGGGCATTTTACTGACTCGGGAACGTACCCACCTAGCACTTACAGCTTTTCCTGTATTGCCTGCTCAGGATGATTCGGACAGAGTAGCCGCACATTGCAAAAGTCATCCTCAGCAAAGAAACGACGGAAGAAATCCGTTCGGCGCGTTCCGCCAACCGCCCCTGCCGCCAGAGACGAAGGCCCGCGACTAATTCCTTTGGACGAGAAGCGTGAGGATCCTGGTCTCGGCAAAACGGGGGAATACTACTCCAAGCTAGCCGAGAAATTACTTCGCACCCGAAAGTAGGCTCGGTTGCCCGAATCGGGCGCGGCAACTTCGACAGGCCGGATGCCCCAAGCTTTGTCCTTGCGAATCGCCGTAAGAAATTGATCAAGTACAATCGCACCGTGTCCAATCAGAAGCAGGTAGATGCTCTGAGCGCGCAGGACTACTGGAACATAAGTCATGCGGTGACTCGTTTGTTTACCGAAGCGCCTGATGAGCGTCCGCCCACTGACGCTATGCTGCGTCTGCTGACAACACGATTGGAGTGGGATGTTGGAGGATTTTGGATCGTCAACGAGTTGCGTATGGTCCTGGAATGCGCAGCTTTCTACAGCCCGACACCAAATTCGTTCAAGAACTTTGAAACTGTGTCGCGTGCCCGACACTTCACTTTTGGTGAAGGCCTTCCGGGATCTGCGTGGAAGACACGCAGCGTCGTTTGCTTCCCCAATGTAAGCAAAGAAGAAAACTTTCCCCGATTGTCCGTCGCGACCCTTGAGCATCTGCATACCGGGGTGGCGTTCCCACTATACGTTGGCAAGAAAGTATTGGGTGTCGTCGAGGTTTTTAGCCTTGAACGCCGTGCCCTGGCGCACGCTACCGAGGACTTCTTGTTTGCTTTGGGGGGACAAATGGGAGTTTTTCTGGAACGGCTATCAGCCGGCAAGAGCCTGGAAGCAGCCAACGCCCAATTTCTTTTGGTCGCAGAAGCAGCTTCATTGGCCGTATTCACCATTGACGAACAAAGCACCATACTTTTTGCCAACTCGTTTGTAGAACGGGTCTTCGGCTACAGCCCTGGAGAATTAATTGGGAAGAAGCTAACGCTGGTCATGCCTGAGTACCTGCGTCATGTACATGAGCGTGGATTAGCTCACTATGTCGCCACCGGCCAGCGTCACGTGAGCTGGGATGGCATTCCCCTTCCCGGCCTGCACAAGAATGGCGAAGAGATACCACTAGTGATTTCCTTCGGAGAATTTCTTCGTGGAGGCAAGCGCGTATTCACCGGGTTCGCCAAGCTCAGAGCCGTGGAACCAGGTTAGTGCCGCGACTAGCTGAGGCAAGGAGAGTGTAAAGCTTCTCTTTCTCTTTTCTCGGCGGCCGTCAAACGTCTGTCATGAATCGGAGCCGTGCGAGATTGGTGGGGGAGGTAAGTCAGAGTCACCGCGATCTCGTGTAGTGCAGTTTTGATGCCAATGAGTTGGCGGAATGGCTGGTCATAGTTCGAGAGTTGGCAGGAAGGTCAGAGTGCAAGAACGTTCACACTCATGGCAGATTCCTGCATGCTCAGGATTCTGGACGAGGTTCTAGGAGAGGCGCTCTTGGCTCAACGCGGGTCGAATTTGGATCGCACTGCAATAGCGGAGGTACGCCACGATCAGTTCTCAAAATCCTAAACTTTCATACCTTTCGCGGATGTACCGAAAACCACGCGAAGGCACCTCGCATCGCCCTGAGGGGAGCTCTTTGCAGGTGTTCCGGAAACCCGTCCGGGAATCGCTAGGTGAGCCCCCAATGGAGCGGCGAACTCCATTCTGCGCTCCACGAAACAAACCCCTTCTAACTCAGCCCAGCAAACTGCTTATTTGCATTGTCTCCAGCCCCAGAAAAGACCCACGTCAAAAACACTTGATTCTGGAATAGAACTCCCTCAGAAAGCCGCACAACGGAAGTGCCTGTCGGCTATCCATAAAGCATTTGAACCTGTTCCGTGTTGGTTCAGTACAATGGCCTAGGAGGTCCCCCATGAAAATTAGAGAAGTGATGAGCCCTCATCCAGTCTGTTGTCTCCCGACCGACAGTGCACAACGGGTGGCGAGAATCATGTGTGACCACAACATCGGTTCGGTACCGGTAGTGATGGATCAAGACTTGCGCAAACTGGTTGGCGTGCTCACGGATCGCGACCTGTGCTGTTCAGTGGTGGCCGATGGTCTGGATCCTAAGACTACAACCATCGAAAAATTCATGACGTTGAATCCCGTCACTTGCCGAGAGGAAGAGGATGTGGAGAGCTGTGAACGTCTGATGCAAGAACAGCAGATTAGGCGTATTCCGATCGTCGACGCAGAGGGCGGTGTCATCGGAATCGTTGCGCAGGCTGATGTCGCGCTAAAAGATATATCCGACAGAGTATCGAAAACGGTCGCAGAGATTTCAAAGCCTGCGGAACCGTCCGTTGCGGCTTGACATTCCCGGTGCTCCCAAATGCTGAAGCATTCTTCCGAGCATCATCTGGCCGCCGCCGTAGAGAATATCGCTCTCCGCAACCCCTGATTCGAAACCGCTGGTTCAACGCTGCTTGAGTCATGGTTCCGACTGGGGCAACCTGATCACATTGTGTTCCGCATGTCATGAGAAAGTACATTTAGGTTTTCAGTAAGATTCGCTAGACATCTGGAGTTCTTACACAGCTCTGCACAACTCCGCTGGCACTGTGGGCGCTCTGGGCCGTGAGCCGACCAAACGTCGCGAAAAAGCGACCCGGCGACCGCCGGTTTTGAAGAACACCAGGAGTGTCCTGATCGGTCATGAAAATTCTCTACTCTACTTGATTTCTCAGCCGCTCACCAGCCGGGCGTTATGACGCATTCTGATGGGAATGGTTGCGTTCTGAACGTAGAACTATCATGTTTTTATCGCAGCAGTCGAAGGCGCTGGTTCAGCCCGATTCAATGCTGCCGATGCGGGTCTGTTTCAAAAATTCTCTATTTCATGCGAATTCGGCCAACAGAGTGCACAGGTTGCTCCTGGTACCCCGCGCACATCGCGGACTCTGGCTGAGTGCTCGCATATCGCACGAATAGAGTGTTGCCGCTGACAAGAGGCTTGACGGAGAAACTCCGGGCATTATTTGACTCCCCCAGTGTAAGGCAGAAAGGCAAGGGGGCCGAGAGCGAGGAAGATGGCCAGTTTCGCACAATTCCCCAACATTCTGCCGACCGAAAGATGCGATCGCTTTGCGGAGCACGGGATCAAAGTTTGAGAAGTTTCACCAAGTCAACCGAACCACTTGCGGAGTATCGAGTTGGACGGCCAAAGTTTTCTTGCTTTGATCGACGCCGTACGACGGTTCCCCGTCATGTTCCCAGTGATCCCCGGCCCAACGGACCTTCTCCACATGGATACTCTTCATTTCGGGCCAGTGAAATGCCGGCGTTTGGAACGAAATGCCCGTGCGATAACCGACAAGTAGGAATTCGTGACCGGACAGGTGCATGACAATCGCCTGCCCGTTGTCGTCACCCGTGACGGTAACTTTGAGCCCATTGACATCCTCTGTCTGCGAAAACCTCTGCCCGGGCAAAGTAGACATGAATACTTTCAACTTGTCAGTTCCGGCGTAATACGAAACCTGCGGAAGCGCCTTGGAGAGAGAGGAGTAGGTATCGCGCAGTGCGAAGGCGCCATTGGCCAAGGTGCCGCCAGGCAAGACATACGGAGCATGGGACTCGGGGTACGAAACCGTCAGGGCCCAGGGCGCAAAAATGGGCGCACCGAACTCGCCAATCGCAATATAGGCGAGGCGCGATGCGACTGGAGTCGCACCGCTGTTGATTTCCGTGATTGCCGGTAGGTTGCGGCCCACGCGGTAACGGGATAATGGCTCCCTCAGTTCTTCGACCGTTGCTTCCGATGCACGCCCGCAACTGTAATCAGGACGCCATTCGGCACAGAAATATGAATTGACGCCGATAAACGAAATGTTCGGGCAGAACTTTAGATAGGTTTCTACATCCTCGCCTGGCGCGCCCCCGACCATCCAATCTGCGATCTTGCCGCCGACATAGTTGTGAAAGAAAGGGATCGGATAGATTTCCGCGCCTGCATTGGTGATTCGCCGAATCCAGTTATAACTCAAGTCCCAGGCCGTAAATTTCAGGTCGTCTGTAAACTCGTTCTCGGCGAATCGTTTATTGGCGGCCGGCGAATGATCTCGCCACATTTTGGGGTTACGCCGATTCCATCCAAACACGGCTATCTCATTCTCGACCTGAATCATGAGAATGGTGTGGGTCTGCGAGTCTAGCTCCTTAACATGCTGCATGAAGGCGCGGAAGGCCGCGATCTCGCGCTCGATAATGGGTTCGTAATCGTAGGAGGCCGCATTGTGGTGGGCGTTGCCATCTCCATCTACAGCCCGCGGATATGTCTTCTCGTCGCTGACTATATACATCGGCGCGTACAGTTCGCCGCTCAGGTTGCCATAAATCGTGCCATCGCCGCTGGCATAGTGCCCGAACCAGTTCAGAATCAGTTTCAGATGATGTTTCTCCGCCATGCTCTTCGCGTGGTCAACATAGGAGAAGTCGTACACCCCTTTCTCCGGTTCCAGCATCGACCACTTAACCGGAACTTTCAGGGCATTCAGTGCCATCTTTTCCGCGGCAGGATAAAGGTAGTCGTAAGCGTTCTCTGTTTCCTTGTATCTGCCGTAGATCAGGTCCCACCACGGAATTTCGACCGCTAACACGGTGAATGGTCTTCCATCCACGTACAGAACCTTGTGCCCGTGGGCCTCTTCGAAGTGCGGCATCAGGTTCTGGCTGATGGGAACCTGCCACACATCAGCCTTCACGGTGCCTTGGTTCCGGGTCGGTGTTTGCGCACAAAGGTAAACGGAAGCGACAGTAAGAATGATGGCCAAGGACATCGGTATAGGTGGACGCGCGCTGAATGAGGTCAGTTTCATAGTCGGGCCTTCTTGCAGTCCGAAGGGAAACAAAGGTTCGTCTTCCGGATATTTGGAGTCTCCGAAACCATTTAAGCGTGCCGCTCCGAACTCTATTGCTCAACCACGATTGCCAAATCCCAGGGTCGCAACTTGAGGGTTTGCCCTGGCCTGACAGCAGCGTTGCTCAGAACGTCCGCCCCCTCGCGGTACGGATATGAAACCGACTGCTCGGCATCGGAAAAATTCAGGTAGTAGTGCAGCATCTTCCCTTGGGCGTTGCGGCCGTGTCGAACTTTGACCACTCCCGGAAGACTCTGGTCCGGTCCGGTCAGGCGGGCGCGCTTGAGCACTTCGCGAATGATTTCGCGCTGCAAAGGATCCGTCAGGAACGTGCCCTCGTAGGTTAGCGTGCCACTACCGTATTTGTTGCGCGTAATCGCTGGGAAACGCCAGTGGGAATCATCGAAAGAAACAACCACCTCGGCAGTGTCCGGCACCAGGAACTCCTCCCACACCGAACCCTGATTCTGCTCGCCTACTCCGTAAGGATCGGGTGTGAGCCGTTTTGGCGCAGCGAGACTCGTGAACTCCTGGTAGGATTGGTGAAACCGCTTTTGAAGGCCATCACGACTTGGCCGCCACTTTTGACATAGTCGGAGATTTGCTGCAGCACTTCGTCGGAAGCGCTGTACAAGGGGGGTACCAGCAACACTTTGTAGCGTGAAAGGTTAGGATCTCCGGCCTGTACGAAATCAGGCTCCACATTCAGATCGTAGAGCGCGTTATACATCTGCCTGAGCACAGTCACGTAATCCACGGAATCGCTGACCGGCATGTAGCGCAAAGCATTGGCAGAATCGGCGCTGAAAAGAACTGCAACGCTATTGTTCTTCTTCAGATTTACAAGCTGAGGCCCTAGTTTCTTAAGCTCGCCCGCAACATGCGACACTTCGGCATACGTGCGGTTAGGCTCGAGGTCGTGGGAAAGAACACCCTTCCAATACGTTTCTTGGCCGTAATGTAGGGAGTGCCAGTGCCAGTACTCCACCATATTGGCGCCTGCCGCTAGGTGCGCGTAGACCACGAGCCGTAGTTGCCCAGGATATTGCGGGTACTGCGTTCGAGAATCCCATCCGATGGTCTGTGCGTTCGTCTCCGTCACCAAATAGTTTGTGTGTTTCAAAGATCGCCCAAGGTCTCCCGACATCCAGATACCGCGAGCGTCAAGCCGGTTCTGGGTTTCGAAATAGGGGTTTTCCGCAACGATGTCGAGGTTTCGCGCGATTGCCCACTGATCCAGATTGGTGTGAACTCCGCCGCTAAAATCTTGTGTGACGAACTGGTCAGCTCGCTTGTACTCGTTGACAATCTTTGCCTGCCAGGCCAGGAAGTCAGTCACGATGTCGTGCTGAAAATTCTCCCATTCGAGCTTATAGCCGGGATTCAGAATGCCGTTGCGCGGAGGCAGGTCTTCCCATCGGTCCACGAGTTGTCCCCAATATGCAAGGCCCCAGATCTTATTGATCGTCTCCGGCGTTTTGTACTTCTTCTTCAGACGCTCTAGAAAGGCTGAATTTGTGTACTGCGTTGGAATTCCAGTTGGCGAGGTTTCATTGTCGATCTGATAGCCAATGACAGCCGGATGATCTTTGAAATGGCTGACAATCTGCCGGATGACACTCTCTGCGTGTTGTCTCCGACGACGGATAAGTCGGAGCATAAGGATTGCTAAGCGGAGGCGCCGTCCCGTTATGCGTGACCAGAATTTCGGGATGCTCCTTATAGAGCCATGTCGGGACGGAATACGTCGGCGTACCAAGAATGGCCCGGATCCCAGCCTGGTGCAAGCGGTCCAGCACTCGCTGCATCCACGCGAATTGGAAATCACCATTGCGCGGCTCCCAACTACTCCACGTCGACTCCCCGACCCGCACCACTGTGATGCCAGCCTTCTGCATCATCTCGATATCTTTGTCGAGCCTGTCATGGGGCATGTATTCCGGGTAGTAAGCGACACCGTAGAGGACGGTGTCCATCTTGTCGGGAGCGAAGGCTAGCTTGCTCTTAGTCGGCGCGCTCTGCGCCAAACTGGTCATCGGGCAGGCGAGGAGAAATAAGATGAGCAAGAGCGCGATGCATCGATTATGAAGCTTTCTGTCCATGTAGGTTTTCATTTTGGAGTCAGCTCATTTGCACCATTTCCGCGCTCCACCCAATCGAGCAAATTAACGGAGGCTGGGTAGCGCCTCAGGTGTTGAAGGCGTCTGCTTCGCTGCCGACTCAGCCACCAGAATGAGTGCAGGCAGCACGTCGCCAAATCCATCGGTTCCCCGCTGCCCGAAGCCAAAATACAGTTTGCTGTACAACGGGTATAGGTCGCTATATACGCGCTGTTCCGATTTGTCAGGCTCGTAACGTGTGTAGGGCGGGCAGATTTTATCCTGCGCCTGCTCGATGGTTTTGAAAGTCCCAGCAGCTAGAAATGCAAAGATCGCAGCACCAAGACTTACGACGCTTTTGCTGGGAACCAACACCGGTCTCGCCAGTACGTTTGCGTAGACCTGGTTCAGCGCATCGTTCTTCTGTGGAATACCCCCGGCATTAATCACGCGCTGGATAGGCACACCATGCCCTGCCATGCGGTCCAGGATCACTCGAGTGTGTAAGGCAGTGCCTTCAATGGCAGCGAAGAGTTCGTCTCGGGCGGTGCTCTGCAGATTCCAGCCCAGCGTAATGCCGCGCAGGTTTGGATTCACTAACACCGTGCGATCGCCGTTATCCCAGGTTAGACGCAGCAAGCCGGTCTGCCCGGCGCGGTAGTTCTCCAGTCCCTGGCTCAACGTCTTTACATCCGTGCCTGCTCGGCTGGCGATTGCATTGAAAATGTCGCCGACGGCGGAAAGTCCGGCTTCGATCCCGGTTCGCTGGGGATGCACACTTCCTTGAACCACACCACATACGCCAGGAACTAGATTCGCGGAAGGCGTGATCCCGATGATGCAGGTGGACGTTCCGATAACGTTCACCATGTCATCGGTGCGGCAACCTGCTCCAATCGCATCCCAGTGTGCGTCAAATGCACCCACCGGGATTGGAATGCCTGCTTTCAATCCAAGTCTTTCCGCCCACCTCGGCGCGAGCGTTCCTGCTAACTGGTCTGAAGTCGCATATTCGCCATTCAGTTTTTCCCGCACACCTGCGAACAATGGATCCACCTTGGTCAGGAACGATTCAGGTGGCAAACCTCCCAATTGGGCGTTCCAGAGCCATTTGTGTCCTGCGGCACAGACACTCCGCTTCACCTGCCTGGGATCGGTGATGTCACACAGCGTGGCCGCGACCATGTCACAGTGTTCAAAAGCAGAGACGAACTCTGCGCGCTTGGAGGGATTGTGTCGCAGCCAATGTAAGAGCTTCGAAAAACCCCATTCCGACGAATAAACGCCTCCGCACCAGTTCAGTGCCTCAAGTCCCTCGCGGTGTGCGGTTTCTGTGATCTCCGCAGCCTCGCCTTTCGCGCGGTGATCGCACCACAGGTAGTACTCACCCAATGGCTGCAGATTCTTTCCAACGGGAATGACCGACGAACCTGTGGTATCGAGCGCAAGCGCCTGTACTTGATCTCCGGAAATACCAGCTTTCTTCAGCGCTTCACGCGTGGCGGTTGCCAGTGCACCCATATGATCGTCATGCGACTGCGTCGCGTACTCCGGATCCGCGGGCGTGCGATGCAGCGGGTATTCGACAACCGCAGACTCCAACAGTCCGCGCTCACTGTCCACGATGGCCACGCGAACACTCAGAGTTCCGAAGTCGACCCCAGCCACAATGGCCATCAGCAGGCACCCGTATCGCGTCCGTGCCAATACATATTCCAGCCGAGATACCGCGTGGTGGCCTCATGCACAGCGGGCGCGACAGAAGAGAGGTTCGCAGCGACGTGGTGTTCAAAACCGTTCTCGCAGATGAAATGGAGTAGCTTCTGCATATCCGGAATTTCAACCACGCCAGCGCCTCCGAAGGTATTCAGCGGATCGTCGGTGAACTTGCCCTGGCCTACGTAGCCCCGCATCCGGCCGGCTGTGTCATCGGTGGAGAAACGGGCAAAGCTCATCTTTTCCGGCTTGATAAGTCCAACACACGTACCGAAAGTGTTTTCTTTACCCACGGTGCCGGCGATGATTTCCTGGAAATCCATTTTCACTGAGCGGAAGAAGTGCTTGGGAAGATTCGAGCAGTGGAAGCACACCGCCTTATCGGGATCGGCTCCATAGTTGTTATTCCAGTCGAGAAGCGCGGATGGAGACTGTGAAGCCAGGCGCAGAGCGTGCATCCCCAGAACCCCGCAAATGTCTACTTCGCAGGCACTCGACAGCAGGCTGTCGCTCATCATGCTCATGACCGTGCATGGGACGACCCCAAGGTTTTCCTCGATCGACGTCCAGCACTGCACAGCGCTGATACTGACTTCCGTTGCAGCCATCCACTGGTCAACCACTGCCCCCAGCTTTGCCATTTTCATCAGCGCCACCTGGGGTACATTGCTGGAATCCACGTACTTTTGGATAGCGGCGAGTTTGGCTTGAGCCAGGTCGTCGTTGTCCTTCATTCTCTCGATCCGGCCCAGGACCTCGGAGAGGTCGAGGGTCTCAATGGAAATGCCCTGGGACTCCAAAATTTTTTCGCTGTAACGCACCGTATTGAAGGCGGCAGGACGGGCGCCGATTGCGCCAACCCGCAGATCGCGGAAGCCGTTCACCACGCGACAGACGGCGGAAAACCACTCCAGATCGTTAGCGAACTCCGGCGAATCCGGGCTCTCGGTGTGCAGCGTAGTAATCGAGTAAGGGATGCCGTACTGCTTAAGGTTGTTGCAGGCTGACATTTTTCCGCAGAAGCTGTCGCGGCGAAACGCTATGGTCATCTTTTTGGGATCGTCGGGGGTAGCCTGGACCAGCACAGGAACATGGAGATCGGCCAATCGCAAGGCGTCGGCAATGGCGCGCTCTTCTCCGAAATTCGGCAGGGTGACGATGATGCCGTTGATTCGCTCACGACTTTTCTTGAACAGCTCGGCACAATGCCGGACCTCATTGCGGGTTTCCAATGCGCCGTACTTGCTTTGCTCCGGAGTCAGCGCCACAACGTCGATGCCAGCGGCAGTGAGTACGCGCAGCATCTCTTCCCGTCCACTCTTCGCCAGGTGATCAGGAAAGAAGCCACGATTACCGACGATCAGGCCCATGGTCATTTTTGGATTTGACATATAAACCCCAAAAAAGAGACCACCCGAGGATTGAATAAAAGGCGACAACAACTATGTCGACTGGAGATAAACGCACAAGTTTAGTCGCGCGACATACAAGGCCATGCCTACATCATTGTTTTTCCTTTGGCTGCCCGTAATACGCTTTGCTGCCATGCTTTCTCAAGTAATGTTTATCGTGCAGCCCGCTGCCAATTGGGTGCGCTGCTTGGTTGATAGTTATCGTAAAGTAGGCGGTTCGTGCCACCGCTTCCAGAATGACCGCGTTATCTGCGGCCGTTCCCGGATCCGGTCCCCAGGAGAAGGGGCCATGGTTGGCTACCAGAACTGCCGGGACGGTCCAATAGTCCGTATGTTCAAAAGCACGAACGATTGCGTGCCCGGTGTTCTTTTCGTAGTCGCAAGCAATCTCAGGCTTTGACATCGCTGCTGTCACTGGAATTGGTCCGTGGAAGTGATCAGCGTGCGTGGTGCCGAAACATGGGATCGCCTGCTGCGCTTGCGCCCATGCGGTCGCGTACTCAGAATGGGTGTGGGCTACGCCGCCGATTTTCGGAAATGCTTTGTATAGCACCAAATGTGTCGGCAGATCGGAGGAGGGTCGCAATTCGCCTTCCACGATCTTGCCGTCGAGGTCCGTAACCACCAGATGCTCCGGTCGCATCTCGTCATAAGGAACGCCGCTCGGCTTAATGACGACCAGCCCCTCTGCGCGCGAGATTCCGCTGGCATTTCCGAAGGTGTATAGGACCAATCCCCGGCGAACCAGTTCCAGATTCGCTTCCAGAACCTCCTCGCGGAGCTGCGGCAGCAGTATGGTCGTGTTCATAACGTGTTAAAAGCGACGAATGGGTAAGGTGATCGTTTACGAAGCGCGCCTAAGCTAGCCCGCCGCCATTTGCTTGTCAATCGCAACCATAAAAAGTGATCTGAAATGTGAATCTGATCGTTCAGTCATTCACAAATTACAGCAACCGCACGACTGAAAACGGGAGCACCATTCTGTAAGCACTCCCGTTCTGCGCCGGCTTATGTAATCCATTCAGAAATACAGATGTAGTCCAAGCTGTATCGTCCGATTGTTGAAAGCGGTCCGGCCAATGGTTCCGAAATTCTGGTTTAGCGGGTCCGCATTGGGCTCGGCGAACTCCGGGTGATTCGGCAGGTTGAAGAAATCGGCAGAAAACGTAAGGCGCGTTTGTTCCCCGGCGGGAATCCTGAAATCTTTCTGAAGAGAGAAATCAAAATTGTTGACTCCCGGATTGCGTAGATTCGAGAAGTATCGTGGAGCGTTGCCGAACGCCTTTGTCACATCGAAGGGTCCCGTGAGATTTACCAGGTTGCTGGCTGGACACGTCCCAGAAAAATCGAACGCACTGGTGTCGAACCAATGTGCGACAGTCTGATGAAAGCCCGTGGGGAGGGGACTGCCAATCATCATGGGACGGTCCGACAGTACTCCTGCGCCGTTGCAGAAACCGTAGGAATTGTCCGTGATTCCGAACGGAGAACCCGCACTGATGGTGTAAATGGCGCTGACCCGCCACCCGCCGATCAACTGGCTGGCAAGCCCTTCATTGACCCACCTTTTTCCCCGGCCAAAAGGTAACTCCACGATCGGCGCGATGGTGAGGCGAGCAGGTATGTCGCCGGCACTTACCGAACGTTCCGCCTTGCGGTTGTAGAAGTCCTGCCCGAGAACATCGAGTGACCAGAATCCACCCCAATCCGAGGATGAATCGTCAATCAGCTTGCTCCAAGTGAAGTTGGCCAGCAGCGAGAAACCATGGGAGAAGCGATGATCGATCTTTGCCTGCATCGAATGGTAGACCGAGCTAGAAAGTCCCCAGAAGCCCGGGTTTATGGTCAGGCAGCAGTACACTGACGCGCCACCAGCGATCACCGCCGCGGCAGCAGCCGGGCAGTGCGGGCTGGTTGTAGCAGAGAACGCATCTGGGAGTGCCGCAGTGCTTTGAGGGGTCTGTTGGCAAATGTTGTATGCATAATTAATCGGCAAATGCGTGCCGTGGCTGCCGACGTAGCCGACCTGAGCGACTGTGTCTGAACCGAATTGTTTCTCGAGTGTCAGGTTCCACAGTTGGATGTAAGTCGGAGTTTGCTTCCGCGGCGCCCACGAAGAGAAGAACACATTTCTGTTGACAGGCAGAGGGGCGGTGATCGCGGCGGGATCAGGGCTCGCCACGGGAGGCAGACTCGCCCAGTTAGTGGCAGGACTAAATGAGGTGCCGGCAAGAAGATTTGGGCCAGGCTGTCCGTCCCCAGCTCGACCATGACCGACGGCGCCGGGATGCATGATGCCGTAGCCTCCGCGAACCACGAAACCACCATGCGGGTTCCACGCAAATCCAACCCGCGGCTCAAACTGCGTCTTCGATGGGTCAAAAGGTGTGTCCGGCGCATTCACTCCGAACTGCTCCCATTGGGCAGTGTATGGGTTGAAGAACGCATCCCCGTTATGAATCTCATGGAAGGACTGATCGTATTGCCATCTCAGTCCCAGATTCAGCGTCAGTCTCGACGTGAGCTTGAAATCGTCCTGGACAAAAAAAGAATATGACCAGGCGCGAGAGGAGACGAACGTGTTCTGGACCTGAACGCTACCGTTATTGATCACTCCGAACAAAAAATCAGCGAAGGCATTTCCGCTTTGGGAGCCTGAAAAGCTAAAGTTGCCGACGACGCCATTCGGCTGATAGTTGTCGATCGAGTAATGCCGGAATTCACCTCCGGTCTTGATGCTGTGCCGGCCGAGCTGCTTGCTGACCGTGTCACCGAATTGAAAAGTGGAGGCCGGTTCATAAAGCATCCCGCTGTTAGAAATGCTGGTAAACCCGCTGATATTTACTCCCGGTGTGCCGCATCGAGTTCCCCCCGATGTATCAGGAACGCTCGGCAAACAGTCAGGAATGCCGCTGATTCCGAAGTCGGTGGGTGAGGTAGCTCCTGCCCCGTAGGGCGTCCTATCACCGATTCGGTGCATGTACCCGAAGCGAAAATCATTGAGCAAAGTCGAACTGAAGGTGTGCGTCCATCCTACAGTGGTTGCGTAGTCGCTTGATCGTTGAGTGCGCTGGCCTGCTGGGCCAACGATCAGGTTGTAATCGAGAGACCGTCCTCGCTGAGTATGTAACGCACCAAAAATGTGATCGTACTGCGAGGGATGGAAATCGACACGCGGATTAAACCGGTTCACGGTGTTGTTATTCGGCGAACTGAGAAGCAACTGATCGGTTCCAGTCCCCACCGCGGTCGTGCCCGTCGGCCAAACCGCAAGCAGACTCTGCGAAATTGGACTGATCTGTCCGGCAGGGATGGTATTGAAAGGCACCGCGGTGGTAGTACCTGGATAATGGATTTGTTCACCCGAATTCGAGCAGTTGCCGGCGCCGTCGAAGCTACCAGTACACAAAGCAGAAAGATCGCCACTGCGGAAGGCAGCATTCGGTACCGTGTTACTTCCTACTGCTCCGCTTCCGTGGGAGCGGATTCCCTGATAATCAGTGAAGAAGAATAGCTTGCCCTTGATAATCGGCCCTCCGATGCTGCCGCCGAACTCGTTATAGGTGAACGGGTTCTTCCGTTGCGTAGGATCCTCAAAATAGTTTCTGGCATTGAGGTCCTGGTTGCGGTGGTATTCGTAGGCCGAACCGTGGAAGGTGTTGGTGCCACTCTTGCTCACTGCGATGACGATCGCACCGCCGGCTTTCCCATATTCTGCTGACATGCTGTTCTGCTCGATGCGAAACTCTTGAATGGCGTCCACTGAGGGCGTAACCGCTTGCCCACCAAACACCGGCGCAGTGATCGTGCTGCCGTCGAGGACATTGTCGTCATTGCGCGGCCGGCTCCCGCTCACCCGAACGTTGCCGTTGTTGCCGCAGAATTCACAGCCGGTTTGCTGCGATACCCCGGGAGCCAGCGGCAGCAAACTATAAAGGTTGCGACCGGACGAACTGAACGTCGGCAACTGCTCCAACTGCCTTTGGCTCACAGTCTGGCCGAGATCAGATTGCTGGGTCTGCAATATGGGCGTATTGGCAGCAGTTACTTCCACAACCTCATTGGTTAGACCCACTGGTAGACTCAAATCCACTTTCGGATTGGCATTCACTTCGAGAACGATATTGTTGGCAACGGCGGTCTTAAAACCTTTCGCCTCGGCTTCAACCTTGTATGTGCCGGGATTTAGACTTCCAGCACTGTAGACACCTGCGCTGTTTGTGGCCAGCAGCTTGGTGACATTTGTATTGACGTTGCTCACCTTCACCGTTGCACCCGGAATCACTGCACCGCTGGGGTCGGTGACGATCCCGCTGATGGTTCCAAACAATCCTTGCGCCCTCGTCTGGTACGGGAAGAGCACCAAGAGGAAAAGCACAAAACCTGCAAACGCCGCACCTAATCTGACTTGTTTCACAGCGCCCTCCACAAAGAAATGTCTCGGCACCGCTTTCACGACTGGCTCAATTCCCGAGCAGCTCGCCCAAGGGGAATCACATGCGGGCCCCCCCCAAATTAGAGTATACGTTTACTCAGAAAAGCGGCAATATACTGCTGCCAATGCGGTGCTATTGTCAAGCTTTTTCTTTAGGGGACAACAAAGAGACGAGATTCCGGGCAAACGCTTTCGGGATCTACCGCCCTGTGGGCTCGAAACTGGTTGGTAACTTCCCTGAGGTGGCACGGCTGCCCTTGGGGAACTTTATCCGTCGGTTTTGCACAGCAGCCAGAGCTGTGGAACGTCTTAATACCAGATTCGTATTCAACGGGTACTCAGTTTTTCCCAGTGCGGGGGATTCTCGCTGTACCTCGTTCATTAGCGCCTCGAATGCAATCTTGGCCAGTTCTATCTGCGACATCTGCACCGTCGTCAATGGCGGAATCGTGAAATGGGACAGTCGAATATCGTCGAAGCCGACGACCGAAAGGTCTTGCGGGATGTTGATGCCGTATTCGTACGCTTCCCGCATGACGCCAATTGCCGTCATGTCATTCGAGCAGACGATGGCCGTCGGGCAATTGCGCAAGCGTATGAGTTTGGCGAACTCTCTCATGCCGCCCTCCATGGTGTGATCTCCCACAACGATCAATTCCGGTGCAACCCGCAATCCGATCTCCGCCATCGACTGCTTAAAGGCCTCTCGTCTCGCTAGCGCCGATTTCAGGTGCAACGGCCCGGTTACGAATGCGATCCTCGTATGTCTCAGAGCGGCAAGGTGTTGCACCGCCTGCCGAATACCATTCTGGTAGTTGATGCGGATGTTGCTCACTCCTGGAACATCCGGCCCAACGTCGACAAATACTAATGGCACCTTTCGAAATCGAAGATCCTCGAGAAGAGAGTCTTCCATACCAAATGTCAGGATGGCGACACCGTCCACGCGACGTTCGATCATCCGCCGCACGGATAACTCTGTTCTCTTTGGGTCGTGCACCGTGGAAGTCAGAAGAATTTCGTAGTTGTGCTGAACCGCGAGATCCTCAAACGTCTGAACGATCTCCGGGAAAAAGGGATTCGTGATTTCGGAAACAATCAGGCCGAAGATGCGGCTTTTCCCAGAAACCAGCGCCCTCGCCTGCGTGTTCGGGTAATATCCAAGTTCGTCCACTACTTTCCAAACCCGCTTAGCGAGTTGAGCGTCTACCGTCGGAATATGATTAATGGTGCGTGACACCGTGGCGGTAGAAACTTTCGCGCGCCTCGCGATTTCCCGAATATCCATAGTTAGCTTGAATACAATTAAAAACAACGGACGCATCTTAGCATATCTTGGAAAACGTTTGCTGAGTTTGCCTTTTGTAAACCGCAGTTCGCAACTCGTGGTGGCTCCGAGGCTGAACTGAGTGAAGATCGGTGGAATCTGCCAAAATACCAGACCCAAAACCCGTCCGCAGCGCATTCCGTGCTATCGTCATCTCAGTCGAGCGTAAAGCTTTCATCCTGAGAGGAGAAATATGAATCAAGCTGCTTTTGTGTGTAATTCTTGCCAGTTGTACGTTTGGATTTGCGAAGGAAAAGGCGTGGGTACGGGATATCACCGGATGCCTGTCAAAAGGTGATAGCGCCAAACACTCCTGTCCACTGGAAATGACGGAAGCACCTGGGTGGTGCGGAGCAGTCGAGTGGCTCTCGCCGAGCATGTGGGTCATACGGTGACTGCGACCGGAGTTGTCTCGCAAAAATGCACAACATGAAGGAAGACGCGAAGGAAGACGCGAAAGAAGCTGCGAAGGACAGCGGCATGAAGAAAAGTGATGCTGAGCACGGACATTTGACGGTCACGGAAATAAAGATGGTCAGCGATTCTTGTAAGTGGTCGATCAATGTTTGGGGTCAGCTGAATGCTTCATTCCCCGGCAAATCGCAGCCGCTAAGCTGTAGTGGAGTGGTGTGCGTGTGACAAAACGATCATCCTGCAATGCGGCTCTGCTCCTTGTTTTGGTCCTGCTGGTGTCTATTCCGTCGTACTCGCAGAACCAGGTCCTAGGAGAGGTGCAGTTCGTCGGCAAGACTAAGACGGAGAAGACCTCAGGCGTATGGATCGATGGGCAATATGTCGGCTACGCGGGAGAGCTCAAGGACGATAAGAAAGTGTTACTTCTGCCGGGCGAACATGAGATTTCGGTGCGCCAGTCAGGGTACATGGACTTCACTCAGAAGGTGGTTGTGGAGCCGGGGAAGAAAGTCGTGCTGCATGTGACCATGCAGAAGGATCCTAGAGCCCAATTTCCTACCGTTACGTCTCAGCTAAAGCTCCAAGTCACACCGGACAGAGCAGCTGTTTTCG
This sequence comes from Acidobacteriales bacterium 13_2_20CM_55_8, assembly GCA_001914815.1. Lineage (GTDB taxonomy): Bacteria > Acidobacteriota > Terriglobia > Terriglobales > Acidobacteriaceae > 40CM-3-55-5. The sequence continues at coordinate 19,911 of MNDG01000036.1, forward strand.
TAGACGACGGTTTTGTGGGGACCGTCCGTGAATTTAGTGGGATTGGGCGAGCGATGCTGGTGAGCCCTGGGAAACATCGGGTCAAGATCGCTTTACCCGGATACCAGGCTTTCGAGACCGAGGTCAATCTGTTGCCCAAACAGAAAATTACGATCAAGACCGACTTGGCCCCGGGAAGTATCACTGAGGCAGGCCCTTCGATCAAAAAAGACTAGAACTTCTCTCACAAATGCCTCAGCAGAATTGAGCAGTTCGCGATATGTTCCAAGTTAACAGGAGGCAACGTGAGGATGCGGCTCTGGTTGGCGTTAGTGCTCGTGCTTGGTATCGCGGAGACAGGCGTGGCGCAGACCGCGCCACCTACTTCCACCATGCGGGATGCCGCGCGCAAGTTCCTAGCAACACTGGATCCAGCACAGAAGTCGAAGGCGACGCTGCCGTTCAATTCCGAGGAGCGGTTCCACTGGTTCTACACACCGGTGTCTAGGAAGGGCGTTCCGCTGAAAGAGCTGAACGCATCGCAGCAGCAGGCAGCGCTGGCACTTTTGCACGCCGGCTTGAGCGAGAAGGGCTACACCAAGGCGGAGACGATCCGGAAGCTCGAAGACGTGCTACGCGAACTGGAGCAAGGCCGCGGACCCACGCGCGATCCCGATCTGTACTTCTTTACCTTCTTTGGAGAACCAGCCGCGGATGGCGCCTGGGGCTGGCGCTATGAAGGCCATCACTGTTCGCAAAACTGGACGATTGTGAGTGGCAAGTCAATCGGGAGCAGCCCGCAGTTTTTCGGCGCGAATCCAGCGGAGGTGCGCGAGGGCCCGATGAAAGGGACGCGGCTGCTCAGCGCCGAGGAAGATCTGGGACGCTCACTGGTGAAGTCCCTCACCGCCGCGCAGCGCGCCGACGCCGTTGTCAGCGTTACCGCGCCCAGCGATATTGTGACCACGAACCAGCGCAAAGCGGCCATCCAGGAAGACAGGGGCATCGCCTATAAGAAATTCACCAAAGATCAGCAAGGCACGCTGCTGGCCCTGATCGAAGAGTACCTGAGCGCGCAACCGCGAGCGGAGGCGCGCCAGCGGCTGGACAAAATCCGCCAGGCAGGCTTTGACCAGATCAAATTCGCATGGATGGGCGGCTTGGAGAAAGGCGAAGGCCACTACTACCGCGTGCAAGGCAGCACGTTTTTGATCGAGTACGACAACACCCAGAACAATGCCAATCACATTCACTGCGTGTGGCGCGACTTCAACGGCGACTGGGGCGAAGACCTGCTGGCGGAACACTACCGGAACTCCCCGCACCATCGGCATGCGGGTGTGCACTGAATGGAGAGTTGCGACGCGGCTGCAAACGGCAATGGCGGCGAAGTTGTCGGCCTTGCCGGGCTCCCGGTCCAATGGGAGACCAGATAAAACACGCCTTCCTGCGGAGCAACGGCGTGATGACGGATCTCGGTACCGTCGCTGGAACCCCCAAAGTTGAGAACCTCATACAGCGAATTTGGGGCATCATCATTTTTGAGTACCCTTAGGCTGTTACCGTCTAGCCTGTCCTCGGCCAATTGGCTTCTTCCTGCCCCTAGACAACTCCGACTCAAAGTATTCCAGCTGCCGTTGCAGATTTCCAACTCCTCGGGCGTCGCGTTCGTGGCGGAGCCGCTTCAGTGCGAAGCATGAATCGCAATGCGTCTTTGAGGCTTTCAAGCTCGGCGGGGTCTTGTTTCGATGGAAGCTCTACGGCAGAGGTCTCGGAATCTATTCGCCACAATGAAAAGGCTATCTTCACCTGCGGCGATGAACTAGATTACCCCCGTACATCCTCAATAGAATGGCACCTCCTTGGCCGCGAAAAAAAGGTAGGCGATGAGGATAATCTGGCGGAGCTAAAAACGTGGCGTTCGGTTCCAGGCTGTGGGAAACTGTGAGTATGGCTGATCCCCGAGATTTGTTGGTATGTCTACGGCATCCCTGCCTCGGCTGTCTGTAGCCGATGCAAAGTGAAATTCCTGGTAGACCAGTCACCCGCTGTCACGCCTCAGAAGGCAATAGAGCAATTTTACGCTGAGTTTGACACCCATAAGTGCAACCCCAAACAAGACGACGCCAGCAAAGCAGCTTAATCCTTCTCCACTGAAGTGTCGTTGATTTTCGGATGTCTCAGGCGGTTCTCACCTTTTTCGCATGGGTTTTGTCCCTCGTCGGCGCTAGCTTGCTTTTTCGATATCCTCCAGCCTCGCAACGGTCGATTCCGCTTCTTTTCGCATGTCCTCCATTGAATCGAGGTCCCACTCTGATTCGTCGATGACAGCCAAGTTGGTTACCACGGCTATCGATTCGGTGCGCATGTCATCGAGGTCGTTCAGCGTCCAGCCCGATGCCTCGATAGCAGCAAGGTTCTGCTTGATGGTCTCGGTCAGTTCCTTCATCTCGCGCAGTTCGTCCAAGCTATAATTTTGCATTGCTTTTTTCCCCTCCTTAATTCGGGCACAAATATTCCGCTACAGGCAGTTTCCTTTTCAACGCCCATTTTTGGTGCAAATGTGCAAAACGGCTAACTGGCTTTCCTCTTTTTCTCGTGAAACATGGCCAGACCATTCTATGCAACTGCTTTCCGTGCTTTCTCGTAAGCCCACTTGTGACAACGCGGAGCCTCGCGGGAGCAGTAACGTGAACTCTCTATGGGAGATTCATCCCGCGATTGTTAAGATTGTCTCCCCACGTGAATTGCAAAAAATTAAGTGAAGCGCAAGGG
>MNDG01000027.1 GCA_001914815.1 Acidobacteriales bacterium 13_2_20CM_55_8
GATCCCAAAGAAGATTGCCCACGCCCAATAGGACACGCCCGGGGCGAACACGTGCGCCTGCTGGCTGATCCAGATAATGCAAATCATGGGATTGAGCATGTAGTCCATGACCATGCTCCAACCCGTCACGTAACCAGCCGCCGGATTGATCTCCTGACCGACGTAGGTGAACGCCGAGCCGGCACTGGGATAAGCACGCGCCATGCGGCCGTAGCTGAACGCGGTAAACAGCATGGCCACCATGGCAATGAGGAGTGTGGTTACGACGTGACCGCGGGCGCGATCGCTGAGCACGCCGAATACAGACATTGGGGCCACGGGTTGAATCACGATGACGCCGTAAAGAATTAAATCCCAGAGGGTGAGAGTCCTTCTGAGGCGTGGGCCAGTGGCAGTGGAGGAGGTTGCGCTGCTTCCCATAGAGGGCGTATTGGATTATGGTTCGCGGGGTGGTGTCAACATAAATAGCGTTCGGCAATCAGCAGTCAGCATTCAGCACTTGGCACTTAGCACTTGGCATTTGGCCATCCGCGGCCGCTGTAGATGCAATCGAGATCAGCGCTCGGGCTGATTGGGGAGTTTTGCGCCCCTTCTGAAAGATCAGGGGCTAAATGCTAAATGCCGAGTGCCAAGTGCTACTTCCTGGTTGCTGCTTTAAAATGGACGGCCATTTAAACTTTGCAGATAAAAGGACAACCATGCTTACTGACAAGTTGCGGGGAATTGTAGTCACGGTTTTCGCTCTGCTGGCGACGTCGGTTGTCGCTCAGACCAATCCCACAGTTCAAGAAAGATTGGGATATCCGGCGACTGCGCGCCTGTTGGTCATTCACGCCGATGATCTCGGTATGAACCACTCGGTGAACCGCGCCATCTTTGAAGCACTGGACAAGGGGTGGGTGACTTCGGCGAGCATCTTGGTTCCATGCCCGTGGTTCCCCGAGGTAGTGCGTTATGCCAAAGCCCATCCCGATGCCGATCTCGGAATTCACCAGGCCCTGAACAGCGAGTGGAATGATTTCCGCTGGGGTCCGGTCAGTTCGAAGGATAAAGTGGCGAGCTTGCTGGATGCCCAAGGATATCTGCCGCTCGACACACCAGAGGTGGCGAAAAATGCGAAGGTATCAGAAGTTGAGACCGAGCTTCGAGCGCAGATCGATCGCGCGCAAGGGATGGGCATCCATCTGAGTCACCTGGACTCGCACATGGGAACATTGTTCGCCACCCCTGATTTGTTTAAGGTCTACCTTCACATGGGTTACGCCTATGGCTTGCCAGTTCTTTTTGAAAGCGTAACGCCAAGGCAGCTTCCTCCGGGCTACGAAGTTCCGAGCAACGAAATTATGGTGGACAGTGTTTTGCAAATGATGCCGGGTGTCTCCGCCAAAGATTGGCTGGACTGGTACAAGAAGACATTGGCTCCACTAAAACCCGGTGTCTATCAGCTGATCGTGCATCTGGCGTATGACGATGAAGAGATGCGTGGCGCTACCTGGGACCATCCTGACTGGGGCGCGGCCTGGCGGCAACATGATCTGGACATGGTGAAGAGCCCGGAATTTCGCCAGTTTTTGAAGGACCAGGGTTTTGTGCTGGTGACATGGAAGCAACTCGCCAAGGCACTGCCGAAGGGGTATGGGAAGACGGGAGGTCAGTAACTGCAAAAAAACTATGGACAGCGTCGCTGATGGCTGATTTCAGTTGACGTGCGTCGTCGTCGCCGACTTTATCATCATTCCATTCAACCATGTTTTCATTGTGAGCGTGGTTGGATGACTTTCGCCAAGCGTCTTGGCCGAGATATTGTAAGCGCGCCCCAGTAGCAGCCGAGCTCCGGTTAAATCGCCGGTGCCTTCAAGCAGCCTGGCTAGCAATCCCATGGCGCCTGCGGTCTCGGGATGGTCCGGTCCCCACGCTTTTTCACACATTGAAAGTGCGCGCCGGTAAATTGGCTCTGCTTCGTCATAGCGCCCGTTTTTGTGGAGAAGCATCGCCAGCTTGAGCAGGGTTGAGCCCACGGCACGATCTTGTGATCCCAAAGCGTTTTCGTAGATAAACAGAGCGCGCCGGAACAACGGCTCGGCTTCATCGGCTGCGCCCTTTTGTTCGAGCATAGCGGCGAGGTTCGCCAACGTGGATGCCAGTGAAGGATGATCGGGTTTGTAGATTATCTCTTTTACGGACAGGGCTTGCCGCAGCAGCGGTTCGGATCCTTTGGAATCGCCTTGAGCCGCACGCAGAGACGCAAGCGTCTCCAAGGCCGATGCACAACCGGTGGTATTCGGCCCCAACATCTTCTCCTCGAGCGCCAACGCGCGCCACACCAAGGGCTCAGCGCCGGCGTAGTCACCTTTGTCCCGCAGCAGTAATCCCAAGTTGTACAAAGAGGTTGCGACAAATGAGTTGCCTTCTTCTCCCATACTCTCACCGATCTTGAGAGCGCGCCGCATTAGCATTTCGGCTTCGGTGTAGTCTCGTTGTTGCCAAAGTAACCATCCGAGGTTTCCCATGGTCAGGGAGATGCCGGGATGATTTGGTCCCAATTCTTTTTCCCTAATTTCGAGCGCACGCCGGTGTAATTCTATTGATTCCACAAAGTCGCCCTTCAACCGGAGCAGGGTCGCGAGGTTCTGGATTACATCAGCGAGCGGCAGGAGCTCAGCTCCGGGCGATTTCTCCTTCAACGCAAGCACACGACGCAGCAGTGGTTCGGCTGATGCATAATCTCCCTTTTCCAGCAGCAGATTGCCGAACTGGCTGAGCATGCCCGCGCCTCGGGGATCGTCCGGCCCAGACGCTTTCTCTTGAATTTCGATGGCACGACGGTAGAGCGGCTCTGCTTCTGTGTAGTTACGCTTCCGCCAGAGCACCTCGCCTAGACAAGCAAGGCTGAACGCCATGTCCGGAACATCCGGTTCCAGTACTCTCTCTCGGATCGACAAAGCACGCCGATGTAACAATTCGGCCTGTTCGAGGTTGCTTTCCTCTGTGAGGACCACGGCGAGGTTACTGAGGCTCACGGCGAGGAGTTTTTCATCGCCGTCGTGATATTTTTCGCGGATTTCCAACGCGCGAAGAAATGCCGCCTTCGCAGGTTCATGGTCGCCTTTCTGCCAAAATAGAAGGCCAAGACCGTTGTGGGTGTTCGCCGCTCCCAGATCATCTTCGCCATAAGCCGCGGCTCGAATCCCAAGAATTCGTCTGTTGAGATTTACAGCTCCGTCTACATCGCCTTTTGTCAGCGATAAATGCGCTAGCCACTCCAGCGTCGATATGCGGTCAGGAGATCTCGGGCTAAGGTTCTTCTCCTGGATGGCGAGCACCCGCTGAAGAAAACCTTCGGCGGCAACGTCGTCCTTTTGCTCTACCTTAAGCTGTGCGAGCCTTCGGAGATATACGGCTGCTGCCATTGCATCCCGCCCGTCCTGTCGCTCGGCCATAACCACCAGGGCCAATAACTTCTTCTCGGCCATGGAATAGTTGCCGCTGGCAGCGAATTCCTCGGCTTGACGGCTGAGCGCCGTGGCGTCGTTCGCAGGATTCGACCTATCATCGAATAACAGACGTAAGACCTGGAAGAAGAAAAGAACAAGCAGCGCGGGCATCCGAACGCACCTCTGGGACGCAGCGGGAGATATTACTACGGACTGCGGCGCACGATTCGATTTCTCTTAGCAGTCCGCTGGCGTTAGCGACCGTTTCAATTCCGGGACCGGTCTCGTTCTGCCAGAAACTTCTGTTGGCAGTCTATGGCGGCGGACAGTAACGGCCCAAACTCTGCTGTGCTTCGCAACTTGGCCAGTAATGGATCTGCCTGCAGCGCCTTTAAGGAACAATAATTATGGGCGATCGCACTCTTAAGCAGCCGCAGGGCGGATTCCTTCTGATCGCAATAAGCCATGTGAGCCCCGTGAAAATAGTGAGGTTCGGGGTCCGGTTCCGCCAAGATTGAAGATTCGGTTTCGCGCACGATTCTATTCATGTCCGAGGGCGGCCGCTCTTGCAGGCAGGCTTCCACAAAAATCTTGTGATAGTAAGGATTAGTGGATATTGAGCGGGCGCCTTCCCTAGCCTCGGTGATTTTGCCCTCGCGCATGAGCGTCATTGTGGTGGCGAAAGCGGCCCATTCCGAGCCGGCGTCAAGCCGAATAAAATCCCGGGCACGCGCCGTCTTGCCCAGTTGCAGGAAAGTCAGGGCGCAAGAACGAAGCATGTAGTTTCCCGAATCCAAAGCGAATGCGGCATCACATTCGCGCGTGGATTCATCCAGCAAACCGGCATAGCGAAATACATAGGCCAAGCTGAAGTGGGCGTGAGAACTCTCGGGCCGGCGACGGACCAAGGCTTCGGCATCCCAAAAAGCTTTCGCTAAATCTCCTTCTTCCACGTGGTTGGTAACCAGTTGCGAGGCCGCCGGGACCAAGTCAGGATCGAGAGCCAGCGCGCGTTCGTTGGCGGCATTGGATTGCTGGAACATTTGTTTTCCGCCCGTTGAGTAAGTCGAATCATAGTAGTAGCGGAGGCCCAGAGCTGCCCAAGCAGGAGCGTAGCTGGGATCGAGACCGACTGCACGCTCCAGCATCGCGATGGCGGCAGCATTGGGCGCGGTATCGTGGGGCGCGCTGACACTTCGCAAATACAAATCGTAGGCCTCTTCGCTCTTCGGTCGAGTGCCAATCTCTGACGACGCGGACCCTCCACCCAGTATGGGCACCAAACCCTGTCGCACCTTGGCAGTGACTTGTTCGCGCATGGAAATCAGATCCAGAGCGGGCACGTTTAACGTGTCGCGCCACAGGGTGCGGTTGTTCTCAACGTCTACCGCTTCCAAAATCACTTGTAGCTCAGTTCCCTCTTTTCGATAGTGTCCGGTGACGATGTTAGAAACGTGCATCTCCTGGCCGGCTTTTTGTAAATCAAGGTCTTGACCGAGATATTTGCTGGTAGTGGCAAATGGACGGATCGAGAGCGAATGCACGTAGCTCAAAGCAGTCGCAATTTCATCGGGCAGCGCGAGGCGAAGATAATCCGTATCCTTGTCAGTGCCAACATTCTGAAACGGGATCACCGCGACAGTAGTCGGTTTCGCGGAACTGACCTGTGTTTCAGGTCGATGCTTCAGCCACAATAGAACCGCAACGAAGCTGAGGACCACGACAGCTGCCAATGTGGCTATCTTGAAATATTTTCCGCGAGCAGGGCCGGCTGACGTTCGTGTGTCCCCAACTCCGATGCCTCCCGAGTCGGAATCGCGCTTGGCTCGCGCCAAGTCGGCCTTCATCTCCGAGGCGTGCTGATACCTTAATTCACGATCTTTCTGCAACGCCTTGCCGATGATGTGTTCCAACTCGGCGGGCACGTCCGGGTTCAAGCGCACCGGCGGGGTTGCGGGCTTATGCAGAATGGCGTCCGAAATCGCGCCTGTCGTATCACCGCGGAAAGGAACCACACCGGTGGCCATCTCGTACAGCAAAACGCCAAATGAAAACAAGTCAGTGCGAACGTCTAAAGGCTTGCCCATGACTTGTTCCGGCGACATGTAGGCTACGGTGCCGACAGCAGTGCCGGGACTGGTGAGGTCGTCCCCGGTAGCGGCCATCGACGAGGATGAAGGCAGAGTATCCTGCGCAGCGAACACGCTGGAGGCACTGGCGCGCGGCCCCACCTTCGCCAATCCGAAGTCCAGAATCTTCGTGTGACCGCGCTTGGTGACGAAGATATTTGCAGGCTTAATGTCGCGGTGAATGATCCCTTCGGCGTGCGCGGCATCGAGTGCGTCAGCAGTCTCGATCGCGATAGGCAACAAACTCTCCGATGCCAGCGGGCGATTTCCGATCATGTGCTTGAGGGTCATCCCCTCCAGATACTCCATGGCGATAAAGCGTCTGCCATCATGCTCACCGATTTCGTAGATGGTGCAGATATTCGGATGGTTGAGCGCCGAAGCCGCACGAGCCTCGCGGCGGAACCGCTCCAAAGCCTGGGCGTCTTGCGCGACATCTTCAGGAAGAAACTTCAAGGCGACAAAACGGCCGAGTGAAATGTCTTCCGCTTTGTAGACCACACCCATCCCACCGCCACCGAGCTTCTCCAGAATGCGGTAGTGCGAGATGGTGTCGCCGATCATCATCATCATTGGATTGACATGTTAGGGACGGCGGTGGGGCAAGTCAACGAAGGTGGGGGTTAGGTGCTAGCACACTTTGAAACGACACATGAATCCTCGGCCTCGACCTTGGCCGCGTCGAAGGTGGGGAAAATCGCTCCCCACCCGATCATTTCTATTTGGTCCTTTGTGAAGGTCAATGTTTTGACAACGCTCTCATCCAGAATCCGCGAAATATATACGTAGCAAGGCCATTCCTTTATTGGAAATAGTGAAAAGCCTTGAAACCGCCCACCCGCCAAATGTCACCGCACATCAAAGCCCTGCCGGCGTACGAACGGTGGTTCCTTCGCCAGATTCCCAAATTTGTTGACCGAGGACCCAGCAGAAGAGCGCCTCGCCTATGGGTAGTAGAACCCCGAGGAATGTCCAAGGCTTACGGAAGAGTACATGGGCCGTATAGGTTGCCGCCACAGTGACGAAGCCGACCGCCGTCAGAAATAAGAAGAAACGGTTACTCCACCTGCCAGTAAGGACAGAAGCTAATAACTCGATGCAGGCCGAGGAGACCAATGTGGCCACCAAGAGCCCGATCCACACATCGGTCCCGAAACTGGGCATGGCAGACGATGCAGGCATACCAAGCAGGTCTGGCGAATATCCAGCCGCAACAGAGAACGCAAACAGCCCGCCCAGGTAAGCTGCCGCACAGATAATCAATCCCACGAGATACCGCCAAAGGCCTCTGCGTACTCGCGACGAACTTGCGCTGACCGTTATTGCGGCAAGTAGCGCAACAAAAAACAGCAATCCGACGTCGTTAATCAATACCGCGGGCCATACTCTTCCGATTGCAACGGTGGCGATTCCGGCTATGAGCCCTGCCACCAGAAACGTGAGCGGTGCGCGCTTCATTTCGGCTCCTGTTCTTTGATCGTTGTTTCAGGCTTACCTAGATCGCCGTTCTTGTCGTTGGGACTCGCCTCCGGCCTGTCTCAGCTCGTGTTTACTAGTTAATCACTATCATGTGTCGTTTCAAAGTGTGCTAGCACCTAACCCGTCAACGAAGGTGGGGAATAGGGATTTTGGAACGACACGCTCTAGCGCTTTACTGGTAATACGCCAGTGAAAGAGAAACGAAACGGATGACCGCTGGAGTTGGAGTGAGTTGGGGCTGGAACCGGAGTGGAACTGGAGACACTTTTGCCCCTCAGTTGTTGAAGACTCGGAATGGACGGGCGTTTGCATGTGAACAGGATATTATTGGGCGGGTGGGATTACTCAGCTTCTGTCCGTTCAACGTGTCAAAACGTATCCCCCACACCAGATTCGCATGGGCCTTCTTTCCATCTACCTTTAGCGTCGTCGGAGCGTAGTACGCGGTGAGGACAGTTCCCGCCGGAATAGACGACAGATGGAGTTCTTTGCCTTCTGTAGGTTTGTCCTTCAACGGCGCGAGGCACGGACTTTCGATCTTACCTTCGAATGACTGCGTTTTATTCCCGTTTTTGTAGACCAGTTTGATCTGATCCGCACTGTCGGACGGCGCAAATTCCCCAGTGAAGATGTCTCCGTTGTATCCCGAGGGGTAGTAGCCCGGCCCCGCTATTCCTTTTTGGGCATGTACGCAAACAGGCAAGATCGCGGTCATGAGGAACAGACTGACCGCTGCGGTCACGCATCGCGTAGCAATCATGAAAACTCCTCCATGTCACCAGGTGGGATACGGTTTGCACCTGCAATTAGTTTAATGTAAAAGGAAGACCGCGCGCGCTTCGATCCCTTCCAAAACCCGAGGCCCGCAAGTCCGCGCGTCGCCGCGGAAAGGGCCCCCACTTCTCGAAAATCGCGAGAAGCGGGGCACCCCTATCAAATGCCACGCGCGATATCTCTGCGTTGCGGATGCGGGACGCCCGCCGGCCGTATGAGTCTGCGAAGCTATTGCTTTGACGAAGTTGTCTTGGGATCTTTCGTCTTGTGTTGCGGCTTCGTCTTGTTTGCAGCAGGCGCCTTCTTGACGGAAGGCTTGCTCATGTTGCTGGCATGCTGCTCTGGCTTCTGATTCTTGCCAGCAACCTGCTTAGCCGATACCGGTTTTACCTGCGCTGTCTTGGCCTGAGCCTGTTTGGACGGCGCCGGCGTACCCTGGGCCGGTTTCGCATTCTTGTCGGCGTCTTTGTGATGGCGCCAGAACGCGACTTTTGCGAGGCGGCTATGGTGCTCCTTATTTTTATCTTTGTCGGCGTTGTTCCCGCCAGTCTGGGCCATCGTCAGCACGCTGAACAGCACTAGGCTGACCACAAGGCTCAGGATAGTTCTGATTGCTTTGCTCATAAATCCTCCCGGTTTCGGCAATTGTGCAGTGGCACTGGAGGGCTCACAAGTAACGAAAGGGAATGCCAAATCGGGAATCGGGGCAGGCTGGTGATTTTGCTCCACTTCTCAAAAACCACGAAAAGCGGGGCACCTCGACGTCTTATCGCCCGCGCCTTCAACCACCTATTTCGGATGAGCGTAGTCGTACCAGTACCCTTGCGGCTCATTCCCAGACATCTGACGGGTGTTGAAATTCAGCAGGTAATCGAGATGCTTTTCATCGAGTGGAAAAGATTTGCCTGGATAGGGATACGTGCCCATGCTGCGGAATGGCAGCGGTTCGACGGTGGCGCCATCGGCGGCGTAGAAGTCCATATCCTTTTCATAGCCGTTGGCCAGGAAGAAGTAGTCGCGCGTCCAGTTTTTCGAGACTGCTGGCAATGAACTGGGATCAAACTCCAAAGCAACTTCTTCGCCCGATCCGAAGACTACCAGACGATCGTCGAAATCAGTCAGCAGCGAGTGGACGTCCCCGTAGCGCGTGTAAGTTCCCGACTGGCGCGCGTAGGGACCGGTGCGGCTGACTTCTTCATATTTGTACTTCACGTTTCCGGGAGGTTGAGCCTCGATCTGGCGTGGATAGCCGTGGAAACGCAAGCCGGCGTTTTCCAGCGGAATCGGCGTCAGACGAGCGTTCATGTTTTGGTCGCTGCGATCGATCAAAATACTGTCCCAATAAATCTGAAGATTGGTCGAGATGCGGATGCGGTGGGTTCCTTGGGGAAGGCGTCCGCTGAGATCGGCGATCATGGTGCGTGGAAGGCCGGCGGGGAAACCCATGTCGTCGATCACGCGAATCCATTTCCCTTTCGCATCGAGCGCTTCCACATAGGGCGCGATGGCCTGTATGCCGGCCTGATCGGCGGCGTACATGCCGGTGGCGGTGAAGTATTCGATCTCACCATGCAGTAGAAGCCGGAGCGGGCCGCTGCGATATGGCTCCCCAAGATCGAGTTCGAGACTGTGCAATTTGGCGAAACCTTTGAACGGAAGCAATTCGAAATCGCCGATGTATCGATGAGCTTGCAGATCAGGGAGAACATTGTGCCCGTGTTCATCCCACGCGCCGCCCGGTGGACGCGGGTTGCGGCTGGCTACGACTTTGAACGTCGCGTAAGGCGGATTGCTGGCGAAATATTCGTTGGGATAAACCTCGTAGGCGCTGGGATGATCGACCGCTAGCAGACGCACCTGGTCGAGGTAGACGACCTCTTCCATAGGCTCCATCAGACGGAAGCTGAGCTTGCCATCTTTCTCGCGAATCGCACTGCGATCAATTTTTATATATTCCGTGGGACGCGGAATGTTGCGCTGCCCGGGGCCGACCCAGTGTCCGACCACGCCGGCGCCGAGCATATCGGAGACAAGTTCATAGCCCTGGCCCTCCCAAACGAAAAGCGTGGGACAGGAACTGCCACGGCGATCAATCTCGTTGTAGGCTTGCTCGCGCATTCCGGCGACTTCGATTTCGTCCTGCACGACTCCCGTGGGCCACAGCATGCGGACAACATCCGCTTCCGTAGCCTGTCCCAGGCCGACATTGATCAGTGTGGAGTTCTGGCCGAGATAGCCGGATGAGCCGGCAATTTCAAACTTCTGCCGATTGGCGCCGGAAAAAACTTCTACCTTGGTTCCAATGGCGCTGCGATTGTCGTTCAGTCCTTTGAGAGCGAGGCGCAGCCAATGATTCTTGTTGCCGCCTTCATTGCGTAACAGCACCGCAGGTCCATGATTCTGCGTGATGAGCAAATCGGTGGCACCGTCACCGTCGTAATCGCCGGTGATGATGCTGCGGGGATCTTTCAAAACGATTTTGTCGAGGCCAACCTCGGTGGTGACGTCCTGGAAACCGTCGGGACCAAGATTGCGAAACAGACGTATCTCGCCTTTGCCATCGGCAGTTTCACCGACAGCAACCAGATCGATCCAGCCGTCGTTATCGTAGTCGATGGCAGCGACACCCCAGCCGCGCGCCCAATTTATTTTCGGCAGGGGGACGGGATCGAATCTCTTAGATTTTTGGTTTAAAGAAAGCGACAAGCCAGGGGCGGCAATCTGGGTGAAAGCGACGTCCATCCAGCCATCATGATTGAAATCGAAGACCGCTATACCGACCGTGGGTGCGCTGGGCTCACTCCACAGTGGTTCTCGATATTTGAACCGTCCTTCGCGCGGATTTTCGAACAGTACGGGCAGCTTGTACCAGCCTGTGACCAAAAGATCGACCGCACGATCGTTGTTGTAGTCGCTTCCTACAGCGCCGAGAGTGGGAACTGGCACCGATAAACCAGTCACATCCGACTGATCTGAAAAAGTGCCATTCCCGTTATTTCGCCAAAGATGATTGAACTGGGCCTGGTGTATTCCCCGGTGCGGTTCAATTCCCTCCTTAGGAAAAAGAAACTGTTCGAACCCTTCTTTACGGGGAACAGAGAATTGATCGGAGGTGAACTGAGCAATAAACAGATCCAGATCTCCATCGTGATCGTAGTCGATGAAAGTGGGGGAAACGTTTAAGCCGTCGGTTCTTATCCCTGCCGCCTCAGTCACATCTTTGAACTTGCCGTTTTTTTCGTTGTGCAACAGCAGGATTTTATTCGTGGCAGTTACAGCCAGGTCGGTCGCGCCGTCATTGTCATAATCCCCGGCGGTGCAGCCGATACCGTGAAAGAACGGATCCAATCCCGCTTGACGCGTGACATCCTCAAAAGTCCCATTGCCCCGATTGTGATACAGGGCGATTCCGCCTTCTTTGCCGTTGTCGGACAGGAAAATGTCGAGCTTGCCATCGCCGTCATAATCCAGGAAACATGCGCCCGGGCCGAGGAACGCTGCGACATCCTCGCTGGTCCGGGAAGCTGGCTTTGCCGTTAGTCCCGCGGTTTCGGTTGTTGCGACAAAGCGCACAGGAATTGCAGCCGCGACCTTCTCCATCGTGGCAGGCGACTCTTCCGTGAGCGAATATTTTCCTTGCTCGCCATAGGCCAAGCCGATGGGTGTGCCTAGTTTGTTCTGAGTGATGTATTGAAAGCGTTGCAGGTGCTCGCGGGCATGGGCCACGTCGCCGGATTGCTGATAGGCGCGCGATAGTCCAAATTCAGCCGAGGCATGTAGCGGATTGAGTTTGATGGCGTGCTGAAAAGCGTCGATCGCTTGGGGAAACTGCCTGGTTTGGGAGTAGGCGCTACCCAGGAAGTACCAGGTATCGGCATCGTTGGGATCAATCTCGGTGACGCGGCGGAAGGCATCTACCGCGGCCTGCGCGTTGCTCGTGTTTTTATGAAGCAGACCCAGGTTGTACCAGGCATGCGGATTGGTGGGATCACGTTTGACAGCCTGTTCGAGAAATTCCTTGGCATCGTCGACGCGTCCCAGGCTGAGAAGAGCGATGCCTTGATTCAGGCGCGCGGCTGTTAATTTGGGATTACCTGCGGCGGCGTCCTGAAAAGCTTTTAGAGCTTTTTCGAAGGACTGTTGGTTCATGTAGGCTACGCCCAGGTTATTCAGGCGAGCGGCTCCGGCGGTGGGGGAGGCCTGCTCGGGAGCTGCGGCAAAAAGCCACAGGGTCACCAGCAGAAGTGAAATAGAAATGATGAACGCGGATTTCATGAAAATCGGAAGAGCGCCCTCAGGGGCTAAAGCCCATCTTTAAAAGCCTGGTTCGGCACGACTAAAGTCGTGCCCTTCCCTTTTTTCCACCTAACTTTTCCAACCCAGCTGATTTCGTGCCCTTGCCAATTGACGGCTTGGCGTATAGCCGCGATGCCATTACGCCCTTGCCTTCCTGAATGGTAACAGTCTGGCCGGCGGAAATATTAGTGAGCTTATCCACCTGGCCGCTGGGCCACTGGACTTCCAGTGAATCTGCTTTCGACTGCATGCCCAACCCGAAGGTGAGGACAAGTTCGCTCTGCGACAAATAGCTGGAGCCGCTGCGCAACATTTGCCACTGCTGATCTTTACTATTGCCAGCGCCAGAAGTAACCCGCACGACCGAGCCAATGCCATCCCGATTGGATTTTGTCCCCACCAACTTCACCCGCAGGCTGTGGTTGGTGGAACCCTCGTTGTGAAATAAGTAAGGTCGGCCTCCGTTCGTGGTGATCAGCAAGTCCAGCGATCCGTCGTTATCAACATCCGCATAAGCCGCGCCCCGAGCGACTTTCGGGGCCGCAAACGCAGAACCCATGGAGTCTGTGACCTCCTGAAATTTGCCTGCGCCCAGGTTGCGAAACAGATGTGGAGGTTCAGCATAGCTGACGCGCTTTTGTACTCGCTCGATTTCGTTTTCTATGTGGCCGTCAGCAACGAATATATCGGGCCATCCGTCGTTGTCATAATCGAAGAAGAAACAACCAAAGCCCAAGGTTACCAGCGTGGCGCGTCCGACATCAGAACGAGGGGCTTCGTCCACGAACAGTCCGTTGCCCTCATTGTGATAGAGGGAGATCATCTGATTCGCGAAGTTCGTGATAATCAGACTGGGACGCCCGGAGCGGTCATAGTCCGCCGCGTCCACTCCCATGCCGGCGCGGGCCACGCCATCTTCGCTGAACGCAATTCCAGCGGAGACTCCCCTCT